>JBKJVF010000086.1:0-22259 GCA_046589965.1 Paracoccaceae bacterium
GTCGAGGCGCGGCTGCCTTCGCTGACGGATATACCGCTGATTCAGGACCTTTTTGTCAGGTACAACCCGGATGGCACCCTCAAGCTGACCAAGGCTGGCGACATCTCGTATGTGAACGTGCCTGCAAACGTGACCTTTTTTATCGCAATCCTGGCTTGCGTGGCGATCTGGGCCCTGCTGTGGCGGACCCGGCTTGGCTATCAGATCCGCGCCTTTGGCAAATCCGAAAAGGCGTCGCTTTACGCCGGGATCAAACCCTTGCGCATCACCATGATCGCGATGCTGATTTCTGGCGGTTTGGCGGGGCTGATGGCGATCAACAATGTCATGGGGCAGTCCGAAAGGCTGTTGCAGGGATCGGGCGAAGGGGCAGGCTTTATCGGCATCGCCGTGGCCTTGATGGGCCGCAATCACCCCATCGGCATCTTTCTTGCCGCGATCCTGTTCGGATTTCTGTACCAGGGCGGGGCGTCATTGGGGATGAAGACCGATATCCCCATCGAGATGCGCACCGTGGTGCAGGGTCTGGTCATCCTGTTCACCGGCGCATTGGACATGATGGTGCGGATGATCCTGACCTGGATATTCGGGCTCATCCGTAGCCGCAAGCTGGGGGCTGCGTGATGGATTACGCAACCCTTTTGCAAATCCTCGACAGTACGCTGCGGCTGGCCACGCCCTTGCTGCTGGCCTGCCTTGCCGGACTTTACTCCGAACGCGCGGGCATCTTTGACATCGGGCTTGAAGGCAAGATGCTGGTCGCAGCCATGGCGTCGGGTGCGGTCGCGTTCCTGTCCGGATCGGTGTGGATCGGGCTGCTTGCGGGGATTGGGGCGTCCCTGACGCTGGCCGCTATCCATGGAGTGGCCTCGA
This sequence comes from Paracoccaceae bacterium, assembly GCA_046589965.1. Classification (GTDB taxonomy): domain Bacteria; phylum Pseudomonadota; class Alphaproteobacteria; order Rhodobacterales; family Rhodobacteraceae; genus JAJNPS01. The sequence goes on from JBKJVF010000086.1 coordinate 874, forward strand.
TCACGTTTCGCGGCAACCAGCTGATTGCCGGGGTGGCGCTGAACTTTCTGGCGTCAGGCATGACAGTTCTGATTGCTGAGCGGCTGTTCAAGCAAGGGGGGCGCACGCCGCCTTTGGAAGGTGCCGCGCGGTTCGCCCCCATCACCCTGCCCTTTGCAGAAGAGTCGCGCGATATCCCGGTCATCGGCCCGCTTTATGCCGAGGTGATTTCAGGCCATTCGATCCTTGTCTACGTCGCCATCGCGCTGGTGCCGATATCATGGTGGTTGCTCTATCGTACCCGTTTCGGGTTGCGGCTGCGTGCGGTGGGCGAAAATCCGGCGGCGGTGGATACGGCGGGCGTGTCGGTCGTCGGCCTGCGTTTTGCGGCGGTTGCCATTACCGGGGTCCTTTGTGGTCTTGCGGGGGCCTATATGGCGACGGCCCTGCAGGCAGGCTTTGGGCGCGAGATGACGGCGGGGCGCGGCTACATCGCACTGGCGGCGCTGATCTTTGCCAAATGGCGACCGGTTGCGGCCCTTTGGGCATGCCTGCTGTTCGGGTTCTTTCAGGCGCTGGCGTTGCGGCCTGATGTGGTCGACCGCGTCATCGGAACCAAGATCCCCGTGTCGTTCCTGGATGCGCTGCCTTACGTTCTGACGGTGATCGTGCTGGCGGGTTTCATCGGCAAGGCCATCCCGCCCCGCGCTGGGGGGGAGCCTTATGTCAAGGAACGCTGAAGATCTGGCTGCGTTAATCCGCGCCCGCGCGGGGGCAGCGCCCGTGGCACTGGGCCTGATCCTCGGGTCCGGGCTTGGTCATCTGGCGGGGGCTGTTGACGGCGTGGCCATCCCTTATGCCGACTTGCCCGGCTTTCCGGGGATCGGCGTGTCCGGTCACAATCCGAACCTCGTCATCGGCGATCTTGAGGGAGTGCGCGTTGCTGTTTTTGGCGCGCGGGAGCATTTCTACGAACACGGGAATTCTGCCGCGATGCGTCTGCCGTTGCAGGTGCTGCAGGCATTGGGCGCGCCAGAGCTGATCGTTACCAACGCGGCGGGGTCGATGCGACCCGACATCCCGCCGGGTGATTTGATGCTGCTGTCGGATCACATCAACTATTCCGGCCTGAACCCCCTGATCGGAGAACCGACCGACGCGCGTTTCGTGCCGATGACCGACGCCCATGACCCCAAGCTCAGGGCCGAGCTTTCCGCCTCGGCCGAGGCGCTGGGGATCCCTTTGGCAACGGGTGTCTATTGCTGGTATTCCGGCCCGTCTTTCGAGACGCCGGCCGAAATCCGCATGCTGAAAGTTCTCGGCGGCGATGCGGTGGGCATGTCCACCGTGCCGGAGGTCATCCTGGCGCGGTTCCTGGGCCTGCGGGTGGCGGCAATCTCGACCATCACCAACATGGCAGCCGGGATGAGCGACGAGGCGATCAGCCACGCCCATACCAAGGCCATGGCCCCCCTGGGTGCGGCAAAACTGGAACGCATCTTGCGGCATTTCCTGTCAAAAAGGCGATGAAGGCGACCGCCGTTTGACTTCGCAGTCCTTCGGGCGCAAGTCTGAAATTCGTCCCCTCCCTTTGTTTTCCATGTGCCCTGCCCCATGCAGCTTTACCTTCCCATCGCCGAGATGTCCGTCAATGCCTTCGTGATCCTTGGCCTTGGCGGGATCGTGGGGTTCTTGTCGGGTATGTTCGGAGTCGGGGGCGGCTTTCTGATCACCCCATTGTTGTTTTTCATCGGCATTTCGCCCGCAGTGGCGGTGGCGACCGGGGCCACGCAGGTCGTCGCCTCGTCGGTGTCGGGGGTGCTGGTCCAACTGCGGCGCAAGGGCGTCGATTTTCGCATGGGGATCGTGTTGCTGGTCGGTGGCATCGCGGGCTCCACTTTGGGAATATGGGTGTTCACCCAGATGTCGGCACGCGGGCAGATCGACCTGTTCGTGCAGCTGTCCTACGTGGTCTTTCTGGGGTTCATCGGCCTGACCATGCTGCAGGAATCGTTGCGCGCAATGCGGCGATTGAAAAACGCCAGCGCACCCGTTCGCCGCAGCCATATCCACAACTGGGTGCATGGCCTGCCGCTCAAGGTCAAGTTTCGCACCTCCGGCCTTTACATCTCGGTCCTGCCGCCATTGGCGGTGGGCGCGATGGTCGGTTTCCTCGCGGCCATCATGGGGGTCGGTGGCGGCTTCATCATGGTGCCCGCGATGATCTATATCCTGGGCATGCCGACCAAGGTGGTTGTCGGCACCTCGCTGTTTCAGATCATCTTTGTGGCGGCCTTTACGGCCTTCATGCACGCATTGACCTCGCAGACGGTCGATCTGTTGCTCGCGGCATTGCTGATCCTGGGCGGTGTGATTGGCGCGCAGATCGGGGCGCGCGTAGGTGTACGGCTGAAGGCAGAACAATTGCGCGTGCTTTTGGCGCTTTTGGTGCTGGCGGTGGCGGTCAAGATCGCCTTTGACCTTTTGATCGAACCGTCCGAGCTGTTCTCGATCTCGCCGGTGAAGGTGTCATGAGACAGCTTTTCGCCCTTGCCATCCTGACTGTTCTGGCTGCTTCGCCGGGCGTCGCGGAAACCATTGTGTCTGGGCTCAGCCAGAACCGCGTGTCGATCACGGCGGATTTCGACGGGTCAGAGATCTTGATCTATGGGGCGGTCAAACGAGAGGAGCCAGCTCCGACTGACAGCCCGCTGAACGTCATCGTGACCGTCCAGGGCCCGTCGACGCCGCTGACGATCCGGCGCAAGGAACGGGTGGCCGGTATCTGGATCAACAATGCCGAGGTCGAAATAGACCGCGCACCCAGCTTTTACGTCATCGCGACCACGGGCCCGCTGCCGGAAATCCTGACCCAGACCGAGAACCTGCGCCACAGGATCTCGATCCCGTCGGCCATCCGGGCGGTTGGTATCAGCAGCGAAGCGACGCAGGCACCAGATTTCGTCGCGGCGCTGATCCGGCTGCGCATGGCCGATGGCACCTACGGCGTCAAGGAAGGGGCGGTCGACTTGAATGAAGACACGCTCTTTCGCGCCGACGTGTTGTTGCCCGCGAACCTGGTCGAAGGCGACTATGTGGTAAGGTTGTTCTTGACGCGTGGTGGCAAGGTCGTTGCCATGCAGGACCGCACCATCGGCGTGCGCAAGGAAGGGTTGGAGCGGTTCATCTACCGCATGGCGCTGGACGCACCTGTGATCTACGGCATTCTTGCGATCACGATTGCGGCCCTTGCCGGATGGGCTGCAGCCACAGCCTTTAGGTTGATGCGGTGGTAGCGGCGGTCTGACTGCGCGAGCGGTTGTGGCCGACGGGCAGTCACTTCCCGATCATGCTTGACGCAGATTTCCTTCAGGCGGTAACTTCTGGGTCAGGGTCGACAAGATGTTCTGCGCTGCGAGGCGTCCATCCCATTTCAACCAGTAGATTTGGAGGCAACCATGTCACGAAGACTTTCTTTTCCCGCGCTGCTTGCTGCCCTGGTTCTCAGCGGGTCGCCGGTCTTTGCAGAAAATGACGTGGTCCGCATTGACGAGCCACAGGTTGACGGCGTCTTGCTCGACTGGTGCCGGTCGTTCAGCAAGCGGTGCGGCCAGCCTGCAGCAGATGCCTTCTGCCGCGCCAATGGTCACCGTCGGTCGGTGCGGTTCGTTCAGTGGGTTGATCCCGGAATACCAACCCGGATCATTTCCGATGGGACGGTTTGTGACTCGCCGGGTTGCGACAGTTTTAGATGGATCGAGTGCAAGACAAAAGGCTAACGCCCTGTTGCACGACGACAAGATCAGCCGGCACGGTCCCCGGGCATCAGGAAATGCCCCGTCGCCTGCGCAAAGAGGCGGCTGCGGTTGTCCTGCCACGCCTCGACATGGACGGATGCATAGCGGCGGCCGGACCGGTTGACACGCGCACGCGCATAGGCGTCGCGGGGCAGGCCCGGCCGCAGGTAGTCAATGGTGAAATCGATGGTCTTGGGCATTGCCAGGCCGTCCGCCCCGACATTTGCCGGATCAAGGCGACCCGCCTCCATCGCATCCCAAAGCGAAGTCCAGGACAACTCCACGATCGCGGCCACTTCGAGAAAAGCCGCCGTGGCACCGCCATGTAGGGCAGGCAGACGCGGATTGCCGATCAGGCTTTCCTTGAACGGCATGACGGCCGTCAGTTCATCGCCACGCCGGTCGAACCTGATGCCCAGAAATTGGATGTAGGGAACCGCCTCGACCAGACGGTTCAGCGCGCTGTCACGGCGTTGTTTGATTACTTGCACGGGTTCCGGCGGAGGGGAAGCCATCAGCGAGGCTCGCTGTCGATGGTAAAGGCGCTGGTGGCGGTGGCCACGGGGCGGCTTTCATCATCATCTGTGGCGACCGCCCGGACAAAGGCGATGCTGCGCGTCACATGATGGCATTCGGCCCGGGCGCGCAATGTCTGGCCCGGGGTCGCAGGGCGCATATAGTCGATGCGCAGGTCCAGCGTGGCGGTGGCCAGGGGGGCGGTCGGATGCATCATCACCGCGGCGCCCGATGCCGTGTCCATCAGCGCCGAAACAGCCCCGCCGTGGATCACACCGGTCTGCGGGTCACCGATCAGTTTGGGATCATAGGGCATCGACAGGATCGCCCAGCCGTCACCGATGTCATCAAGTTTCATGCCAAGAGCGTGGCTGTGGGGCAAGACGTTGATGAACTTCTGCGCGATGGTCTTGCGGTCTGTCATGGGGTCCTCACCGATGATGCATGAAACCTGCGGGGGGCGCCAAGCGCAAGGGGGGACCCTTGCAGTTGCAACACGCAGGTTCAGCGCGTAACCTGTCCATCAGGCCTCGGGAAAAACACGATGGACGATCTGCGCCTCAGCCTCAAGGAGATGTGCGCCCGTTTTGACGTCACGCCACGAACCTTGCGGTACTACGAATACATCGAGCTTTTGGCACCCGAACGCGTGGGGCGAACGCGGCTTTATGGCCCGCGAGAGTTTGCCCGACTGACGCTGATCCTGCGGGGTCGCCGTTTTGGCTTCAGCCTTGAGGAAATTCGCCAATGGCTGCTGATCTATCGCCAAAAGGGCACGCGCTCACAGCTGGAACACTGGCTTCAACTCGCCGAGCGCCAGGTTGCAGCGCTTGAACAGCAGCACGAAGAGTTGAAGGTCACGATCCAGGACCTGAAAGCGCTGCATGCAACGGCGGTCGAAGAACTGCGCAAACACGCCGAGGATTGACCGGATCAACCGCAGCAGGGTGACGCCACGTCACGCTGAATCATGGCAGATTGTTCCTATATGCTTGTTGCAAGGCTTGGGCGGCGTTAGCTTTTTCTTTTGCGCCCGAGCATTTTGACAAAAGGATCACGCCATGCCCCAGTACGTCGCACCGGTCAAAGACATGCAGTTCCTGCTGCATCAGGTGATGGGGATCGGGCATTCGGACATTCCGGGCTACAGCGATCTGGACCGCGACTTTACCGCTGCGATCCTCGACGAGGCGGGCAGGTTCGCGACCGAAGTGCTGGCCCCCCTGAACGCGGTCGGCGACCGCGAGGGCTGCCGACTTGAAAACGGTGTCGTGCGCACGCCAACAGGGTTCAAGGCGGCCTTTGATGCGTTCGGCGCGGCGGGCTGGCCTGCGCTTGACTGCGATCCGGCCTTTGGGGGCCAAGGGTTGCCCTACCTGATGGGCACCGCCACGGGCGAGATCTTCGTCGCCGCGAACATGGCATTCTTCATGTATCCCGGTCTGACCCACGGGGCCTACTCCGCGATCCACGCGCATGGAACCGATGGCCAAAAGGCGACGTGGCTGCCCAAGCTTGTGTCCTGCGAATGGACCGGCACGATGAACCTGACAGAACCGCACTGCGGCACCGATCTGGGGCTGATGCGTACCCGTGCGGAACCGCAGGACGACGGCACCTACAAGATCACCGGCACCAAGATCTTCATTTCAGCCGGCGAACACGACCTTGCGGCCAACATCGTGCATCTGGTCCTGGCCAAGGCGCCTGGGGGTGGCGACGGGACCAAGGGCATCAGCCTCTTCATCGTGCCCAAGTTTCTGGTCAAGGACGATGGCGCGCTCGGGGCCCGCAACGCTGTGTCGGCTGGCAAGATCGAAGAGAAGATGGGCATACACGGCAACGCGACCTGCGTGATGAACTATGATGGCGCGACAGGATATCTGCTTGGCGATCTGCACAAGGGCATGCGCGCGATGTTTACCATGATGAACGAGGCACGGATCGGCGTGGGCGTGCAGGGCTATGCGCAAGGCGAGGCGGCTTACCAGAACGCACTGGCCTACGCCCGAGACCGGCTGCAGGGGCGCGCGGTGACGGGTGCGGCAAATCCTGGCGGTCCCGCCGATCCCCTGATCGTGCATCCCGACATCCGCCGCACCCTGATGGATCAGAAAAGCTTTGTCGAAGGGGCGCGTGCCCTGACATTCTGGGGGGCGTCGCTGATCGACCGCGCGACCCATGGCGATGCCGCAGCCGAGGGGCTGATCAGCCTTCTGACCCCTGTCATCAAGGGGTTCCAGACCGACAAGGGGTTCGATACGGCGGTTTCAGCCCAGCAGGTTTTTGGCGGTCACGGCTATGTCGAGGATTGGGGGATGAGCCAGTTCGTCCGCGATGCCCGGATCGCGATGATCTACGAAGGTGCCAACGGCATCCAGGCGTTGGACCTTGTCGGACGCAAGCTGGGCCAGGATGGCGGCAAGCACATCATGGCGTTTTTCGAGATCATCAAGGCAGAGTGCCGTGCGCTTGACGGTGATGACCGGATGAAAGGCTTTGCTGATCCCTTGAAGTCGGCATCCAAACAGCTGCAGCAGGCGGCGATGTTCTTCATGCAGAACGGTATGAAGTCACCCAACGCTGCCTTGGCGGGATCGACCGACTTTCTGCACATGATGGGCCATGTCTGCCTGGGGTTGATGTGGACGCGGATGGCCAAGGCGGCCTATGTTGGGCTCGATGCTGGCGATGCGGACCGGTCGTTCCTGGAGGCCAAGATTGCCACCGGGCGCTATTACATGGCGCGACAATTGCCGGCTTGTGCGATGCATCTTGCGCGGATCGAAAGCGGGGCCGAACCCGTGATGGCGCTGGCGGCCGAGGCGTTCTGAAATATTGAGGGAACAAGATGCAACGCGGGTGGCGCGAAGAACCAAAGGCCCATGGCGGCTGTCAGTGTGGCGCAGTCCGCTACACGATTGGCGCAGGCCCCGCGAAGTCGGTGGTCTGCCATTGCCGCATGTGCCAACGTGCCACCGGCAACGCCTTTGCGCCTATGTTGGAGGTGCCGTCCGACCGCATTGCCTGGGCCGGACAGCCCGCAGAATGGGCATCGTCCGATGTGGCTTTGCGCGGGTTTTGCAGCACCTGCGGCACCCCCCTTTACTATCGCAGCGGCAACACGACCGAAATCATGGCCGGGACGCTTGCCCCCGGCTTTGCCTTTCATCCGCATGAGAGTATTTCGGTCGAATCCCGGGTGGACTGGTTGGCAGAGCTGCCAGTCTTGCCTGAAATCCCCTCTCCTGCAGCATGGCGCGTCGCCTCGCGGCAGTCGCCGGAGTAGCCCGATGCCCAAACGCCTGCGCTTGACACGCCGCTTTCCGGTCGCGATGACCGAAGATGCCTATCGCCGCCTGAAACGTTTTTCCACCGAGGCGGGTCTGGACGAGGGCGAGGCGCTGTCGTTCCTGTTCGAGAATTTTTCCAGCGTCATCAACGAGGATAACCTGACCCACCGGATGCGGCTGTTCAATGCCGAGCTGGAGGCGCGCAAGAAATGACCCCTGTCTGCCGCTTCCCGGTGTCGATCCTGATGGCGGGCTGACCTTTTCACAAGACCCAAGGCCAAATTCAGGCCCCTGACCGGAGACGACCATGACGATGAAACTCTACTGCTTTGGCGAGTCCGGAAATGCCTACAAGGCGGCGCTGGCGCTGACCCTTGCGGATCAGGACTGGGAGCCGGTCTTTGTCGACTTTTTCAATGGCGAGACGCGCACCCCGGCCTTCCGCGCGATCAACGAAATGGGCGAGGTGCCGGTGCTCGTGGACGGCGAGACCACACTGACGCAATCGGGCGTGATCCTGGACTATGTCAGTTCGAAATCCGGCAAGCTGGGTGGGCGGTCGGCGGCGGAACGGCGGGAAATCCTGCGCTGGCTGTTCTGGGACAATCACAAACTGTCGACGCAGATCGGCACGGCGCGGTACCTGGCCAATTTTCTGCCCGAGGAGAAGCGCCCCGCAGGCGTTATTCCGTTTCTGCAGGGCCGCCTGAAAGGCGCCTACACGATCCTGAACGATCACCTTGCCAACCGGTCATGGGTCGCCGGCGCCGGGCTGACCATTGCGGATCTGAGCTGCTGTTCCTACCTGTATTACCCAGAGCCTTTCGGGTTCGACCGCAAGGACTGGCCGCATATCGACCGCTGGCTCGATGCGATTGCCGCAACTCCGGGCTGGCAGGCACCCTATGCCCTGATGCCCGGCTCTCCCGCCGACCGCGCCTGAAGGAGGCAGCCCATGTCAGACGCTTTCATCTATGACGCCGTGCGATCCCCGCGTGGCAAGGGGCGGGCGGATGGCAGCTTGCACGAAGTCACGGCAGTCGCCTTGTCGGCCAAGGTGCTGAATGCGGTCAAGGCGCGCAACGGCTTGGCCGGGCACGCGGTCGAAGACGTGATCTGGGGCAATGTCACGCAAGTGGGCGAGCAGGGCGGGTGTCTTGCGCGGTCTGCGGTCCTTGCGTCTGATCTTGACGAGTCCATCCCCGGCCTTGCCATCAACCGCTTTTGCGCCAGTGGGATGGAGGCGGTAAATCTGGCCGCAAACCAGATCAAAGGGGGCGCGGGTCAGGCCTACATTGCGGGCGGGGTGGAGATGATGGGACGCGTCGCGATGGGCAGCGATGGTGCTGCGATCGCGGTGGACCCGAGCCTTGCGATGAAGACCTATTTCGTGCCGCAGGGGATCAGTGCGGACATCATCGCGACCGAGTACGGATTTTCGCGCGATGACGCCGACCTACTGGCGGTGGAATCTCAGCGGCGGGCGGCGGCGGCGTGGAAAGACGGGCGTTTCGCGAAATCCGTGATCCCGATCCTTGATCAGAACGGTCTGCCGATCCTTGCGCATGACGAATACATGCGCCCCGGCACGGATATGCAGGCCTTGGGATCACTGAAGGCCGCCTTCAAGGACATCGGCGAGACGATGCCCGGCTTCGACAAGATCGCCATGATGAAGTACCCGCATCTCGAACGGATCAACCATATCCACCATGCGGGCAATTCCAGCGGCATCGTCGACGGGGCGGCCGCCTTGCTGATAGGGTCCGCTGAATTCGGGCGGGCACATGGGCTGACGCCCCGCGCGCGCATTCGCGCCACTGCCAAGATCGGCACCGATCCCACCATCATGCTGACAGGTCCGGTCCCCGTGACCCAGAAAATCCTGCGCGACGCAGGCATGACCATCGACGACATCGATCTTTTTGAGGTGAACGAGGCGTTTGCCAGCGTCGTCCTGCGCTTTCAGCAGGCGTTCGATGTCGATCCAGGTGTCGTCAACGTCAATGGCGGCTCCATCGCCATGGGTCACCCTTTGGGGGCCACCGGCGCGATCATCATCGGCACCCTGCTGGATGAGTTGGAACGGTCAGGCAAATCCGTGGGTCTTGCCACCCTTTGCATCGCATCGGGCATGGGGGCGGCCACCATCATCGAGAGGGTGTGATGCCGAAACTCGATCTGTCAAAAGCCCCAATGAAAACCAGCTCGATCTACCCTGCGCCTTACGATGCGGAGGTTGCGGGACGGTCGTCCCTGCGGCTGGGTGAGGCAGGCGGGCTGACGCAGTTCGGCGTGAATATTGTCATCCTCCGACCGGGGGCGAAGTCTTCACTGCGGCATTGGCATTTGAACGAAGACGAGTTCGTGATCGTCCTGACCGGCGAATGCACGATGGTCACGGATGCGGGCCCCGAAGTCATGCGGGTCGGCGACTGCGCGGCATTTCCCGCCGGCGTGCCGGACGGACACCAGTTCATCAACCACACGGACCAAGAAGCGCGGTTTCTCGTTGTCGGCACCAAGGCCAAGACCGAGGTCGCGACCTATTCCGATGTCGATTTCATGGTGCATCAGGGGGGCGGCGCGAGCCGCTTTACCTACAAGGACGGCACCGACTGGCAAGGCCCGCGATGAAGGTCGATCCCGCGAAGGCCCCAACCAGCGGCGAGGCTGGCTTGTCCACCTTGCACCTGTCGGTCGCGGGGGGGCTGAACCAGTTCGGTGCCTATATCGACACTCTGGCCCCCGGCGCGTGGTCCAGCCACCGCCACTGGCATTCGGCTGAGGATGAGTTCCTGTACATGCTCTCCGGCAGCGCAACACTGCGCGATGACAACGGCATGCAGGACCTTTTCCCGGGCGATGCCGTGTGCTGGCGTCACGGCGATCCGAACGCCCATCACCTGACTAACCGGGGCGACGCGCCGTGCCGCTGGATTATCGTTGGCAGCCGTGCGGCGGGCGACATCTGCACCTATTCGGACGACGGTCGCCGCCAGATCAACGCCAGCGCGACCTGGCGCATCGAGGCCGCCGATGGCTCGCTCCTGAAAGGCGGCGATCTGCCGCCCGAACTCCTCAACCTGCCGGCTCCGTGGGGCCACCCGTTTGACGGCACCCCACGGCCAAATGTCCTGCGGGACTCGCCAGAGTCTTGGGCCACGGCCAACCCGACCCATCCCATCACCGGCCCTGGCCCCGGCCCCTATGCCTTTCGGCTTTTGTCCGACACCGGCGGGCTGACGCAGTTCGGCGCCTTTGTCGAAGAACTGCCACCCGGCTCCAGTTCCGGGCACCGCCATTGGCACGAGGCGGAGGATGAGGCGATCTACATGCTGGAAGGCGAGGCCGTGCTTGTCGAAACCGGCGAAACGCTTCTTCGTCCCGGGGACATGGCGTGCTGGCCTGCGGGGCAACCCGTCGGGCACCGTCTCGACAACCGCTCGGAAGGGCCTGTGCGTTACCTCGTGGTCGGCACGCGGTTGCAGCAAGACGTTGTCCATTACACCGATCACGACCTCATCACACATGTTGACGGCCCAACCCGGCGCTATCTGCGGCGCGACGGCACGGAATATCCTGTCAGGAGCACACCATGACCGATTTCACCATGACCACTGATGCCGACGGCGTTGCCACGATTTTGTGGGACACGCCGGGCCGGTCCATGAATGTGATGAGCACGGCAGGCTTTGTCGAACTGGACGCCCTGATCGACCGCGTGCTCGGCGATGCAGGCGTCAAGGGCGTGATCCTGACTTCGGCCAAGCGGGATTTCGCCGGCGGGATGGATCTGAACGTCATCGCCCGGATGAAGGAAGGCGGCGCGCAGGGCCTCTTTGACGGCGTCATGGCCACGCATGCGATCCTGCGCAAGATCGAGCGCGCCGGAATGGACCCGAAATCGCTGAAGGGCGGCAAACCCATCGTGGCGGCGCTGCCCGGAACCGCACTCGGGATCGGTTTGGAAATCCCACTTGCCTGCCACAGGATCATCGCCGCCGACAACCCCCGCGCCAAGATTGGCCTGCCGGAAATCTTGGTCGGCATCTTCCCCGGCATGGGTGGCACCACGCGACTGGTGCGCAAGATGGGGGCCATGATGGCCGCACCCCTGCTGCTTGAGGGCAAGTTGAACGACCCCAAAGGGGCGAAGGCTGCCGGAGTGATCGACGAGGTGGTGCCGCCCGAGGAATTGTTGTCGCGGGCCAAAGACTGGGTGCTGTCAGCCACGGACGCGGACCTTGTGAAACCCTGGGACGCCAAGGGTTACAAGATGCCGGGCGGGACCCCCTACCACCCTGCAGGCTTCATGACCTTTGTCGGGGCGTCGGCGATGGTGCATGGCAAGACGATGGGGGTCTATCCTGCCGCCAAGGCACTGCTGTCGGCGGTTTATGAAGGCGCGCTGGTACCGTTCGACACCGCCATCCGGATCGAGGCGCGCTGGTTCACCGGGGTCCTCATGAACCCGTCATCCTCGGCCATGATCCGCAGCCTGTTCATCAACAAGGAAGCGCTGGAAAAAGGCGCAAACCGGCCCAAGGCACCAGACCAGTCCGTGCGCAAGGTGGGTGTGATCGGGGCAGGCATGATGGGGGCAGGCATCGCTTATGTGGCTGCTAATGCGGGGATCGAGGTTGTCCTGATTGACGCCACGCAAGACGCCGCCGACCGGGGACGTGCGCATTCCGAAGGCCTGCTCGACAAGGGTATCCAGCGCCGCAAGGTGACGCCCGAGAAAAAGGCCGAGGTGCTGGGGCGCATCACCGCCACGACCGACTATGCCGCGCTTGGTGACTGCGACCTGATCGTCGAGGCGGTGTTCGAAGACCCCAAGATAAAGGCGGAGGTCACCGCCAAGATCGAGGCCGCAATCCCCGCCGACTGCATCCTTGCCACCAACACCTCCACCCTGCCGATCACGGGTCTGGCCCAGGCGTCCGGACGCCCCGATCAGTTCATCGGCATCCATTTCTTCAGCCCTGTCGACAAGATGAATCTGGTGGAGATCATCCGGGGCAAGGAGACCGGCGACACGGCCGTCGCCAAGGCGATGGATTTCGTGCGCCAGTTGCGCAAAACCCCGATCGTGGTCAACGACGCGCGGTTCTTTTACGCCAACCGCTGCATCATCCCCTATATCAACGAAGGCATCCGCATGGTTGCCGAAGGCGTGGAACCAGCGCTGGTGGAGAACGCGGCCAAGCTGGTGGGCATGCCGCTTGGGCCGCTTCAGCTGGTGGACGAGACGTCGATCGAACTTGGTGTGAAGATCGCCAAGGCGACCAAGGCGGCGATGGGGGATGATTACCCCGACGAAGCAGTCGACAAAGTTCTGTTCTGGATGGCCGACCAAGGGCGGCTTGGCCGCAAGTCCATGTCCGGGTTCTATGTCTATGATGACAAAGGCGAACGTCAGGGGTTGTGGGATGGACTTGCGCAGAAATACCCCGCCGACAAGATACAGCCCAGCCTGACCGACGTTCAGCACAGACTGTTGTTTTCGCAGGTGCTGGAGGCGGTCCGTGCACTGGAGGACGGCGTTCTGACCGATATCCGCGAGGGCGATGTGGGTGCGATCCTCGGCTGGGGTTTTGCGCCTTGGTCTGGCGGGCCGTTCAGCTGGCTCGACATGTTGGGGGCCGCACATGCGGTGGAGATCTGCCGCGGCCTTTCCGCCCAGTTCGGCCCCCGGTTCCATGCGCCTGCATTGCTGCGCGAGATGGCGACCAAGGGCGAGACATTCTATGGCAGGTTCGCGGTGGCCCAGCGGGCGGCGTGATCAGCCAAGTTATGGCATTATTGGGACGAGGCAAGGTGTGGTCGCGAACGGGCGGTTAAGTCCCGGTCGCGTCATCAAACGCATAGCCAAACCGCGCGATGTCGTCGGCACACAGGTCTGCAACAAGCGCCATGTCCGCGCCGGAATAATACCCTCGCCAATCACGGAGCCGAGTGCTTTGGTTGACGCGTGGCAAGGGGGGCAGACGAAATCCCAGATGCGCCTCGAATGGCGCAAGGTCCTGTTCCAGATGCTCCAGTCTTGCAAACAGTCTGCACCTTTCGGTTCCCAGGACATCACGCATATAGGCGCCATATGGCCACATCCGCAGGCTGGTCTGGGTCTGGGGATGGTGCAGAAACGCACTGAATTCCAGTGCCTTGGCCAGGCCGACTGCCGGATGGGCAAAGCCTTGTCCCCGCAGCCAGTGGTAATAGCTGACGAGGCGGTCCCAAGGGTTGCGCACGATCGTCAGGGTAAAGAACGCGGCGACCTCTGCCTCGGTCACCAGCCCTGCGACATCGGCCAGCGTTGAATGTTTCCAAAGGCGTCCCTCTGACTTGACGCCCTTCAGTCGACCCTTGCGGGCGCGTGCTTTCGGTGTGTCGCCGATCAGGATGTCGTCCTTGGCCGCGCGCGCCTCCAGCGCCATGGTCAGCGCCGTGCCGCCGGTTTTCGGAACATGAACAAAGATGAAGCGTCGGGCGCGCGAAATGATCATGGCTTAAGCCCACCCCGTCAGACACGGTTGGGCAAGTCGCGCCCTTCGTCCCAGGCGATCAGGTTGTCGACAGCCATCAAGCCCATCGCCTCACGCACTTCCAGCGCCGCCGTGCCCAGATGCGGGATCAGCGTCACGTTTTCCATCGCCATCAGGGCAGCGGGGACCGCTGGTTCAAACTCATAGACATCCAGACCTGCGCCAGCGATCTGGCCTGCCTGAAGCGCCGCGATCAACGCTGCCTCGTTCACCACATCCCCCCGGCTGATGTTGACGAAGATGCCCGTCGGTTTCATCCAGGCCAACGTTGTTTCGTTGATCAGGTGATGCGTCTCCGCGCCACCGGGGACCGCCACCACGACCACGTCCGCCGCCATCGCCTCGGCCATCGTCACCTGCTGCGCCGGCATGCCAGGCTCCTCGACGGTGGAGCGGTTGAAGAACAGAACCTGCATCCCGAACCCGAAATGGCAGCGCCGGGCGATTGCCTTGCCGATACGGCCCATCCCGATGATGCCGACGGTCTTGCCAGTCACGTGCATGCCCAGCATCTGCACCGGGCCCCAGCCGTGCCACTGACCTGCGCGGAGGACGCGTTCGCCTTCGCCCAGACGGCGGGCCGTCATAAGGATCAACGCCAGCGCGATGTCGGCGGTCGCATCGGTGACGGCCCCGGGTGTGTTGGTCACGGCGATGCCTGCCGCCCGTGCCGCGTTGGCATCGATGTGGTTGTAGCCGACGCCGAAATTAGCAAGGATTTTCGCACGAGGTTTCGGCACATCGTCAAAGACGTCGATCTGAAACCGGTCACCCAGCGTGGGCAGCACGGCGTCATAATCAATAAGGGCGCCGCGCAGTTCGGCGGGCGTCAGAACGGCGGTGTTGTCGCGCAAGGTGACGTCGAACCGGGCGCGGGCGGCTTCCAGCACGCGGTCTGGCAGGCGACGAGTGATCAGCAGCTTTTTCAAAACAGTTTCCCTCCCAAAGGAACATCGTGACCCGGCCCAACCAATACGACCTCGCCGTCGGCATCTGGTACACCCAGCACCAGAACTTCGGACATCACGGGGCCAATCTGGCGGGGCGGAAAGTTCACCACCGCCAGCACCTGGCGCCCGACCAGCGTCGCCGGATCATAATGCCTGGTTATCTGGGCAGAGGACCGCTTTTCGCCAATCTGTGGCCCGAAATCGACCCAGAGCCTGATCGCGGGTTTGCGCGCCTCGGGAAAGGGTTCGGCGCGAGTGATGCGGCCCACGCGGATATCGACCGCCTCGAAATCGGCATAAGTGATGGTCATGCACCAAGCTCCCGTCCGCGATCGGCAGCGGCCTTGACCGCGCGGCGCAGCAAGGGGGCAAAACCGGTCGCCGGGTCCATCAGCACGCCCAGCGCCGCGGCCGTGGTGCCGCCCGGCGAGGTCACATTGATGCGCAGCTGTTCGGCACTGTCCGGCGCGCGATAGGCCAGCTCGCCTGCTCCGCAAACCGTTGCGCGGGCTAGGCGCATTGCCGTCTCGGGCGACAGGCCCTGGTCGACCCCTGCCGCCGCCATCGCCTCGATCAGGTGAAACACATAAGCCGGACCGGAGCCGGAGACGGCCGTGACCGCGTCAATCTGGTGTTCACCGTCCAGCAGCACCACCTCGCCGACCGCCGCCATCAACTCTTGCGCCAAGGCGATGTCGGCGGCTGTCGCATGGGCGTTGTGGCATATCCCCGTGATCCCGCGCCCGACCATCGCCGGGGTGTTGGGCATGGTGCGCACGATGGGCGTCTCAGCCCCAAAGACCGCCTCGAATGTCGCGATGCTGGTCCCGGCGGCGATGGACACGACAAGGGTCTTGCCGTTCCCCAGCGCCTGCAAGGCCGGCAAGGCTGCTCCCATCATCTGCGGCTTGACCGCCAGAAGTGCAACTGCAGGCGCAGGGGGGACCCCTTGGTTCAGGTGCACGCCCGTCCCTCGCAGCCAGTCCGAGGGGTTGGGTTCCAGCACCCAGACAGACGTCTGGGGCAGCCCCGCCGCCAGCCACCCTGCCAGCAAGGCCGAGCCCATCTTGCCACAGCCAAGCAGCACCAGCCCCTCACGAGCGATCCGATCCAGCGCCATACGCACCCCCTGTCATCCGCGCCAGAGGTTAGGCGGGGGCAAGGGCGGCTTCAATGGGGGTTCGTCCGATCAGGCGCGCCCGTAGGCTTCGGCAATGGCGATCTTCATTGCTTCGGCAGGCGTGCGGTCACCCCAGCAGGCGAGCTGAAAGGCGGGGTAAAACCGTTCGGACGCCAGAACAGCGGCGGCGATCAGCTTGTCGATCTGTTCCGGCAACGGGCTTTGGCCGCCCGCAAGCAGCAGGCCATAGCGCCAGACCATCAGATGTTGTTCGACCCAATAGGTAAAGGCCCCGGTCCAGACCATGTCGTTACAGCGGTTGATCACATCATAAAGTTTGGGCATCTGGTCCGTCGGCGGGTCCATCTCAAAGGTACAGATCAGCCGCAGGGTTTCGTCCTGAGGCGACCAGGCCAAGGTCAGCGAATAGGTCCGCCACTGTCCTTCGACTGCCATCGCGATCTGATCATCCGTGACCCGGTCGAACTGCCAGGCGTGATGCTCTGCCAAAGACTCAACAATATCAATCGGATGTAGATCATCCGTCAAAAAAGCCTCGGAAAGCGACATTGCTCGACCTCGTTATCGTGCTTCCTTATGGAACGCCCACTAGAAGCTGATTATCAGGCAAGGATCAGCGTTTGCCCGTGCACATATTACTAGATATGGTGTTCCCAAAGGGAAAGCCTGTAAAGCATTTTCTTTGCGAAACTTCTGTGGAGAAGTCAGGCGCTAAAGCTTTGACGTGCAAAGTTTTTGTGAACTATCGCGCAGGTTGCAAGCGACGGCCGGGATGGCGCAACCCATCACCGGCATCTGCAACTCAGGTTGGAAATATGCAAATAGGGTGTGTCGGCCTTGTCAGGGACAGGGCACAAGACCACACTTCGATCCGTCTTATCGCCTGATGATCAGGCTTTGGCTTTCTTGGACATGGCTGCCTCAAGCGCCTCGATCCGGGCGGTCAGGGCGACATTTTCTTCGCGCGCCTTTTGTGCCATGGCGCGTGCGGCGTCGAACTCTTCGCGGGTGACAAAGTCCCGGTCGGCCATCCAGCGGTCGATGAACCCCTTCATCGCGGTTTCGGCTTCGGTCTTTGCGCCCTGCGCCACGCCCATTGCGTTCGTCATGAGCTGGCTCATGTCATCCATGAACTTGTTGCGGCTTTGCATGGAGTTGCTCCTATCCGGGCAGCAGAGGTGACTGATCCCAATATGAGGTGCCGCGGGCGTCACCTCAAGCCCCGCAATGCCGCAGGCGACCCGTGGTTGACATTGGCGGCACCGCCACGGCACATCCTTGCACCCCGCGCCAGCAAAGGCCTCACATGTCCTACATCCCGTTTCCCGACATTTCGCCCGTCCTTTTTGCGTTTGAGGTGTTTGGCTACACCTTTCAGCTGCGCTGGTATGCGCTGGCCTATATCGCGGGCATCGTGATCGCCTACCGCATCGTGATCATGGCCCTTCGGCAGGCCCGGTTCTGGCCGCAGGGCACGGCCCCGATGACCGAAGACCAGACCGAAAGGCTGCTGACCTGGATCATTCTGGGCATCATTCTGGGCGGCCGTCTGGGCTATGTGCTGTTTTACAAGCCCGTCTACTACTTTGGCAAACCCTGGGAGATCCCGCTTGTCTGGGAGGGGGGCATGTCCTTTCACGGCGGCTTTCTGGGTGTCATCCTGGCCGCGATCTGGTTTTGCCGCCGCGAAGGCATCAGCATGCTCCCGCTTGCCGACCTGCTGGCGGTTTCGGCGACGCCGGGGCTGTTTCTTGGCCGCGTCGCAAATTTCATCAATGCCGAGCTTTGGGGTCGACCGACCACCCTGCCCTGGGGGGTCGCCTTTCCGGGTGAAGCCGCACAGACCTGCGCCGGCATTGTTGGTGTCTGTGCGCGCCATCCCTCGCAGCTATACGAGGCATTGCTGGAGGGGCTGATCCTTGGGGCAGTGTTGCTGTGGCTGGCGTGGCGTCGCGGCTGGTTCAAGCGGCCGGGGGCGTTGCTGGGGGTCTTTCTGGCGGGCTATGGTGCGGCGCGGTTCGTGGTTGAGTTCGTGCGACAGCCGGATGCGAATTTCGTCAGCCCCGACAATCCGGTCGGGCTGGCTTTTCACATCGGCGGCTATGGGTTGACCATGGGGCAGGTTCTTTCCCTGCCAATGATCGCTGCAGGCCTGTGGTTCATCGCGCGGGCCAGACGCGCATGACCGCGCTGGCCGATGCCCTCTTGCGTCGGATTGCGGCGGGCGGGCCGATCACGGTGGCCGATTATATGGCCGAATGCCTGATGCATCTGGTGCATGGCTACTATTCCACCCGTGATCCGTTCGGGCAGGCCGGGGATTTCGTAACCGCACCCGAAATCAGCCAGATGTTCGGAGAGCTTTTGGGATTATGCCTGGCGCAAAGCTGGATCGATCAGGGCGCGCCTGCACCCTTCGCGCTGGTAGAACTCGGTCCGGGTCGGGGCACGCTGATGGCCGATCTATTGCGCGCCACGCGCGGCGTGCCGGGATTTCACGCCGCCGCCCATCTGTGTCTGGTCGAAACCTCGCCTGTCCTTCGGGACGTTCAGGCGCGTACCCTTGCCGTACAGTCCCGCGACCTTGCCGTCGCGCCAGAATGGCTTGATGCCGCATCCGATCTGCCGTCGATGCCGCTTTTCCTGATTGCGAACGAATTCTTTGACGCCTTACCCGTCCGGCAGTTTCAGCGCGAAGCGTTTTGGCATGAACGTCTTGTCGGGGGCATGGATGGCGCGCTGGCTTTCGGGCTGTCTCCGCCCCTTTCGCTGCCGCCTGGCGGACCGCCCTTTGATACCTGTCCGCGTGGTGGCCTTGTAGAGGTCTGCCCCGTTGCCCATGTCGTGATGCGAGACATCGCATCGCGTATCCGGTCGCGTGGCGGCGCGGCGCTTGTGGTGGATTATGGCGGATGGCGATCCCTGGGGGATACATTGCAGGCGCTGCGCAATCACGCACCGGACGATCCGCTGGCCCATCCAGGTCAAGCCGACCTGACAGCGCATGTCGATTTCGAAGCCCTTTGTCTGGCGGCGGCCATGCCGCATTCCGGCCTGACCACGCAAGGCGACCTGCTGCGCAGGCTTGGCATTGATGCGCGTGCGGCTGTGCTTGCCACTGGGCTGACCGGTCCCGCCCTTGTCAGCCACCGGGCCGCGCATCAGCGCTTGACCGATGGCGCGGAAATGGGTTCGCTGTTCAAGGCCATCGCCTTTCACGCCCCTGGTACTACACCCCCGCCTGGATTTGACCCGCACCCCGATGCTTGAAATCCTGACATCTCCTGCTTTGCCCGTGAGGCATGGCTTTTTCACCCGCAAGGGTGGGGCTTCGTCGGGTATTTTTGCGGGGTTGAATTGCGGTCCGGGATCGACCGACCAATCCGATGTGGTCGCCATCAACCGCGCGCGTGTTGCCGAGGCCCTTGGCGCAACGCCGGACCATCTTTTGACGCTGCATCAGGTGCATTCCGCCCGTGTTGTTACAGTATCGGAGCCTTTTGTGCTGCGCCCCGAAGCAGATGCGATGGTGACCGCGACGCCCGGGCTGGTGCTGGCTGTGCTGACAGCGGACTGCCAGCCTGTCCTTCTTTCCGACGCCGTTGCGGGTGTCATCGGGGCCGCGCATGCAGGTTGGCGGGGCGTGGCAAGCGGCGTGCTGGAGACAACGATCGACGCCATGGAAGGTCTTGGTGCCAGGCGCGCACAGATCTCTGCCGTGATTGGCCCCACCATCAGTCAGCGCGCCTACGAGGTCGGCCCAGAATTCTTTGCCAGCTTTGTTGACGATAATGGGTCTAATGCCCGTTATTTCATCAAAGGGACTGGAGACCGCTATTTGTTTGATCTGCCCAGCTTTGGGTTGCATCGGTTGCGATCGGCCGGCGTCGGGTCAGCCGAATGGACGGGACACTGCACCTATACCGACGCGGCGCGGTTTTATTCGTATCGCCGCAGCGTCCACGCCGGTGAAGCGGACTATGGACGGCTGATTTCTGCGATCCGGCTTTGACCGATCATTGTCGACCGATATGCGCTTGATCCTCCAATCGTTCGCGATCTGACGATATTCCTGCTTTTGCGGGGCACTTCATGTCGCTATCGCGCTGAAATGCCCCAACGTTCCCCCGCAAGCGTCCCAGAGACGCCGCATTCCTCTGGCAGATTTGACGCAAGGGCAGGCACAGCATGTCACGCGATGCCCGATGTCGGAGGTCAAGATGAAAAAGCAACGTCGCTGGCTCAAGGCCGCCCTGCTTGCCAGTGCCGTGCCACAGCCGCCGTTGCCATGGACGCGTGGCCAGCGCATTGCGCCCGCCCTTGTGCGAGGGCTGTCAAAGCTTGCCATCACGCCACTGTCACTCAACCAAAAGTAGATTCGAATCAACCATATCGTGCAGGATCTGTCGACAGCGCCGCATTTCGGCATCGCGACGGATACAATCCTAACTTGAATTCCGGCATTGTCGTGCAATTCGAGTACTGTCGGGCCAAGTTTTGACAAACATCCCGCCATCTGGCACCTTTTCTTTACAGAGATCGGCCGGGGGCAAGTTCCAGGGCCAGTCTGTAAGACCGATACACCGTGTCGGGATCAGGATTGATGCTCGGTAAGGCGGCCCTGGTGCGACCTCTGCGCACCGACAAGGGGCCGCCTATCTGATTTCAATGGGCCGCCGGTCCCATCAGGCTTTGCGTTTCAGTCGGGCTTCAAGAACCTCGAATGACAGACCAGGCTCGTCCTTGGCGACACGAATGACCAGGCTCGTCTTGACGGTCGCCACATTCTCGGCCTTCAGCAACTCACCGGTCAGAAACGACTGAAAGCTGGACAGGTCCGGGGCCACGCATTTCAGGATGAAGTCGATCTCGCCATTCAGCATGTGGCATTCGCGGACCAGCGGCCACGCCTTGCAACGCGACTCAAACAGCGCAAGGTCCGCCTCGGCCTGGCTGGTCAGGCGCACCATGGCGAAAACCTGCACCTCGAACCCCAGTTCACGTGCGTCGATATTGGCATGATAGCCCTTGATGTAACCCGCTTCCTCCAGCGTCCGCACCCGGCGCAGGCAAGGCGGCGCCGAGATGCCGACGCGGTGCGCCAGTTCCACATTCGTCATACGCCCGTCGGCCTGAAGTTCAGCCAGGATCTGACGGTCGAT
>JBKJVF010000048.1:0-12499 GCA_046589965.1 Paracoccaceae bacterium
GTGGCAGGGTTGTGGATGCACAGGGCCATCCCGCCCTGATAGATGCGGTCCAGACAATATGTGGCCCCGACGCAAGGCCGGATATCGGCCTCGCGGCCTTCGATGATCTTGCGCACGATATGGGGGTCGGCCATGTGGGCGCGGGTCATGCCGACCATGTCCAACTGGCCCGACTGCACCGCATGGCGTGCCGTGGCCACATCCGGGATGCGCGCGGCGTGGAATGTGGGCAGGCCGACCTCGGCCCGGATGCGGCCCGCAAAATCAAGATGCGGGGCGGATGGCATCCCCTGTACCGGGATCACATCGGTCAGTGCCGCGTCGGTATGGATGCGACCGCGAATGATGTTGAGGAAATCCACCAGACCGCTGGTCTTGAACCGCCGTGCCAATTCCATTCCCTCAATGGCGGTCAGACCACCCGGGTCCACCTCGTCGGCGGTGTAGCGGACCCCGAGCAAGAACTTGTCGCCAACCCGCGCGCGACACGCGGCCAACACCTCCATCGCGAAACGGATGCGGTTTTCAAATGACCCGCCATAGGGGGCATCCAAGTCATTTGTCAGGGGGCTGACAAATTGGTCCATCAAATGGCCATAGCACTCGAATTCCACCCCATCGAGGCCCGCCTCCTTCATGCGTTCGGCGGCATCGGCATAGTCCGCGACGATGCGGCTGATATCCCAATCCTCGATGACTTTCGGAAACGCGCGGTGGCTGGGCTCGCGTGATTTCCCGGGGGCCAGAACCGGCAGCCAGTCACCCTTGTCCCAGCGGGTGCGGCGACCAAGGTGTGTAAGCTGGATCATCACCGCCGCACCTGCCGCGTGGCAGTCATCGGCAAGCCGCTTCATCCAAGGCACAACCTCGTCCTTGTAGGCGAGGATGTTGTTGAAAACGGGGGGCGAGTCCCTGGAAACGGCGGCAGAACCTGCCGTCATCGTCAGTGCCACCCCGGCCTTGGCGCGTTCCAGATGATATAGGCGGTAACGATCCTTGGGCATCCCGTCTTCGGGATAGGCGGGTTCATGACTGGTTGTCATGATCCGGTTGCGCAAGGTCAGATGCTTCAGCTGATAGGGTTGCAAAAGGGGATCATTGGACATGGGCGCGACCTGTTGCTGTGCCGGTCAAGGCTAGGACGCGCCCCACCAAAGTCCGCGCATGAAAGCGACATCTGGATGCCGGTTCCCTCCGGGCGATCCACAATGATGATCGTGCTTCGCTGCCCAAAGGGTGCCACCCGTTACCGGGAAGCACCTTTGAAGGATCACGCTTGGCGTCACTCAGCCACGTGCAAGGTCGCGCTGGGTCCGCGGCGTTTGTTCAGCCGGTCTTCCAGATCGCTGATCCGCGCGTTGAGCAACGACACATCGTCGTCCCGCGCGGCGATCCGTTCGGCCAGAACTTCGGCCGACGGGGCCTCGGGTTCCTCTTCTTTCTTGCCGATCAGTCGCGAAAAGGCCCAAGCCAGGATGCGCGACACGTCGTCCATGATCAGGAAAAACGACGGCACGACGACCAGGCTGAGGACGGTCGACACGATGATGCCGCCGATCACGGCGATCGCCATGGGCGCGCGGAACGCACCCCCTTCACCGACCCCGAGTGCGGATGGCAGCATGCCCGCCGACATCGCGATGGAAGTCATCACGATGGGACGTGCGCGCTTGTGTCCGGCTTCGACGATGGCAGCCAGCCGGTCCATCCCGCGCGCGCGCATCTCGATGGCGAAATCAACCAGCAGGATGGCATTCTTGGTCACGATGCCCATCAGCATCAGGATGCCGATCAGCACCGGCATCGACAGCGGGTTGCTGGTAAAGATCAGCGCCGCCGCGACACCGCCGATGGCCAAGGGCAACGAAAAGAGGATGGTGAAAGGCTGGATCACCGACCGGAACAGCAAGATCAGCACTGCCAGCACCAGCATCAGCCCCATGATCATGGCGTTGACAAAACTGCCCACCAATTCGCCCTGGATTTCGGCATCGCCCGAAGGCGCGACACGCACGGTCGGCGGCAAGTCGACCGAGGCCACAATCTCGTTGAACCGCGCGCTGGCGTCGTTAAGTGCCACGCCCAAGGGCAGGCTGGCACCGATGGTGGCAAGACGTTCGCGGTTCAGGCGGCTGACCACGCTTGGACCTTCACTCAGCGCGATATCGGCCACGGC
This sequence comes from Paracoccaceae bacterium, assembly GCA_046589965.1. GTDB lineage: Bacteria > Pseudomonadota > Alphaproteobacteria > Rhodobacterales > Rhodobacteraceae > JAJNPS01. The sequence goes on from JBKJVF010000048.1 coordinate 2,177, forward strand.
GGACAAGGGCACCGACGCGCCGGTTGACGTGGTCACACGCATGGCGGCAATCCGCGCGATATCGGTAAAGGCGGTATCGGCGATCTGGACGCGAACCGGGATCAACCGGTTGTCGAGCGAGATCTTTGCCAGCGATGCCTCGACGTCGCCGATCGTTGCAATGCGCACGATCGACGCAATTTGCGACGTTGTGACACCAAGGCGTGCAGCCTCTTCGGGGCGCGGGGTGATCTGAATTTCCGGTCGTGGCAGCGCACCTTCGGTGGCCACGTTAGCCAGCAACGGATCGCCCGACAACGCGGCTTCCAGTTGCTGCACGGCCTTGTTCAGGTCGGCCTCATCCGACGACAGGATCGAAAAGGTAAGGTCGCGTTCGCCGCGGTCGTTCAGTTTGAACGCACGGACATCCGGGACATCAGTAATGGCCTGGAAAATCTCGGCCTCGATCTCGCTCTGAGGACGGACACGGCCGTCGAAAGGGGCGACGGGCAGGATCTGGTACAGCAGGGGGATCTGTTGGCCAAGGTCCGAGAACTTGCGCATAAGGTCATTGTCCAGCCTGTCGAGCATGACTGACACACTGGCGCGGCGGATATCGCGGTCGCCAGTGGGGGTTGAGCCACCGACGATCAACACCGACTTCACACCATCGATCCCTTCGATCCGCTGGCGCATCTGGTCGGTCGTCGCATCGGTGCTGGCAAGGCTGGAGCCTGGTGGCAATTCCACCGAAATGCTGACACGGCTGACATCTTCTGGCGGGAAGAGGCTGCCCGGGACCTTGAGCATGAAAAAGATGGAAATGCCGACCATCACCAACGCAACAACCAGCGTCAGATAATAGTTGCCAAATCGCATCTTGATGCCGGGGACTTTCCAGACATGGGTCGTCGCTTTTACGAACGACAGATAGCCGCGCATGATCGGACCGTCGCCGGTATGAGTTTCGTCGCCGTCTTTCTGGCGCATCAGATAGGCCGCCATCATCGGTGTGATCAGACGTGCGACCAACAGCGAAAACAGCACCGATATTGCGACCGTCATGCCGAATTGTCGGAAATACTGTCCAGGAATTCCGGGCATGAAGCTGACCGGCACAAACACCGCGACGATGGTGAAGGTGGTCGCGATGACCGCCAGCCCGATCTCGTCCGCGGCCTCGATGGCCGCACGGTAGGGTGTTTTTCCCATGCGGATATGGCGCTGGATATTCTCGATTTCCACGATGGCGTCATCGACAAGGATGCCGGTTGCCAGCGTCAGTGCGAGGAAGGACACAAGATTCAGCGAAAACCCGAGCAGATCCATGACATAGAAAGTCGGCACCGCCGACAGCGGCAGCGCAATGGCCGAAATCAGCGTGGCGCGCCAGTTCTTGAGGAAAATGAACACCACGATCACCGCCAGAAGCGCGCCCTCCAGCAGGGTGTCGATGGCAGCTTCGTAGTTGCCATAGGTGTAGAACACCGTGTCGTCGATCAAATCGATGCTGATGTCGGGGTTTGCCTTGCGCAGGTCCGCGACAGTCGTTTCCGATATCTCGGCCACGCTGACCTCTGATGCTCCCTTGGACCGGAAGACAGCGAAAGACACGATCTGCTCGCCATTGTAGCGGGTGAAGGATTTCAGGTCCTCATAGGTGTCGGTGATAACCCCAAGCTCTTCCAGGCGGACATTGCGCCCAGAGGGGAGGGCGATCGTCATGGTGCGCAGCGATTGCACCGTGGCCTGATCGCCCAGCGTGCGGATCGCCTGTTCGGAATTGCCAAGTTCCGCTGTACCCGAGCCGAGGTTGATGTTGGACGAGCTCAGCTGCTGGCTGATATTTTGCGCGGTGATGCCAAGACTGTTGAGCCGGGCAAGATCCAGATCGATCTGGATCTCGCGTTCTGCCCCGCCAAAGCGGCTGACCCGCCCGATGCCGGGCCGGCCCTGTAGCGCACGGGTGACCGTGTCATCCACGAACCACGACAGCTCCTCCAGAGTCTTGCCCGGCGAGGTCACGGCATAGGTCATGATGGCCTGACCTTCGATGTCGATCTTGGTGACCACCGGGGAATCGATACTGCCCGGCAGATCGCCGCGGATCTGGTCGATGGCGTCCTTGACGTCCTGCACCGCGCGTTCGGTGGGTATCTCCATCCGGAATTCGACAACGGTCGTCGACACCCCGTCTGTCACCGATGAATTGACGCTTTTCGCTCCGGTCAGTCCGGCGACCGCATCTTCGATTTCCTTGGTAATCTGGGTTTCCATCTCGGCCGGGGCGGCGCCCGACTGCGTGACCGTCACTGCAACCAGCGGCACATCGATATTGGGAAACCGCGTAATCGGCAGCGCGTTGAAGCTTTGCCAGCCCAGCACCATGAGCATGAAGAACGCCAAAAGCGGCGCAACCGGGTTTCGGATCGACCAGGCGGAAAAGTTCATCATGTCATATTCCTCAGTTGACCGGCGTGTCGTCGACAATGGGCTTGATCACATCGCCGGGCCGCACGAACGCACCCGCCTTTTTTACCACCTGGTCGCCTTGGGTCAGGCCGTCGACAATCTCGACAAGGTTGCCCTGCCGGATCCCTGTCGTGACGATGACGGCTTCGACATTGCCATCCTTGACGCGCATGACGCGGACGCCTTCGGGGGTCGAGCTGATCGCGGTCAGCGGCACGGCGGTGGTTTCGCGTTCCGCCACGATGATCTCGGCATTCATGAACATGCCCGACCGCAAGGCGTCGGGCGTGTCGAGCGAGATGCGCGCGCTGCCCTGACGGGTGGTCAGGTCAATGTCCGGCTCGACCAATCGAACAGTGCCGGTAAAGACCGCCCCTTTGTCGCCAAAGCGAAATTCCGCCTTCTGGCCCTTGGCAACCTTGAGAAGATCCGCCTCGGCCAGATCCGCGCGAACTTCCAGCGCGCCATCTTTCATGATGACGAACATCGGATCGCCCGCCGCAGTCGCAATGCTGCCGACAAGGGCGTTGCGTTCCAGCACCTCGCCGGCGACCGGGCTGCGGATCTCGGTCCGCGCCAACTGGAGCTCGATATTGTCAAGTTGCGCTTCGGCCAGCGACAACTGCGCGCGCGCGGCTTCCAATGTCTGCACCGCGACCGCAACCCGCGCGGCGGCCGAAATGGACGCGGCCTGCGCGGTGTCCTGGGCGGCCTGCGTGGCCGAGCCTTGCTGGCGCAGCTTGGCTGTCCGCTCGGCCACGCGGCTGGCCTCCGCGGCGGTGGCTTCGGCATCGATTTTCGACGCCTCGGCCTGAGCGATCGTTGCCCTGGCCGACGCCCTCGATGCCACAAATTGACTTTCTTGCAGGTCGAGCGACGTTTTGGACAGGCGTGCCAGGATCTGACCTTCGCTCACCATGTCGCCGACATCCACCTCAAGCGTCTCGATGGGCTGCCCTTCGATCAGGGGCGGAACCTGGACGCGCTCGACCGGGCCGATCAGGCCGGATGCAAGAACGCGGTCCTGCATGACGAACGAGGCAACCGTCGTGACAGTGATCGCGGGAAGGACCACGGCAACTGCTTCGGTCGCATTTTCGACCGCATCGGCCTCTTGGGCCATCAGGGGTGCGCCCGTGACTGCCAAGGCAATCACGGCGACGGTCAACATCATGTGGCGCGAATAGGAAATAGTCAGCACGGGGATCAGTCCTCGAAAAGAGAATTCAGGATGTCATCAATGGTACGCAGGACGCGCAGTTTCAGTTCAGTGTCGGCATCGGTTAAATCGAGGCTTTGCATCTTGCTGGCTTTCACCAACAGAACCACCATTCGCGCCTCTGTGACAAACACATGCGTTCGGGCGGGATCGGTATTCTGGCTTGCCAACTGAAAGACGCTGACCAACCGGTCCGCGATGGCGCGCTCCATCCGGGCCGACACTTCAGCAATCACGGGCTTGCGCTTGGCGGCGGCACATATCTCGGTCCAGAGCGCGCCATCATCGTCGCAACTGTTGTCCATCACATGCTCGACGAGCACCTGACGCAGAACGCCCATTGGATCGGGGGCCTGGAGGATGCGCCCAAACTCCTGGTCGATTTCATCCATGTCCCACGCCACCAAAGCCTCGACGATGGCGTCCTTGGAAGGGAAGTAGCGATAGAAATTGCCGACGCTCATGCCTGCGCTGCGCGCAAGGTCCTGCATCGACGCGCCGTCAAAACCTTTTTCAATAAAGGCTTTACGCACCAGGCCAAGGATTTCGGCGATGCGGGTTTCCGGGGCTGTCAGAGTTCGCGTCACGCTGATCTGCATCGATGATTCCCGCACATGTGAGACTGAATGAACGTTCATTCTCAGACATAGCCAGCATTTTGAAAAGGTCAAGTCAGATTCTTGCGCCCGTTCAGGCGTTCTTGGCATTCGATGCAATTTGACGCAAAAGACGGCACACTTGGTTGGATGGGATGCATTCGAATGACGCGAGCCTTTGCCTTTCAGCGCATTGCGCAAGACGGCAGGGCGCGTCAGGGCGTGATCTCTACCCCGCGCGGGGACATCCGCACGCCGGCCTTCATGCCAGTTGGCACGGCCGCTACCGTCAAGGCGATGCTGCCCGAAAGCGTGGCGGCCACCGGGGCGGACATCCTGCTGGGCAACACCTATCATCTGATGCTGCGCCCGACGGCAGAACGGATCTCCGCGCTGGGTGGTCTGCACCGCTTCATGAACTGGGACCGCCCGATCCTGACCGACAGCGGCGGATTTCAGGTGATGAGCCTGGCGTCCTTGCGCAAGATGAGTGAAGAAGGCGTGAGATTTTCCAGCCATATCGATGGCTCCAAACACATGCTCAGCCCCGAACGCAGCATGGAAATCCAGAAACTTCTGGGCTCCGACATCGTGATGGCGTTCGACGAATGCCCCGCCTTGCCTGCGACGGATGACGAGGTTGCCCGCGCCATGTGCCTGTCGATGCGATGGGCACAAAGATCACGCGACGCCTTTGGCGACCGTCCCGGACATGCGCTCTTTGGCATCATGCAGGGCGGTGTCACACAGGCGCTGCGCGAAGAATCCGCCAAGGCCCTGACTGCCATCGGCTTTGACGGCTATGCAATCGGCGGCCTTGCCGTGGGCGAGGGGCAGGAGGCGATGTTTGGCGTGCTCGACTACGCCACCGACCTGTTGCCACAGGATCGCCCGCGCTATCTGATGGGCGTGGGCAAGCCCGATGACATCGTGGGCGCGGTTGAACGCGGCGTCGACATGATGGACTGCGTGCTGCCATCGCGGTCCGGCCGCACCGGTCAGGCCTGGACCCATCGGGGCCAGATCAACATGCGCAACGCACGCCACAAGGACGATCCGCGCCCGTTGGACGAAACCTGCGGCTGTCCTGCCTGTCAAGGATATAGCCGCGCCTATCTGCATCACGTCGTCAAGGCCGATGAGATCATCGGATCAATGCTGCTGACCTGGCACAACCTGCATTACTATCAAGTTCTGATGCAGGGTCTGCGGGACGCCATCGGGGCAGGGCGGTTGGCGACGTTTGTCGCGGAATTTCATCGCCTGCGGGCAATAGGTGATGTCGAACCGGTCTAGGCCGGGGCTGCGATCCGCCGCTTGATCCGGCTGAAGGCCACGGGCGCAACGCCCAGAAAACCGGAGATAGTGCCCTCCGGCCACTGTCCCAATATCGGGAAATCTTGCGAAATTGCATCAAACGGAGGTTGCCTCTCTTGGCCCCAACCTTCACTCTGTCGTATATCTTGTGGTCTGCGCCGTTGACACGCCCCGATGCAGCACCCACGTAACACGACCAAGACAGGGAAAGGTGGTGCTGCCGATGATCGGGGCCGGGCCTTTCTGCCAGATGAAGGAAAACACATGACGACGTCCCTTTCCTCGAGCTACCCAGTTCTTCCGTTGCGCGACATCGTGGTCTTTCCCCACATGATCGTGCCCTTGTTCGTCGGCCGCGAGAAATCGGTCCGCGCTTTGGAAGAAGTGATGGCCGATGACAAGCAGATTCTCTTGTCCAGCCAGATCGACCCCTCGATCGACGATCCTGCCGCAGATGGCATCTACCGCGTCGGCGTGCTGGCCAATGTGCTGCAACTTTTGAAATTGCCCGATGGCACCGTCAAGGTGCTGGTCGAAGGCAAGGCGCGCGTGCGCATCACGCATTTCATTGAAAATCCGGTCTTTTTCGAGGCCGGAGCCGAACTTCTGACCGAAACGCCCGGCGACGCCGCGTCGGTCGAGGCGATGGTACGTGCGGTCAGCGACGAGTTCGAACGCTATTCCAAGGTCAAGAAGAACATCCCCGAGGAAGCCCTCGCCGCGGTTTCGGAAACCCGTGATCCGCAGCGGCTTGCCGACCTTGCGGCTGGTCACCTTGGCATCGATGTCGGGCTGAAGCAGGAACTTCTGGAAACGCTGGACGTCGCGGAGCGGCTTGAAAAGGTCTATGGCCACATGCAGGGCGAAATGTCGGTCCTGCAGGTTGAGAAGAAGATCAAGACCCGTGTGAAATCCCAGATGGAGCGGACCCAGCGCGAATATTATCTGAATGAACAGATGAAGGCCATTCAGAAGGAGCTGGGCGACGGCGAGGAAGGCCAGAACGAGGTCGCTGAGCTGGAGGCCCGCATCGCCAAGACCGCACTGTCGAAAGAGGCGCGCGAAAAGGCCGATGCCGAGGTGAAAAAGCTGAAAAGCATGTCGCCGATGAGCGCCGAGGCCACCGTGGTGCGCAACTATCTCGACTGGCTGCTGGGCGTGCCGTGGGGCACCAAGTCCAAGGTCAAAAAAGATCTGGCAGCCGCGCAAAAGGTGCTGGATGCCGACCACTACGGTCTGGAAAAGGTGAAAGAGCGGATCGTGGAATATCTGGCGGTGCAGGCCCGTTCGGCCAAGCTCAAGGGTCCGATCCTCTGCCTCGTCGGCCCTCCGGGCGTCGGCAAGACCTCACTTGGCCGTTCGGTTGCCAAAGCCACGGGGCGCGAATTCATCCGCATCAGCCTTGGCGGCGTGCGCGACGAATCCGAAATCCGGGGTCACCGGCGGACTTATATCGGCTCCATGCCCGGCAAGATCATCCAGAACCTCAAAAAGGCCAAGACAACCAACCCTTTGATCCTTTTGGACGAAATCGACAAGATGGGGCAGGATTTCCGGGGCGACCCGGCGTCTGCGCTGCTTGAGGTGCTGGATCCTGAACAGAACAACACGTTTGTCGATCACTATCTTGAGGTCGAATATGATCTGTCCAACGTGATGTTCATCACTACGGCGAACTCCTACAACATGCCGTCGCCACTGCTCGACCGGATGGAGATCATCCCGCTGGCAGGCTATACGGAAGATGAAAAGCGCGAGATCGCCAAGGGTCACCTGATCGACAAGCAGACCGTGGGCCACGGACTGAAAAAGGGTGAGTTCAAGATCACCGATGACGCCCTGCAGGAAATGATCCGCACCTATACCCGTGAGGCAGGCGTGCGGAATCTGGAGCGTGAGATCGCCAAACTCGCCCGCAAAGCGGTGACGCAGATCGTCGGCAAAAAGGTCAAGTCGGTGGAGGTCACGACGGACAACCTGGAGTCCTTCCTCGGGGTGAAACGCCATCGCTATGGTCTGGCCGAGAAGGAAGATCAGGTCGGTGTCGTGACCGGTCTGGCCTGGACGAGCGTCGGCGGTGATCTGTTGCAGATCGAAGCCTTGCGGCTGCCTGGCAAGGGTCGGATGAAGACGACCGGCAAGCTTGGCGACGTGATGAAGGAGTCGATTGACGCCGCATCCAGCTATGTCCGCTCGATCAGCCCGTCAATCGGGGTGAAACCGACCAAGTTCGAGACGATGGACATCCACGTCCACGTACCGGACGGGGCGACGCCCAAGGATGGGCCGTCGGCGGGTCTGGCGATGGTCACGGCCATCGTGTCGGTGCTGACGGGCATTCCGGTGCGCAAGGACATCGCGATGACCGGCGAGGTGTCGTTGCGGGGTAACGCCATGCCCATTGGCGGGTTGAAGGAAAAACTGCTGGCGGCTCTGCGCGGGGGGATCAAGACCGTCTTCATCCCCGAAGAAAACGCCAAGGATCTGACCGAGATCCCCGACAGTGTGACCAAAGGGTTGACGATCATTCCCGTCAGCAGCGTCCGCGAAGTGCTGGCGCAAGCACTGGTGCGTCAGCCTGAGGCGATCGAGTGGGACGAACTTGCCGAAGAAGCCGCAGCTGCGGCGCGGGCGGCTGGTGCAGTCCCACCGGCGCAGACGGCGCACTGAAACTCCTCCCAGTAATGAAAAGACGGCGCGCCATTGGCGCGCCGTCTTGTTTTCGAAAGGTGCTATCTAGTGAACCGCGCGCATGGTCAGGCCCAGCGATGCGTAGTCGACCGCCTTGAACCCATAGGGCAACGGCTTGATCGCGTTCGGATGCATGATTTCCACATCCTGCGCCATGACGCCTTCCCAGACCTGCGGCAGGCCCTTGTAGCGGAAATGGTATAGCGGCAAGCCCAGATGGGTGGTGCCGACGCGTGTGATGTACTCTTTCAGACGGATGTCACTGGGAGCGGGTCCACCGCCACCGCCGGACGCAGCCGCGGCGATCACCAGCAACAGCAACAGCGCCACGACAATTCCACCAGAGGAGGATGAGGTGGCCTCGACGATTTCTGGTTCCATCACGGGCTCAGCCATTCCGCCGCCAAAGACAATGGATGATGCACCCAGCGTCAAGGCGGTGGTCAGAAGAATTGTCTTTTTCAATCCAGTATCTCCTTGTTGTGTCGGACGTCCGATCAACGGGATGCGCAACAGGCCACGATCTGAAGCTGCATTTACACAAGAAGAATCTGCGTCAGGTTGTCAAAGAAATCAGACAGTTTACAAGACCGTCACCCGGAACGGTCGTCGGAAAAACAAAAAATGCCGGGCCGCTTGACGCGACCCGGCAATCAACTTTTGAGCGCGAGCAAAGCCTCAGCCGCCACCGCAAAGGGGGCCGGAGCAACCGCCACCACCGCCAGAAGCCGCCGCTGCGATAACCAAAAGCAGAAGCAAGACAACCACGATGCCCGGCGCAGATGACGAGGTCGCGGCCTCGACAACTTCAGGTTCCATCACAGGCTCAGCCATGCCACCGGCATAGGCAGACACCGATGCCGAAAGCACGAGCGCCGAAGAGAGAAGGAGAATTTTCTTCATGTTTTTTCCTTTCAGATGACGTCAGACGCGAAGCAATCCGAACCAAAATCATCAGGCTTTGCCATCAGTTCCGGGTCTTCGTTGCAGTCTGGGCAACACGTCGTGAACGCCTGATCCTTCTTCGAACTCTGGTAGCTGTCAATCCATTTGCCAAGAAACAGGCCCCCTTGGCGCACAAATGGCACACCTAAAGGTGAAGCGAACAGATTTCGTCGCTGATCGTCAAGACCATCGCCAGACTGGTTTACGTCACGGGCGCGTCCGGAGCCGTTGCCGCCGCGATGATCAGCAGCAACAAAAGCAGCGGAATGATGATCTGTTGGGATGCCGATGAGGTGGCAGCCTCCACCACCTGGGCGTCCATCACCGGCTCTGCCATACCGCCCGCGAGCACCGTCGTCGTGCTTGCCAGGGCAAAGATGGTCGTCATCGAAAAGAGTTTCATCATGGTGTTGTCCATTCCCCAAATGGGCCCGGATGAGACCGAGCTATTCTGTGTTGCCGGGTTGCAGCTTCGGCATGCCAATGAGAAGAATTGAAAATAGCCCCACCCGTCAAGGAAAAGCAGAAATCCAAGCCATATGGCCGCCGCAAACCCGGATTTTGAAGAAAATGGTGCGATTGGCTCGCCTTTTGATTGATATTCCACGACAAATCGCACGCACCTAAATCCCAGGGACCGGCGATTATCCCACTTTGCCGGCGCCAAAAATTTCCGTGGTGCGATGCAACTTCACGCCGTAAGCTGCCTTTTGAAATCAAACGGTCATCACGGAAAGCGACGCAACATGACGGATACGAAAACACCGGTGCGGCGAACTGCACGGACCCAGCCTGCGAAAGCCTCCACAGCCGCGGTTCGTGCGCCCGGAACGGGTGTTGCAGCCAAGACCGCTGCCGGGGGTGCAAAACCCGCGATCGCCAAGACCGTGGCGACCAAGGCAGTGACAGCCAGAAAGCCTGCCGCCAAGGCCGCGCCCAAGGCCGTCCCAAAGGCCCCGGCCAAGGCGCCGGCAAGTAGTAAGGCCAAGTCCTCGCCGGCCGTGGCCGCGACAGCACCCGATACGCAAGGCAAGGCGCGCGTGCTGCCCAAAGGTGACAGTTTCAAGTTGCGGACCCTGCTTGACCAGGTCGTCAAAGCCACAG
>JBKJVF010000062.1:0-8914 GCA_046589965.1 Paracoccaceae bacterium
TTGTGGCTGGCCGAAATCATCACGCCCAGATCGGCGCGCATCGACCGGGTCAAAAACCCCACAGCCGGTGTCGGCACCGGGCCCAAAAGGAACACGTTCATCCCCGCCGAGGTCAGCCCCGCCGTCAGCGCGTTTTCGATCATATAGCTCGACAGGCGCGTGTCCTTGCCGATGATCACCCTATGGCCCGGCGATCCGTCGCGGCGGAAATGATTGCCCACCGCCGCCCCAAGCCGCAGCGCCAGTTCTGCCGTCATCGGATAGCTGTTGGCGCGTCCCCGCACCCCATCGGTCCCAAAGAGTTTACGCGTCAAATGAAGTCTCCCCCGTCACCGCCCGCCACAGTGAAAGCGCCTGTGCCGTCTCAGCAGTATCATGAACGCGCAGGATTTGGACCCCCTGCGCGATGGCCGCAAGCCCCACAGCGATGGATCCTGGCGCGCGGCGTTTGGTATCACGCTCCCCCGAAATGGTGCCGATGATCCGCTTGCGCGAGACACCAAGCAAGATCGGAACGCCCAAGCCGTGAAAAATGGCAATCCCGCGAAGCAGGTCCAGATCGTGCGCGCGCGTCTTTCCAAATCCGATGCCGGGATCGATGGCGATGTTTTCGCGATCAATCCCCGCCGCGACCGCCGCTGCAATGCGCACAGCCAGCGCGTCGTAGATGTCCAGCAGCACATCGTCGTAATGCGGATTGTCGTGCTTGGCGACCGGCGTGCCCAGCGAATGCATGATCACGACTGGTGCATGCACAGACGCTGCCTGCGATGCCATGGCAGGATCATGCGTCAAACCACTGACATCGTTTACAATTACGGCTCCTGCCTCCAGTGCCGCCTTGGCAACCGCGGCCTTGCGCGTGTCGATCGAGATGGGATTGCCGATGCCCCCCGCCCGCAGCGCCGCGATCAGGGGCACAGTGCGGCGAATTTCTTCGTCTTCGGCGACCTCGACCGCACCCGGGCGCGTGCTTTCGCCGCCAATATCAAGAATATCCACTTCGTCTGCCATCGCCCTGGCCCGCGCCAGCGCCGCTGCGGTGTCCGTCAATTGCCCGCCATCCGAAAAACTGTCCGGCGTCACGTTCAGGATGCCCATCAGGCGCGGCGTAGCCATCGACAGACCGGCCCAATCGGCGCAGGGCTTGGTGAGGGGGCGCAGCATATCGGCCGGGACGTCGGTCACCGCAGAAATCCTTGGCGCGGCGCCCCGTTCCAGCAGCTCGACATGGGTAAACCAGCACCATCCCCCAGCCAGGGGCAGCGCATCGTCTGGCCGGGCGGCCCCGGTCTGCACAAGCGGGCGAACATAGATCATGTGTGCGGGAATAAAGGGTGACGCCACCCCTATGCAAGTGCGGTGTCAGAGCCTTCGGACACGCAATGTTTCACTGACCGGCAGGGGCGCGTCGCCCGCCACACGCAACTCTGCCGCACCCATCATGTCGGCCAACCACAATGCCAGCACAACCGGGTCCTGCCCGCGCGGCCCGCTGGCTGTGTCGAGCAGCATCTTGGACGGGGCCCAGACCACCATCTGCCCACGCCGTACTGCCCAGTCGATCTCGGTCCGCGAGGCCACGACGACGCAGCGCGGATCGCGCGCCGCCAGCACCCATGCGTTCTGCTCGATCGCCAAAAGGTCCACCCGCCGTTGCGTCGGGCGGTGCCCCGTCACCGGGCGGGGCAGATCGCCGGTCCCCACTGTCAGGATCAGCGGCGCGCCATCGGCCAAAAGCCTGTCCAGCCGAGCCGCCAGATCGACGGCCCCGATGGTGGCATTATTCAGATACACGACGATGGGATGGCCACCCTCAAGCGGCCGTGTATGGCGCGCGGTCCGGTGGTCGCGCACAATCTCCACCCCCAGCGCATAAGGGCCCACATCCAGCTTTTCGATCCGCAGATAAACCCGCATCGCCTGCGGTTCGGCCAGAATGCGTTCGGCCACGCGTTCGGCCAGCGTTTCCAGAAGGTTCAGCCGCTCCGCCGCCAGTTCCGCCGCGATGGCAAAGGTGATCCGGTCATAGCTGAGGATCTTGTCGACATCGTCACCTAAGGGGACAGCGCTTGGCCGCACCTCCACCACGACATTGAAACGCACGCGCTGGCGGTGGCCGCGTTCTTGCTGAAAAGCACCAATATCAACCTCAACCACATGATCGCGCAAAGAAATCCGGTCACATGGTGTGCCGTCCGCCGCAGCGATGGCGCGTTCCTCGGGATGGCCGAAGGCCAGCGTCAAATCGGTCGTCATCGGTGCAACCCCAGCAATAGGTACGGTAGGAAAGGCGTGGCTTCGCCCACCCTTCTGTGCCACGCGGCGTGTTCGCGAACCCTCGGGCAAGCGGCATCCAGCGCGATACGGGCGACATGGGGACCATGCCGCCTTGCGTCAATCCCTGCTTAGATAGGTCGGATCAGTCGCGACGGTAAAAGAGGTGATCACCGATCGCAGCCGTGCGTTCAAACCGGCGCGACCAGCCGGGGCGCACGCCATTGGTGTGAAAATAGGTCGCCCCCTCGGTCAGCGTGCGCGGGGCGCCATTCAGCATCACATAGGCGATGCGTTCGGCAATGTCGCGCGCCTGGGCATCGCGCATGCGGTCAGCACGCCCGTCACAGACATAGGAAAACTGGCAGGCGCCACCGCCGCGCTGGTTCACCACACCGCAAACCGATCCGGCGAACAGGCCGCTGTCGACGCGGTTCAGCACCACCTCGGCCACTGCGAATTGCCCCTTGATGCTTTCTCCACGGGACTCGAAATAGACCGCTTGCGACAGACAGGCCCAGGCCTCGCCACCTTGGGGTTCCGGCTGTGCGGCAAGCCAAGATTCGTCGTAACGAATGACCGTCGCACCTTTTGCGGGCTTCGGACTGACTTTGGGTCCTGCGGCGATCGCGGCCAGTTTGGCCTTGGGTAGCGCGCGAAGGGTCGCGTTTTCGGCACCCAGCAAAGTGGTCATCGCACCGGCAATATCGGCCGTGGGCGCATTCGACTGGCTCACCGAAACATCGGCAGCGGCCGCTCCGCAGAGGAGGGTCAGGGCAAGTGCGCCACCCATCCAGCTTTGATGCAAGCTCATGTGATCGTGTTCCTGGTCTTGTTTCAACTTGTGCCAGGGACAAGGTTGTGCCGTTTCCGACATAGCCACAGATCGCCCCCAAGCGTTCGGCCAAGCGGCTATGGCAGATTGGCGAGGGCGTCTACCGACGTGGCAAAAATACAACGAACTATGGCAAAATTTGGGCGGAAACCCGCCGAAATCCTCATGCACTTTATCAACATTGCAACGTAGAACACTGATAGATAAATACTTTTTCTATCTTTCCTTCAACGCCAGATGCGCCGCCGCCAAGCGCGCCAAAGGCACCCGGTAAGGCGAGCAGGACACGTAATCGAAGCCTGCCTTGCGGCAGAAATCGATTGATTCGGGGTTGCCGCCATGCTCACCACAGATCGACAGGGTCAGGTCCGGGCGCGTCTTTCGACCCCGTTCCGCACCGATGTGCAACAGCTCGCCCACCCCATCCACGTCCAGAATGTGGAACGGATCCTCGGGAAACACACCGAGGCGGACATAGGTGTTCATGAACTTGCCCGCGTCGTCCCGGCTTAGCCCATAAGTCATCTGCGTCAGGTCATTCGTGCCAAAGGACAGGAACGACACATGCTGTGCGATGTCACCTGCCCGCAGTGCGGCACGCGGGGTTTCCACCATCACGCCCAGTTTGTAGTCGAAGTTGGCACCCGCCTCGGTGCGCACCATTGCGGCCACGGCGTCGATCCGCGTCTTGACCAGTTCCACCTCGCGCCGCGCGCTGACCAGCGGGATCATGATTTCCGGCACCACCACCGCGCCGCGCCGTGCCGATTCCAGTGTCGCCTCGAAAATCGCCTGCACCTGCATGTCGTAGATCTCGGGCAGCACCACACCCAGCCGCACACCGCGCATTCCCAGCATCGGATTGAATTCCGACAAAGCCTCGGCCCGGCGCGTCACCTCGGACAGGGGACGGTCCAACGCCTCGGCCAGATCGCGCAGCCCTTCGCGACTATGGGGCAGAAATTCGTGCAAGGGCGGATCGAACAGGCGGATGCAGACCGGCAGGCCTTGCATGATCTCGAACAGCTGCACGAAGTCGTCGCGCTGCATCGGCAACAGGCGCACCAGCGCCGCCGCGCGGTCATGGGCGGTGTCGGCAAAGATCATCTCGCGCATCACCACCAGACGGTCTTCCTCAAAGAACATGTGTTCGGTCCGGCACAAACCGATCCCCTGCGCCTCGAACCGGCGCGCGGTTTCGGCATCTGCGGGCGTGTCGGCATTGGCGCGGATCCCGATGTCGCGGAACGTGTCGGCCCAAGCCAGCAACCGGCGGAACCCGTCATCCAGCGCGGGCGCCAGCATTTCGGTCGCCCCCGCCAACACTTCGCCCGTCGTGCCGTCGACCGTCACCAGATCGCCTTCGCGAAACACCCGGCCATCTGCGGCGGTCAGCTTGCGATCCTTGACGTCCAGCCGCATCTCGGACGCGCCAACCACGCAAGGCACGCCAAGCCCCCGCGCGATCACCGCCGCATGGCTGGACATGCCCCCGCGTTCGGTCAGGACGGCAGCGGCGGCATGCATGCCGCGAATATCTTCGGGCGTGGTTTCGCGCCGCACCATGATGCAGGCATCCCCCCGCGACGCAGAGGCCTGTGCTGCATCGGACGAAAACACGATCCGCCCCGTTGCCCCGCCCGGACTGGCCGCGATGCCGCGCACGATCACGTCGCGCGGCCCCCTGGGGTCGACCTGCGGGTGCAAAAGCTCCGTCATCGACCGGGGTTCGACCCGCAGCACCGCTTCGGCCTCGGTGATGATCCCGTCATCGCACAAAGCCACCGCGATCTTCAGCGCCGCACGGGCCGACCGCACCACCTTGACCGCGTCCAGAACCGCAAGGCGCCCGTCCTCGCTGGTGAACTCGATCTGCATTTCTTCGCGCAGCTTGGTCCGGCAGATGGCCCCATGGGCAATCAGGTCGGCAAAGGCCGCAGGGGCGAGATCTTGCAGCGACACCCCGCGCGCATCTTGCGTGAGGTAGATCGCCTTTTCGGTCGCCAGCGCGTCGCGGCCCTGACTTTGGCCCAGATAGCGCCCCGTGACCCGGCGGTTGCCGGTCACCGGATCAACAAACTGGACCACGCCGGAGCCGGAGACCCCCTGCCCGATCCCTTGTGCCATCGACTGCACGACCAGCCCCAGTGCCGCCTCGGCAGGGGCGCCCTTGGCTTGACGCAACAGTCGCGCGGACGTCCCCTCCCACGCGCGGGCCATCGACCTGAGCACACCTTGCAACTGCACGGCGGGGTCTGCGGGAAAATCCTCGTCGGTTTCCTCGGCAAAGCGGCGAAGCGACTCTGCCAGCCCATTGGCCCCGGATGGCAGTCCGTCGAACAGATCGGGGTCCACGCGCGCGACGCTGACGGCATAGGACTGGATGAACCGCAGATAAAGCGCGTCCGCCGCCTCCGCCCCATGGGTCTGGGTCAAGAGCGCGTGGCGTTCGGCGTTCAGACCGATGTTCAGGATGGTGGACGGCCCGCCCCAATCGGGATTTTCCGGGCTGGGCCGCACCGAAATCAGCGGCATGCGTCCGAAATGGGCCAATATCCCGCGCGCATCGACGCCATGCCCCGCCGCGATCTGACGCACGGTATAGGCCGGCAGCGCAACAGTTGCCGGCACCGGCAGGTTCAGCCGCACCAGCCGCTGCAGGCATTTGGCACGCCAGCCGTGATCTGCCGTGCGGATCTGCGCCGTCGGCGTGATCTCGGCAAAATCGGGGATGGGGTCATATTTCTGCACTGCAGCACCAGTTGTTGCAGCAGCAGCATACGCCCGAATCGTTGTCACGCAATCCTTACCTTGTCGGTGCTGGTGCATTTTTGGGCAGAATGCGGACAGCGGGTCACAGGGGCGTCAGCCCTCGATCCGGGTCAGGTCCGCCACACCCGAACAGATCGTGCGGATGCGGTGCAAGAGGTTGAGCCGGTTGCGGCGGATCACCTGTTTGTCGCTGTTGACCTGAACGGAATCAAAGAACGCATCAACCGCCGGGCGCAGGGCGGCCATCGCGGTCATCGCGGCGGCAAAATCCTCCGCAGCCATGGCGGGGGTGATGGTCGACTCCGCCCGGTCGAGGGCGGCGAAGAGCGCGCGTTCGGCGTCGGTTTCCGCAAACTTGATGTCCGCGCCATAAGAGTATTCGACGCCATCCTTGGCCTCGGCCTGGGTCAGGATGTTGTTGGCGCGCTTGTAGCCCTGCAACAGGTTCGCGCCATCCTCGGTTTTGAGCGTGTCGGAAAGGGCTGTGGCGCGTTTGACCAGCAGCGTCAGGTCGTCGTTCCCCGGCATGGCGAGGCAGGCGTCGATGATGTCGGGACGAATGGATTGCTCGCGGAGGGTGACCTTGAGACGGTCGTGGAGGAAGGCGAGGAGGTCGGGGGCATTGGCAGAGACCTTCTTACCTCTAACATCCACAACGGCCTTACCCGTTGCTACGATCGAAATACCTAATCCTGACGCCTCTTGAGATCTCCTAACGCGCGCTTCGTAGATTTGATCCAGAATGCGATCCTGATGACGGTCAAACAACTCAATGAGTTGTAATCGCGTGTTCTGTCCGAGAACCAACCTAATCACCCCCAACGCTGCCCGCCGCAGCGCAAAGGGGTCCTTGCTCCCCGTCGGCTTTTCATCAATCGCCCAGAATCCGCACAGCGTATCGATCTTGTCCGCCAGCGCCACAGCCACCGAAACCGGCTCGCTCGGCACCGCATCCGATGGCCCCAACGGCGAATAATGATCCCGGCATGCCAGCGCCACCGCCTCGGGCAACCCCGCCTCGCGGGCATAATACATCCCCATCAGCCCCTGCAATTCTGGGAACTCGCCGACCATCGCCGACCGCAAATCCGCCTTGGCCACCCGCGCCGCCTGTTCGGCCTGTTCCGCCAGACCCGCATCCGCGCCCACCATTGGCGCAATTTCGCGGGCCAGCGCGGCGATCCGGTCAACCCGCTCTGCCTGCGACCCCAGCTTGGCATGGAACGTCACTGCCTTCAGCCCCTCGATCCATTCCCCCATGGGTCCGAATTCAGAGGGGGCCCGCGCCACGCGCAGGTCATTCTCCCAAAAGAACCGCGCGTCCGACAGCCGTGCCGACAGCACCTTTTGATTGCCCTTCAGGATCGTCGCGCCATGGTCCGCCGCCTCGATATTGGCAACGGTCACGAACCCCTCGATCCGCCCGGTCTTGGGGTTGCGCACCGAGAAAAACTTCTGATGCTCCTTCATGCTTGTTTGCAGCACCTCTGCCGGTAAGCCCAGAAACGCGTCGTCAATCCGCCCCATCAACGGCACCGGCCATTCGACCAACCCCGCGACCTCGGCGAGCAACCCCTTGTCCTCGACCACCTCCATCCCGGCGGCAAAGGCCAGGTTCTGCGCGCCCTGCCAGATCGCGGCCTCACGCTCGCCCGTATCCAGCACGACCTTGGCGCGTTTCAGCTTGACCGCGTAATCCTCGAACGAGGTCACCGCAAACCGCCCCGGCGCCATGAAGCGGTGGCCTTCGGTGGTGTTGCCCGCGACAATCCCGTCTACGGTCAGGGGCACAACCTCGGCCCCCGCCTCATCGGTCAGGATGCACAGGATCGACTGCAACGGCCGCACCCAACGCAAGGCCCCCGACCCCCAGCGCATCGATTTGGGCCAGGGGAAGTTGCGGATGACGCCTTCCAGCACGTCGGCCACGATCGCATGCGCCGCGCGCGCCGGTTTTTCCACCACGGCATAGAACGTCTCGCCCTTCTTGTCGGCGCGGCGTTCCAATTGGTCCAGCGTCAGACCGGTGGACCGCAGAAACCCGTCCACGGCCTGTTGCGGCGCAGTGGTGCTAGGCCCTTTGCGTTCCTCGCGCACAGCACGGCTTTCCCCCGTCAGCCCGTCCACCGCCAGCACCAGACGGCGCGGCGTCGAAAACACCCCGGCGCCCGCATAGGTCAGCCCGGCCTCGACCAGACCATCGGTCATCAGCTTTTTCAGATCCTCCCGCGCGCGGGCTTGCATCCGGGCGGGGATTTCCTCGGAGAACAACTCGATCAAAAGGTCAGGCATGATGGGCTTTCCGGGGCAGCAGGGGCAAAGGCGTCAATTCTCGATCCCTTCGGGTGCTTCGGGCTGGACCTGATGCCAGGCATAGGCGCGCCCGTCGGGGAATACGGCCACCACGCGGTCGATCTTGGGGGCAATGCTTTCCTGGCTCAGAAACGCCAGCGCCTCACCCTTTTCCAGCGCCTCGCCGATGGCATTGGCGTCAAAACAGTCAAACCAGGACGGCGCGATGGTCGGCACGGCGTTGGGATAGGCGCGGTAGGTTTCCGTCAGCATAGCTTGCGTCAGTGGCGTGGTGAAACAGGCGCGGAACCGCAAGGGCGACGACGTGCCGTCAATGCCTTCGACGTTGTCGGCCACGATCGCCTCGGGCACCGGTCTTTCGATCGGGGTCAGACGGATCTCGTCGCCCGGCTTGAAGGTGACAGCTTCATAGAACGCATATTCCTGCAACCAGTACATCGCGACACCCGCGACCAACGCCGTCACCACCAGAAATCCCCCGACAAGTTTGCCATTCACGTCAGTCAGCCCCCGCTTCGGTCAGCCGGAACGCATCCGCACAGGCCTTTGCCAGCGCCCGAACCCGACCGATATAGGCCTGCCGTTCGGTGACACTGATCACGCCCCGCGCATCCAGAAGGTTAAAAAGATGCGACGCCTTGATGCACTGGTCATAGGCGGGATGCGCCATGATGATGCGCTTGCCCGATTTCGGGTCATCGGGCGCGAATGCCAGCA
>JBKJVF010000220.1:0-5158 GCA_046589965.1 Paracoccaceae bacterium
TTCGCCCTTTGTCCGCAAGGTCATGGTTCTGCTGCACGAAGCCGGTGCGGTCGACCGGGTGACGCTGATACCTGCTGCGGGCAACCCCCTGGCCCCCGGCACCATGCCAATCGACCACAACCCACTTGGCAAGATTCCGGCACTGGACCGGGACGATGGGCCGACGCTTTATGACAGCCGGGTGATCTGCCGCTATCTGGATGAGACGCTGGGGGCTGGCCTTTACCCGCCTGCGCCGCGCCTGTGGGACACGCTTGTGCTGGAGGCGACGGCCGACGGCATCGCGGATGCGGCAGTGGCGGCGCGCTACGAGATGCATATCCGGCCCGAGGCCAGCCGCTCGCCCGATTGGGCCGAGGCGCAGTGGTCCAAGGTGGACAGGGCGCTGACGGCGGTCGAGGACCGCTGGCAAGGCCATCTTGCCGGCCCGGTGGACATGGGGCAAATCGCACTTGGGGCAGCGCTGGGCTATCTTGATTTCCGTTATGCGGACCGGGACTGGCGCGGCTCTCGTCCTGGCCTTGCGCAGTGGTGGCTCGGGTTTTCCGCACGACCCGCCATGCAGGCGACGCATCCGCGCTGACCGGACGTACACGGGCGCCACAGTGCGGCCGGAATTCGCATCGCTGCGCGCCTTTGTCCGCTGGACGAGGTGGCTGCACCCCGCTACATACCGGCGCGACGGAGTCTGGATCATCCATGGCTCCTTTGGGACATAGGGGCTGGTAGCAGCTGGCCCGGTAGGGGAGACGATCTCGTGTCGCACTCAGACAATCACGCAGGCAGCGGCGAGGGCACTCGTCGGGACTTCCTGTATTATGCAACGGCTGGTGCCGGTGTGGTGGCCACGGGTGCCGCGGTCTGGCCCTTGGTCAACCAGATGAACCCTTCAGCCGACGTGCAGGCGCTGTCGTCGATCTTTGTCGATGTCTCGGCAGTAGAGGTCGGCACCCAGTTGACGGTCAAATGGCTGGGCAAGCCCGTCTTTGTGCGTCGCCGCAGCCCCGAAGAGATCGAGGCTGCTCGTGCAACCGACATCGCCGAACTGCCTGACCCGCTGGCCGAAAATGCCAACAAACCCGATGCCACCGCAGCGGACGAAAACCGCACGCTCGACGAGGCCGGTGAATGGCTGGTGATGATGGGCGTCTGTACCCACCTTGGCTGTGTGCCTTTGGGCGACGGCGCGGGTGATTTCGGCGGCTGGTTCTGCCCATGCCACGGCTCGCACTACGACGCCGCAGGCCGCATCCGCAAAGGGCCCGCGCCGCGAAACCTGCCGGTGCCGGTGGCCGCCTTTGAAGACGAAACCACGATCAAGCTTGGGTAAGGAACAGGACCATGGCCGGAATTCCGCATGACCATTATGAACCCAAGTCGGACGGCGCGCGCTGGTTGTACCGCCGCCTGCCGATCGTGGGGTTGCTCTACGACACCCTCATGGCGCCGACTCCCAAGAACCTGAACTGGATGTGGATCTGGGGCATCGTTCTGACCTTTTGTCTGGCGTTGCAGATCATCACCGGCATTGCGCTGGCGATGCATTACACGCCGCATGTGGACCGCGCCTTTGCGTCCATCGAACACATCATGCGCAATGTGAATGCCGGCTATTTCATCCGCTATTTGCACATGAACGGCGCGTCGCTGTTCTTTTTCGCGGTGTACCTGCACATCTTTCGCGGCCTTTACTACGGCAGCTACAAGGCCCCGCGCGAGGTGACGTGGATCATCGGGATGCTCATCTATGTGTTGATGATGGCCACCGCCTTCATGGGCTATGTGCTGCCTTGGGGTCAAATGTCGTTCTGGGGCGCCACCGTGATCACCGGCCTCTTCGGCGCGATCCCCGGGATTGGTGAAACGATCCAGACCTGGCTTCTGGGCGGACCTGCGGTCGACAACGCCACGCTGAACCGGTTCTTCAGCCTGCATTACCTGTTGCCGTTTGTCATTGCCGGGCTGGTCATCGTCCATATCTGGGCGTTCCACACCACCGGCAACAACAACCCGACCGGGGTCGAGGTGCGCCGCGGCTCCAAGCAGGAGGCGGACCGCGACACCCTGCCCTTCTGGCCTTATTTCGTGATCAAGGACCTTTTTGCGCTGGTCGTCATCCTTGCGGTGTTCTTTGCCATCGTCGGTTTCATGCCGAACTACCTCGGCCACCCCGACAACTACATCGAGGCAAACCCGCTTTCGACGCCCGCGCATATCGTGCCGGAATGGTACTTCCTGCCGTTCTACGCGATCCTGCGCGCCTTTACCGCCGATGTCTGGGTGGTGGTCGCGGCGAACTGGCTTTCCTTCGGGATCATCGACGCGAAGTTCTTTGGCGTACTGGCGATGTTCGGCGCGATTGCCGTGATGGCGCTGGCGCCGTGGCTGGATACCTCTTCCGTCCGGTCGGGTCGCTATCGTCCGATGTTCAAGTGGTGGTTCGCCCTTCTGTGCATCGACTTTGTCGTGCTGATGTGGTGCGGCGCTATGCCTGCGGAGGAACCCTATGCCACGATCAGTCTGATCGCTTCGGCTTACTGGTTCGCCTATTTCCTGATCATCCTGCCGCTTTTGGGCGTGATCGAAAAGCCGATGCCGCAACCTGCGACAATCGAAGATGACTTCAATGCCCACTACGCCAAGCCCGGCGGCACCTCTGGTGCTGCGGCGCAGCCGGCTGAGTGAGAAAGGAACTGACGACCATGTTCAGGAACATCACACTCGCTGCCGCTTCGGCACTGGCATTGACAACAGGTGCCGCCCTTGCGGCAGGCGAAGCGACCCACATCGAGGACGTGGCCTTTGCCCATGAAGGCCCGTTCGGCACCTTTGACCAGATGCAGTTGCAGCGCGGCCTTCAGGTCTATACCGAGGTCTGTTCTGCCTGCCACGGGCTGAAATACGTTCCCATCCGCACCCTGTCGGACGAAGGCGGCCCGATGCTGCCCGTTGACCAGGTTCGCGCCTATGCTGCCGCGTTCCCGATCAATGACGAAGACAGCAACCGACAGCTTTACGACGTCGACAAGGGCGAGTTTCGCGCCCTGACGCCCACCGACAACTTTCCGGCGCACCACCTTGCCGCCGCGCCTGACCTCAGCATGATGGCCAAGGCACGGGCTGGGTTTTCTGGTCCTTACGGCACCGGCATGAACCAGCTGTTCAAGGGGATGGGCGGGCCAGAATACATGCATGCGCTGCTGGTCGGATACGAAGACCCGCCGGAATGTGCCGCGGATTTTGAATCAGACGGTTACTACAACAAGGTCTTCGCCAAGGGCGCCGTACCAGATACCTGCAAGAACGAAGAGGGGCATTCGACCATCCAGGGCAGCTGGATTGCCATGCCGCCTCCCCTGTCGGACGATGTTGTCACCTATGCCGACGGCACGCCCGCAACCGTGGATCAGATGTCGATGGATGTGTCATCCTTTCTGATGTGGGCGGCAGAGCCCAAACTGATGGCGCGCAAAGAGGCGGGCTTCAAGGCGGTGCTGTTCCTGGTCGTTCTGGGGTCGCTTTTGTATCTGACGAACAAACGCCTCTGGTCCGGGGTCAAAGGCAAAAAGCACGCCTGATCCTACCCAAGACCGCGAATTGGAATCCCCCGCCCGAACACGGCGGGGGTTTTCGTTTCAGGGGCCCAGATAAGCAGTCAAAGCGGCGGGCGGGTTTGAAAAAAGAGCCTGGGTCGCGACTGGCGCGGCTGCCACTCCATCTGCCACCAGAATGGTCTGATCCGCAAAGCCAAGCGCATCGCGGGGGTCATGCGTGACCATCAGCACAGTCGCCCCGGTCTCTGACGCCACCAGTGCCAGCATTTCGGCCTTGAGCGCCGGGCCAAGGGCCGCGAAAGGCTCGTCCAGCAGCAACACAGGTCGCGCCCGCAGCAAGGCACGTGCCAGCGCAGCCCGTCCTGCTTGCCCGCCCGACAATTGTGCTGGCTTGCGCGCGCCCAGACCGCCAAGTCCGACGCGGGTCAGCGCCGTTTCGACCCGCGCGGCGTCGTCTTTGCTCAGCTTCAGGTCGGGCCGCAGACCAAGCCCCATATTTTGCGCCAGCGTTAAATGCGGGAACAGGTTCTGATCCTGAAAGAGGATGCTGAACGGGCGATCCCCCGCAGGCACGCCCGCAAGGTCGCGCCCCTGCCAGCGGATCGCGCCGGACACTGGTGCAAAGAACCCCGCTATTGCGGACAGCAAGGTCGACTTGCCCGCGCCCGATGGCCCGATGATCGCAACCCGCGCGCCCGGTTCGACCTGCCAATCGGCGGTCAGGCGAAAGTCGTCTTGGACAAGGACCACGTTCTCAAGTTGCAACACGGCGGCCTCCCCAGTCGCAAATCCAGAATAGCGCAAAGCTCAGGGCGACCAGCAGCAAGGCCGCGCCTGCAGCTGCCTCCATTCGGTAGGAGCCCATCAATTGCTGGACCATCAACGGCAGCGTGACCTGGGCTTCACCCGCGAAAAGCGCGATCACGCCCAGATCCCCCATCGACAGGGCCGCCGCAATGCCCGCGCCGAACCCCAGGGGCCGGGCCAGTCGCGGCAGGATCAGCCAGCGCCAGCGCGCCAGACCTTGCATTCCCAGGCTGTCAGCCAGGCGTCCATAGTCGGCAACCAACGCATGCGCCTCTGGCAGCAGCAGCCGATAGACGTAAGGCAGCGACAGGGCGGTATTGACCAGCATCGTGATGGGCAGCGCCAGCGATGTGGGTGGTGCAAAGGGCTGCACGATCAAGAACAGCCCGGTTCCCAGCACCAGCCCCGACGCCGCCAGCGGCACGACCGCCGCAGCCTCGACCACCGCCGCACCCCTGGACCGTGTGGCGACGGCCACTGCCATGGCAAGCGCCATCAGCACGGTGACGCAGGTCGACGCCACTGCAATACTCACTGACCGCAGGGCGGCAGCAAACACCTCCACTGGCACATCAAAAAGCCCCGGCACCCCACGCAGGATGACGGCCGCGAGCGGGACCAACAGGAACAGTGCGGCAAGGGCGATCACTCCGGCATCCGCGGCCTGACGCCACCCCGACGGCGCCACCAGCGCCATATCCCGGTCAAGACCTGCGCCGAACCCCGTCGGGCGCAACAGCACCCAGGCCAGCAGGGCGGCAATCGCGCAGACACCGAACTGGATCAGTGACAGCAGC
>JBKJVF010000190.1:0-8975 GCA_046589965.1 Paracoccaceae bacterium
CCTCCATCTTGGCGCGGCTGTCGGCGATGCCGCCGTCCTGTACGTCCGGCGTCACACGGTCCAGCACCTTGATGTCGGGATTGTTGGCAAAGACTGCATCCGCGATCACGCCGCGCACCTGAACGGGCGGGAAGGCGTCAAAGACGAACATGACCACGTTGCCCTTGCCGCCGATGCGGTTGGCGACATAGACGGCGGTTTCCGCCGCCATCGCATAGCCGTTCGATGTGACGTTGGTCACCAGCA
The DNA here is from genome assembly GCA_046589965.1 of Paracoccaceae bacterium. Taxonomy (GTDB): domain Bacteria; phylum Pseudomonadota; class Alphaproteobacteria; order Rhodobacterales; family Rhodobacteraceae; genus JAJNPS01. Next base: position 247 of record JBKJVF010000190.1, read on the forward strand.
AGGGGTCTGGCCCCGCATCCATGCCGATGACCGGAATGCCCGCATCCTTGGCGGTCTGCAGGCCGGCCGCGACCTGCGCGGGATCGACGTTGATCACGATGGCATCGACCTTCTGGGTCACCGCATCCTCGATCCGGCTGATCACCGCAGCTACGTCGCCGGCCGTATCGATCACATTGACGGTCCAGCCCGCCGTGCCCGCCTGAGCCTGAAAGCCCTCGACATAGGCCTGCGTGCCCGGTTGCGCGAGATAGGGCGTGATCACCGCCACCGTTTCCGCCATCAGCGCCCCCGCCGACAGCGCCAGCGCCGCGACCGAGCCAAGTATCGTCCGTTTCATTCTTCAGCCTCCCCGTAAGATGTTGTCGTTGAGTTGTTGACTTATCTGTTCCGTCTATTTCGCGATCCTGCGATCAGAATGTTTGCCGCGACCGGAATCAACTGCAGTTTCCGGACAAAGCCGCCTGTCGTGATGCCAGCGCCAGAAGTTCGGCGTTCAAGGGAGCGTTGGCTGCGATGGCGCGGGTGTAAAGCCCAAAGAGGTCGTCATAAAGAGCGCGCCTGGCGGGATCGGGGGCAACGGGCGGCCCAAACCGGGCCAAGGCCTGCTGGGCCGCGTGCAAATTGGGGGCAAGGCCAATTCCCAGCGCCGCGAGGGCGGCAGCACCGATCAGGCCAGGCTCGTTGACCGCAAGCCGCGCCAGCGGGCGACCAAGGACATCCGCCTTGATCTGCATCCAGATGTCCGAACGAAAGCCGCCGCCGCCGCAGGTCAGCATGGCCGGGGACTGCCCCGACGACGCCTCCAGCGCGCCCAAAACGTGGCGGGCCGACAGGGCCACCCCCTCCATCACGGCGCGAGCAAGGTCGGGCAGGCCTGTGGCCTGATCCATCCCCAGAAACACCCCCCGCAACGAGGGGTCCCAAAGCGGCGCACGTTCCCCCTGCAACTGCGGCAGGAAAAGCGGCGTCAGCGGTGCGCGGGGCCTTGCTGCGACCAGATCGCTGGCGGAGTCCGCGCTGATCCCAGCCCAGTCGCAGAACCAGGCCAAGGCAGCGCCCCCCGCCTGCGTCGGCCCGGCATGCAGGCGCACTCCCGCAAGATCGGGAAAGACGACGACGCCGGGTGTGGGATGCACCGCAGCCGCGGCAATGCCCAGAACCTCGCTGGTGCCGCTGACATGGACGCCCGCACCTTCGGCACTGCCGCCCGCGCCATAAAGTGCGCACCAGCCGTCCATTGTGGCAGTGACGACCGGCAGGCCCGCAAGGGGTCCGCCCGCCCTGCCCTGCCCCATCACAGCCTGGGGCGCGACCAGGGGGGCCATCCGCTCCGCCGCGCCGGGAACCAGCGCCAGAACCTCAGCTATATATCCGGCGCTGCCCGTGAGCCCGATGTTGGACAGGGGATCGCTGGCCATCGTGCCGGTCAAATGGTGCAGGCAGTAATCCTTGGGCAACACGACCCAGCGCGTGCGGTCCCAGACCTCGGGACGGTGCCGCGCAACCCAAAGCATCCGGGCCAGGGCGTGGCTGGCATCGATGGGCATCGGCGCCCCCCACCAGGCAATCTTTTGCGCCGATGTCACTTGGGCATCAAGTTCTGCCGCCTCGGCCGCCGCACGGGTGTCGGCCCACGAGATCGCAGGCATTAAGGGGCGCGCTGCCGCATCCAGAAAGACATGCGTGTTGACCTGGCTGGTCAGCCCGATGGCCCGGACCTTGCCGATCAGCCCTTGCGCGGCGAAATCGGCCAGCCCGGCATCGATCAAAGTCAGCCAGTCCTGCGGGTCCTGTTCCACCCGCGACAGGACGGGCCGCGCCGTTGGATAAGCCATGGCAAAGCCCGCATGCATCCGCCCGTCGGTGCCCAGGATCGCCCCCTTGACCGAGGTCGTCCCGACATCGATCCCAAGAATCGTCTCAGTCCCCACGCCAAACGCCCCTTACCGTCATCAGATGGTCTTCCAGTGCCGCAGCTCCCTTGATGCCTTTCTGACCGCAGTTGCTGCGGATCACAACGCCGTTCGCCCCGGCATTCCGGCGCGTGGCTCGCCCGCGGAACTTTTGGTCCAGCCTGCGGACAGGTTTTACACCCTGTGGCCAGCGGCCCCGCGCAGGGTGTCGGACGGCTTTTCGCCGTATTTACGCGCATAGGCCGCAGCAAACCGCCCGGGATGGTGCCAGCCGACCGAGGCTGCAGCACCCGCCGCGGTCGAGCCCCCCGTCAAAAGCAGCAGACGCGCCCGCGCCAGGCGCTGATCCTGCACAAAGGCCATCGGCGTGGTATCAAGGAAGGCCGCAAAGAGGTGAAAAAGCGAGCGTTCGCTGCATCCTGCGACCGCGGACATCATCGGCACCGCCAGATCGCTTGCCAGATGCGTCTCGATCAGCGCCAGACACCGCTTTAGCCGCGCCGGGAGCACGCGCGGCTGCGTCGGGTCCACGCTTGGTCCATGGGTGTCGCGCAGATAGGCGATGACGGTATCCAGCACCGCGCCCGACAGCGGCGTGGCAGACAGCAAGTCAGACTGGGTCTGGACCGCGCGTTCGGCCTCGGCCTTCAAGAGCCCCATCATCTGGCGCACCCGCCAACCCTGCGGCGTTGCAAGATCGATCCGGGGGGGCGCTTCGGGCAACCCGGCGGTCGGGTTCCCCAGCACAGCCTGCCAACGGGCGCGGACATCGGACGCCTTCAGCTTCAGCATCAGCTGGATCGTTCCCGGCTCCCACCGCGAGGTAAAGGCCAGACCGGGCGGAATGAACAACGCCGCGTCGGGGCCCGACTGCGCGATGGTGCCACGCGCGCCGGTCAGCGTGACGCCGCCCGCCAGGGGCAGCTCCAGCATGTAAAAGTCACCAAAGCTGCCGGGGTCAACTTCGACTTCGGCGCCGTATCGCAGGATGTTGAAGCTGCCCTGCGGAATAGGTGCCGACATATGCAGAAAATCAAAACCCGCTGCGCGGTCGCTGCCCAGCGTCAGAAGGTGTGGTTTGTAAATCCGGCCCAGCGCCTCGCGTGCGCCATCGGGATCACGGCTGCGCAGAACCGGAAAGGGCGAGCCGCCTGCGCCGGGCATCACCGAATTGCCCGCCGTGCCCGGCAGGCCGTAAGGCGCGCGGCAAGCCGCGCCGGGGGTCCGGGCAGTATCGGCATCTGGCCTTCCATGAACCCCTGCATGGTTCCGGTCGACAGCCCCATGTTGTCAAGCAGTTCATCTGCCCGATGGTCACGGCAAGCTGCCGGTGCGGGAGGGACCAGTGTCCCAACGGGCTTTTTGGAAAAGGGCACTTTGCTGATGCCCAAGACCCCGATGCCTTCTTTAGGTGTCAGTTCGGAAAGGCCTGTATGTATCGCAGCACCACCGGCCCGATGGTCACGATCAAAAGTGCAGGCATCATCAGGATGGCCATTGTCGCAGACATCAGGACGGGCAGCTTGTTGGCCTTTTCCTGGGCGCGAAGTTCGCGACGTTGCCGCATTTCGTCGGAATAGGTCAGCAGGGCCTGGCTCATCGAACTGCCAAAGCGGATCGATTGCAGCACCACGTTCACAAAGGAATAGGCCTCGTCGATGGCGAGGCGGTCCGCCATGGCCATGAAGGCCCCTTCGCGGTCGCGGCCGGCCATGATCTCTTGCTGCGCCACGTTGAACTCCTGCGCAATTTCGGGCGCGGATTTTTCCAGTTCCTTTGACACGCGGGCAAGCGCCGCATCAAAGCCAAGTCCGGTCTCAATGGACACCTGCAAGAGGTCAAGCGCATTGGGAAAGCCAAGTTCAACGCGGTTCTTGCGGTCCTTGGCGCGCGATGACAGCCAGAAGGCGGGACCGTAGAACCCGACCATGATCATCATGCCGAACAGGATCAATAGCTGATTGCCCGCGACACGGCCCATGCGTTCGGTCAGAAACTCCGGCAGGGGCAAGGCTTCGCGGTACAAAAACGCCAACGCAACCAGCGCGGGCAGCACCAGCCCTGCGACCACCCGCAAGGCGTAAAACCACAACACGGAATTGGGGCCCGAGAACCCTGCATGGACAAGGTCACGACGGACCTTGTTGCGTTCTTTCAGTTCGGAAGGAAGGAACGCCTTGGCCAGCCCGCCCGGTGTAAGTTCAGGGGCCAGGAAAAGTGACGCCACGTCGGGACCCGCTGCCATGCCCCTTCCTGAGGCAGCCCCCGCGGCGCGCATCCGGGCGCGGACCCGGACCAGGTTGCGGTCGCGCGCCACGCTGACAAGGCTGAGAAAGATAAGCAGCGAGCCCGCAAATAATCCTGCAAGGATCAAGGTTCTGGGGTCAACGCCGAGACCGGCTGCGAGGGGGGTAAGTGCTGTCAGCATGGCGCGACCCTATATGCGAAAATTGACGAGACGATACAGCACGAAGCCGTTCAACAAGATCAGCCCCAGCCCGGCCAGCGCCATCGGCATGAAAAGCGGGTCGTGCACAACGTCGCCGTAGTAAGAGGGCGTGATGATTGAATTCAGGCCCACCATCAGGAACGGTATGCTGGACAGGATCCATGCCGAGATGCGCCCTTCGGCGGACATCGACTTGATCTTGCGCCGCATCATGATCCGTCCGCGCATGACCCCTGCGAGAACTCCGAGCACGCGGCCAAGATTGCCGCCCGTGCCGTGCTGGATCGCTATGCTGATGGCAAGATAATGGAAATCTTCGCTCGGGTTGCGGTCAGCCAGTTTGCGGAATGCGGTGACAAGTTCGTCACCATAGCTGATCTGGTCGACCATGATGCCGAACTCGGTGCCGATCGGGTCGGGCATGGTTTCGGCCACGGTTCCGATCGAGGCGGACAGCGGATGCCCCGCCTTCAGCGCCCGGGCCATCAGATCCAGCGCGTCCGGCAGTTGCGCCGATATCCGGTTTAACCGCGCGGATTGCAGGGCCGACAGCACCATCATCGGCAAAAGGATAAAGACCAGCAACGACAAGCCCACCGCAACCGTAGCGCCCAAAAGTGGCATCAGCCCCAACGCGGTCAGGCAAAACAGGGCAACCGCGCCCAGGCCAAAAAACATCGGCTGCGCCGGCAGACCCGCCGCCCTCAGCATGTTGCCAAGATCAAGACCCATGAACTTGTTCTGCGCGCCCTCGCCCGGCAGCAGAATATCGAGCCGCTCTTCCAGCTGCGTGCCGCCCGCGATCAGACGCATCCGGCGCGATCGCGCCTCGGTATCCGTTTCGCGGCGCGAGGTCAGCTGACGCATGCCTTCGATCAGCAGCAGCGCACCCATGAAAACGCCGACAAAAATCAACCAGCCGGGGTCGACGCGTGCAATCAGGTCGCCCATCATGCGGCCCCCCCGGGCCCGAAGGCATCTGCCGTCATTGACACCCCTGCCGCCGTCAACAGCTCCATGCATTTGGGACGGATGCCGGTGGGCACAAATTCCCCCAGGACCTCGCCGCTGTCAGACCGACCGCGTTTGCGAAAGACAAAGATGTCCTGCATGCTGATGACATCGCCTTCCATGCCGGTGATTTCCGAGATCGACATGATCCGCCGACGGCCATCGGCCAGGCGCGACAGCTGCAGAACGATCTGCAGCCCCGACGCGATCTGGCGGCGCACTGCCTGCAACGGCACCTCGCCGCCGATCATCGCGACCATCTGTTCCAACCGGGACAGCGCATCACGGGCTGTATTGGCGTGAATTGTGGTCATCGATCCGTCATGGCCGGTGTTCATCGCCTGCAACATGTCAAAAGCCTCGGTGCCGCGCACCTCGCCGATGATGATGCGGTCGGGGCGCATGCGGAGCGCGTTGCGCACAAGATCACGCTGGGTAACGGCCGCGGACCCTTCGGCGCTGGGGGGGCGGGTCTCAAGACGCACGACATGGTCCTGCTGCATCTGCAGTTCCGCCGCGTCCTCGATGGTGACAATGCGCTGCGAGGGGTCGATGGCGGCCGACATGGCGTTCAGCATGGTGGTCTTGCCGGACCCTGTGCCACCCGAGATCAGGACGTTCAACCGCGCCTCGACCAGCGCGCGCAAAAACATCGCCGATCCCGGGGTCAGTGTGCCCATCTCGATCAGCTTTTCCGCCGTCAGGGGATCGCGCGAAAACTTGCGGATCGACAGGGTTGGCCCGTCGATGGCGCAGGGGCGCACGATCACGTTGACACGGCTGCCGTCGTCGAGCCGCGCATCGACCCAAGGCTGGCTTTCATCGACACGTCGCCCGACGCGGCTGACGATCTTGTCGATGATGCGCATCAGGTGGCGTTCGTCGCGGAACTGCACGGGCACGCGTTCAAGCTTGCCGTAGCGTTCGACATAGACGTTGCGGAACGAGTTCACGAGGATGTCGGCCACCCCCGGATCGGCCAAAAGCGGCTCCAGCGGGCCAAGGCCCAGCACCTCGTCGATCAGTTCCGACGTCAGCCGTTCGGTGTCGTCGGCGCGCATCGGCAGGCTTTCGGCGGCCAGAAAGTCATGCACCAGGCCCCCGATCTCGCGGCGCAATTCGCCCCGGTCGACCTTGTCGAGGACGGTCAAGTTCAACCGGCCAAGCAGTTCCTCATGCAGGCGTGATTTCAGGTCAAGATAGGCGCGCAATCCATCGTCAATCTTGCGGTAGGCGACAACGTTGCCGGGTTTGGGCACATCGGCGATCACCGGGTCCGCACCACGCGGAGGCGCATCGGGCTTGCGATCGGGTCGGCGGAGGACAAAATCCTTGAACATCTTACCGATTCCCTCTTGCTGCGGCTTTGGCGCCGCTCTTGGTTGGTGTTTGCAGTTCCGTTGCCATCGCCTTGACCGCACGGGCCCAGCCACTGCGCGGGGCCAGTTGGATCAGCGGTTCGCCCCGGTCCAGCGCCTGTCGGGCCAGTTTGGACTCGTCGGGCAACCAGTGGCGCAGTGGGTGGCCAAGCGCGGTTTCGGCGTCGCGGTGGCTGGATGCCAGACGGAAAGGTTTCTTTTCGTGCGCGACGACGATCTCAACCGGCAGCTTTGGGTGATCTTGAGTCATCAGCGACAGGATCCGGCGCGCCCGAATGACCGACGGAACAGCCAGATCGGTGACCATCAACAGGCGTTCCGCCCGGGCCAGCAGCGGTTCCAGCCACTCGATGAGCGCGGGCGGCAGATCGACGATCACGACGTCGTGCTCAGCTGCCAGCGCATCCAGCATCGACGATATGCGCCGGATGTCGAACGCCTCGAACGGGACCGCCGTCGCAGGTGCGGCAAGGACGCTCAGGCCGCTGGGATGGCGCACCATCGCATGGCGCATCGCTTGCGCGTCGGGTTCAGGGCCAAGGCGAGCCAGCGCCAGCATGCCCCCGCGATCAGTCAGATCGAGTAACGATCCGGCATTGCCAAGCTGCACGTCCAGATCAAGCAATGCGACACGCCCGTCATGCCCTTGGCCGCGCCGCGCTCCCTGGTTCTGCATTTCCAGCGCCAAGTTCACCGCCAGCGTGGTGGCACCGATCCCGCCGCGCGCCTTGGCGACCAGGATGATCCGGCCCTCGTTGGCTTCATATTTTGCAGGCAGTCGGGTCGGGGTTTCTACCACAAGCGCGGAGCCAGTAGGGGTTGACGCCGTGACCGGCAGCTCTGCCACAGGTGGCGCGTCAAGGCGATTGGCCAGAACAAGTGGCGTCTGAATTTCGGATACCAGCGCGGGACCGGACGGGGCCGTCGGGACATTCACGGCGGTGTCGCCAACGGGCAAGCCCCGGGCCTCGCGGTTGGTGGCGCGAAACATGTAGGTGACGTTCATTGCTTGGCCTTGCTGTTCATCTTGAAAGTTGTTCATTCTAACCATCCATGCCCAAGGCGAGATCTTCACCCGGCAGCGACACCGACATTCCTGGAAGCCTGAGCGGCCCACCAAGGGTCGAGGTCTGACCGGTCAATGCGGTGACAAAGGCGCCAAGCTGCGAGACAAACGTGAAATTCACGCTGGTGAAATCGACCGTCACCATCGGGACGTAAGGGCCACCAAGGAACCCGAGATTGGCGTCGAAGGCATAGCTGTAGCGCATCTGGCCGATGGTGGTGCCAGCCGGGACGAGCGGACGGACAGCGGTAAAAATCTCTTGTGCGGTCGCGTTCAAGGCATTGCCCTGACAGCTGACGGGACCAGGGTTGGCGCAGACGCCTGACCCGGCGCGGCAAAGCGAACCAAAGTTCAGGATCGTCGTCGCCGTGCCACGCAGATTTTGCGTAGGCACGCCTGCACAGGCAGGAGGACGCACCGCTGCCAGACGCGCCGCCAGTTGCGTGGCCTTGTTGGCGCCGACCCAGGCATGGCCGATACGCCCAAAGTCGATGATGCCGAACAAGAGAAACAGGAACAGCGTCACCACCAGCGAAAACTCAACCAGGCTGGCACCACTTTCGTCTGCCCAGAAGGTCATGAACACGCCGTTTACGACGGGTTGGGGGGACTGCACTGTCATAGCCCGTACACCCGTGCCTGATCGGTGACCCGTGTGGTGATGGTGGCCGCAGGCGTGAGACCGATCACACGGAGCACTTGAGAAAAGGGCATGGTGATCGACAGATTTGCCGTGACCCTTGCCACCGGCACCGAAGTCTGCCGCAAGCCAAGCGAGGTAACGCAGGTCAGGTCGGGCGTCAGCGATGTGACGGATACCCCGGCCGGAAACAGCGCGCCGCCGCTGATCGTGGTTTCTACGATCGTCTCAAGCTGGCCCGCATAGCCCGCGACCGACCCGCCCGAGG
>JBKJVF010000151.1:0-18033 GCA_046589965.1 Paracoccaceae bacterium
CCGACATCCTGACCGAAAAGGGCGTGAAGTCGATCGCCCTGACCTACACCAACAACGACTACGGCAAGGGCCTGGCAGATTCGATCGCCAATGCCTTCATCGCCAAGGGCGGAACGATCACGATCAACGCAGCTCACGAAGACGGCAAGGCCGACTATTCGGCCGAAGTTGCGGCTCTGGCAGCGGCAGGCGGCGACCTTTTGGTCGTGGCAGGTTATCTGGACCAAGGCGGCAAAGGCATCATCCAGGCCTCGCTCGACACCGGTGCCTTCACCCAGTTCGGCCTGCCCGGCGGCATGGTCGGTGACAACCTGCCACTGGCAATCGGTCCGGCTCTCGATGGTTCCTACGGCCAGGTCGCCCAGTCCGACAGCCCCGGCGCTGCAATCCTTGCCGAAATGGGCAAGACCAATGCAGCACCTTTTGACGCCTCGTCGCCCTACACGATGGAAAGCTATGACGCAGCGGCGCTGATCATGCTGGCCATGCAGGCTGCGGGATCGACCGACAGCAAGGTCTATGGAGCCAAGATCATGGACATCGCCAACGCACCGGGCGAGAAAATCCTCCCCGGCGAAATTGGCAAGGCGCTGGAACTGATCGCGGCAGGCACCGACATCGACTATGACGGCGCATCGGGCGTCGAACTGGTCGGGGCGGGCGAAAGTGCCGGTCGCTACAAGCAGTTCGAAGTCAAGGGTGGCAAGTTCGAAACCGTCATCTTCCGTTGATCCGGAACGACAGATAACTGACGGACGGCCCGGGGGTTTCCCTCGGGCCGTTCGACTACGCGAAAGGCGATCCGGCCGGGGCCCATCCCCGGAACAAGAGATCGCCCGCAGGGGGTATGAATGATCGTTGTCGAAGACCTTCACAGGCATTTTGGGGGATTTCGCGCCGTCGATGGCGCATCCCTTGAAATCAAGACCGGCTCCATCACCGGGCTGATCGGGCCGAATGGCGCAGGCAAAACCACCCTTTTCAACGTGATCGCTGGCCGCCTGCCACCCACCTCTGGTCGCGTCTTCATGGATGGCGAAGAGATCACTGGCCTGCCCCCGCATGAATTGTTTGCCAAAGGCTTGTTGCGCACGTTTCAGATCGCGCACGAATTCAGCTCCATGACAGTGCGGGAAAACCTGATGATGGTCCCCCCCGGTCAGTCCGGAGAGACGCTCTGGAACACCTGGTTCAACCGGGGGGCCGTGGCCGCCGAAGAGGCGCGCATCCGCGCCAAGGCCGACGAGGTGCTGGACTTTCTGACGATCAGCCATCTGGCCGACCAGAAGGCGGGGCAAATCTCGGGCGGACAGAAGAAACTCTTGGAACTGGGCCGCACGATGATGGTCGATGCCAAGATCGTCTTTCTGGACGAGGTCGGCGCAGGCGTGAACCGAACCCTTCTCAACACCATTGGCGATGCCATCGTGCGCCTGAACAAGGAACGCGGCTATACGTTCTGTGTCATCGAACACGACATGGATTTCATCGCTCGCCTCTGCAACCCTGTAATCGTGATGGCCGAGGGGCATGTTCTGGCCCAAGGCACACCCGCCGAGGTCAAGGCGGACGAACGCGTGATCGAGGCCTATCTGGGCACCGGCTTGAAGAACAAGATGAAGGAAACAGCCCATGGCTGAACCCTTCCTCATCGGCGAGAACATGACCGGCGGCTATGGCCCGGTCGATATCCTGCACAGCTGCACCATTGCCGTGAACCCGGGCGAAATCGCCGTCATCGTCGGTCCAAACGGTGCCGGCAAGTCGACGGCGATGAAGGCTGTCTTCGGGATGCTCAACCTGCGTGGCGGGCAGGTTCGGCTGGACGGCGAGGACATCACCAAACTGTCCCCCCAGGCCCGCGTCCGCAAGGGAATGGGGTTTGTCCCCCAGACGCAGAACATCTTCACCTCGATGACGGTCGAGGAAAATCTGGAAATGGGGGCCTTCATCCGCACAGATGAGATCAAGGACACCATGGCGCAGGTCTATGACCTGTTCCCGATCCTCAAGACCAAGCGCTATCAGGCGGCGGGCGAATTGTCGGGAGGCCAGCGCCAGCAGGTCGCCGTGGGTCGCGCGCTGATGACGCAGCCGCGCGTCCTGATGCTGGACGAACCCACCGCAGGCGTCAGCCCCATCGTGATGGACGAACTTTTCGACCGCATCATCGAGGTGGCACGCACCGGGATTTCCATCCTGATGGTGGAACAGAACGCCCGCCAAGCGCTGGACATCGCCGACAAGGGCTATGTGCTGGTGCAAGGCGCGAACCGTTTCACCGACACCGGACAGGCGCTGCTCGCCGACCCCGAAGTCCGCCGCTCGTTTTTGGGGGGTTGAGGCATGGATCTCCTGAACGCCCTCGTCGCCTTCCTCAACTTCGTCTTCATCCCGGGCCTTGCCTATGGCAGCCAGCTTGCCCTTGGCGCGCTTGGTGTCACGCTGATCTTCGGTGTCCTCAGGTTCTCCAGCTTTGCCCATGGCGACACGATGGCATTCGGCACGGTCTTCACCATTCTCTTCACCTGGTGGTTCCAGTCGATGGGGATATCGGCGGGACCCCTTCCGACAGCCCTTCTGGCCCTGCCCTTTGCCATCGCGGCGACGTCGCTGATGCTGCTCGGCACCGACCGCGTCGTCTACCGGTTCTTCCGCAAGAAACGGGCGGCCACGATCATCATCACCATCGCCTCGGTCGGCGTGACCTTCATCATGAACGGCATCAACCGGCTGATCCTCGGGGTGGAGGAACGCACTTTTTCTGATGGAAGCCGTTTCCTGCTGGATGCAGCCAGCTTCAAGGAAATGACCGGGTTGGCTGAGGGGTTGGCGATCAAGACCACGGTTGCAGTGACGGTGGTAACGGCGGCGATCTGTGTCGCGGCGCTGTTCTGGTTTCTGCAAAAGACCCGCACCGGCAAATCCATGCGGGCTTTTTCCGACAACGAGGACCTTGCCCTTTTGTCCGGCATCAACCCCGAACGGGTGGTCATGGTGACCTGGATCATCGTGGCGGCCCTCGCCACCATCGCGGGCGCGCTTTACGGGCTGGACAAGAGCTATCGCCCCTTTGTCTATTTCCAGCTGCTGCTGCCGGTCTTTGCGGCCGCGGTGGTCGGCGGCCTTGGCAATCCGCTTGGCGCCATCGCGGGCGGCTTCGTGATCGCCTTTTCCGAGGTCATCGTGACCTATGCCTGGAAAAAGGTCGCAGGATATCTGTTCCCGGCCGACTGGCTGCCGGACGGCCTGCTGCAATTGCTGTCAACCGACTACAAGGTCGCGGTCAGCTTTGCGATCCTGCTGATCGTGCTGTTGTTCAAGCCGAACGGCCTCTTTGGAAAGGCGTGACCGATGACCCTGAACCGCAACATGTTGATGTTCCTTGGCGTCGGACTTCTGTTCGTGGCCACGGGGTTTCTGCAAAGCTGGAACCTCAGCCTGCAGATCCTGATCGTGGGCATATTGTCGGCGATCATGGCCTTGGGCGTGAACATGCAATGGGGCTATGCGGGCCTTTTCTCCACCGGCATAATGGGGTCGGTCGCACTTGGCGGTCTTGCGGTCGTGCTGATCTCGGGTCAGCCGGTTCCCGACGGTTGGTCCGCAGGCGGGCCCCGCCTGATCGCGGGCCTGATCTTTGGTGCCGGTGTCATCGCGGGCGCCATCCTGATCTACAAGCGCATGGCCGCAGGACGACCGCGTAACCTGCTGGTTGCCGCGATCCTGATCGTCGGGTTCTTTGCCTATCGCGCCATCTTCGACCCCGCCGCCAACGCGATCGAGGCCTTCAACCCTGCAGCCGCGGGCAATATGGGCGGCCTTGGCCTGCCGGCCCTTGTCGCCTGGCCGGTCGGCGCGCTGATGGCCGCAGCGGCCGCCTGGTGCATCGGCAAGGTCGCCCTAGGCCTGCGCGAAGATTACTTGGCCATTGCCACGCTCGGCATTGCCGAAATCGTTCTGGCAGTGATGAAGAACGAGGATTGGCTGGCGCGTGGCGTCAAAAACATCATCGACCTGCCACGACCCTGGCCAGTCCCCTATGAGGTGGAGCTTCAGAAAGCCCCGTGGTTTCTGGAAACGGTGGCAAACTGGGGCCTTAGCCCGATCGGGGCCTCCACCATCCTGGTCAAGCTGCTCTATATCCTTCTGTTCGGGTCAGTGCTTCTGGCGCTGATCTGGTTTTCCGAACGCGCCCTGAACTCTCCCTGGGGCCGCATGATGCGCGCCATCCGCGATAACGAGGTCGCCGCCAGCGCGATGGGCAAGAACGTCACCATGCGTCACCTGCACGTCTTCATCATCGGCGCAGCAGTCGTGGGCCTTGCGGGCGCCATGCTGACCTCGATGGAGGGGCAACTGACCCCCGGCAACTATACGCCGCTGCGGTTCACTTTCCTCATCTGGGTCATGGTGATCGTCGGTGGGTCGGGCAACAACTGGGGCTCGGTCCTTGGTGGGCTGCTTCTTGGCTGGCTGTGGCTGATCGTGGAAAATGCCGGCCCGACCATCATGGGCTATGTGACCGCTTTCATGGCCGACGGCCCCCTGCGCGCACATCTGATCGAAAGCGCGCCGCATCTGCGGTTGCTGACGCTTGGCGTGATCCTGCTTCTGGTGCTGCGATTTGCGCCGCGCGGGTTGATCCCGGAAAAATAGCCGTCTCGGTAGTGGCCGTTCGCGCGGGGGTTTCGTACCCCCCGCCCCCCTTGCAGAGTATTTTTCCCTAGCGGAAGTGACGAGGCAGGTCGGATTATGCGACATGTTTTGTCGCGAAAAGACATGATACCTGCCCCGCGCCCGGCCAATGTGCCGCAAACACCTCATCCCTCAGCGGAGCACGCCCCATGAAAACCCATACCCGCGTGGTCGTCATCGGCGGCGGCGTTGTCGGCTGTTCGGTCCTTTACCACCTGACCAAACTTGGCTGGTCGGACGTGACGCTGATCGAACGGGCGGAACTGACTGCGGGGTCCACATGGCACGCGGCGGGCGGATTTCACACGCTGAACGGCGACACCAACATGGCGGCCCTGCAGGGCTATACCATCCGCCTCTACAAGGAACTGGAGGCCATCACCGGCATGTCCTGCGGGTTGCACCATGTCGGCGGCATCACCCTTGCCGACAACCCCGCGCGGTTCGACCAGCTGAAAGCCGAACGCGCCAAGCACCGCTATATGGGTCTTGATACCGCGATCCTGTCCCCGGCCGAAGTTGAGAAGATGACCGATGGCATGGTCAATACCAAAGGCATCATCGGGGCGCTTTACGACCCTTTGGACGGCCATCTCGACCCGTACGGGACCACCCATGCCTATGCCAAGGCAGCAAAGATGGGTGGCGCAGAGATTTTCCTCCACACCAAGGTCGAGGCCACCAATCAGACCAAAGACGGCTGGGAGGTCGTGACCGACAAGGGCACCATCCATTGCGAGCATCTGGTCAACGCGGCGGGCCTCTGGGCACGTGAGGTGGGGGCCATGGCGGGCGTCTACCTGCCGCTGCTGCCGATGGCGCATCAGTATCTTGTGACCGATGACATCCCCGAAATCGTGGCACGCGGGGGGCGTGAATTTCCCCATGTGATGGACCCCGGCGGCGAGTCCTATCTGCGCCAGGAAGGTCGCGGCTTTTGCATCGGGTTCTATGAAAAACCCTGCGAAGGCTGGTCGATCGACGGCACGCCATGGACCTGGGGGCAGGAACTTTTGTCCGAACAGTTCGAGAAAATCTCTGACAGCGTCGAGTTTGCCTACAAACGCTTTCCCGCGCTCGAACGTGCGGGCGTCAAGCGGGTGATCCACGGACCCTTCACCTTTGCGCCCGACGGAAACCCGCTGATCGGCCCGGTCGGTGGCTTGCGCAACTACTGGTCGGCCTGCGCGGTCATGGCCGGGTTCAGCCAAGGCGGCGGCATGGGCCTGTCGCTGGCGCAATGGATGATCCACGGCGAGGTCGAACGTGATCCGCGCGGGTTCGACGTCAGCCGCTTTGGCAGCTGGACCAGCCCCGGCTACACCGTCCCCAAAGTCATCGAAAACTACCAGATGCGGTTCTCCGTCAGCTATCCGAACGAGGAACGTCCCGCCGCCCGCCCCTTCCGCACCACGCCGATGTTCGAGGTCTTTGATGGCATGAACGCCGTCTGGGGCCAGCAATACGGGCTGGAAGTGGTCAACTACCACGCCCTGCCGGGCGAACCGCGCTACGAAGAGCCGACCTTCAAACGCTCCAACGCCTGGGAGGCGACGCGTCAGGAAGTCATGGCCGTGCGGGAAGGCGTCGGCATCAACGAGGTGCAGAATTTCGGCAAGTACCGCGTCACGGGTCCCAATGCCCGCGCCTGGCTCGACCGGATCATGGCAGGCTTGATCCCGAAACCGGGACGGCTGTCCCTGACCCCGATGCTGGCCCATTCCGGCAAGATCATCGGCGACTTCACTGTCTCTTGCCTGTCGGAAACCGAGTTTCAGGTGACCGCAAGCTATGGTGCGCAGGGCTGGCACTCGCGCTGGTTCGAACAGAACATGGAACCCGGCGTGACGGTCGAAAACATCTCCGACGCGCGGTCGGGGTTCCAGATTGCCGGGCCGCGCGCCCGCGACCTGCTGGCCCGCGTCACCCGCTCCGATGTCAGCGCCGAGGCGTTCAAGTTCATGGATGTGCGTCGCATGACCATCGGCATGGCCAACTGCATCGTCCAGCGCGTCAGCTACACCGCCGATCTGGGCTATGAAATCTATTGTGACCACATGTCGGTGCGCCACTTGTGGGACGTGCTGGCAGCGGCGGGCCAGGACCTTGGCCTGCGCCCGTTCGGCATGCGTGCAATGATGAGCCTGCGTCTGGACAAATGGTTCGGGTCCTGGGGGCGCGAGTTTTCGCCAGACTACACACCCGGCGAGACGGGGCTCGACCGCTTCATCCGCTGGAACAAACCCA
Organism: Paracoccaceae bacterium; assembly: GCA_046589965.1. Taxonomy (GTDB): domain Bacteria; phylum Pseudomonadota; class Alphaproteobacteria; order Rhodobacterales; family Rhodobacteraceae; genus JAJNPS01. Next base: position 6,946 of record JBKJVF010000151.1, read on the forward strand.
GCGACTGGATCGGCAAGGCAGCGGCCACGGCGGAAAAGGCGTCCGGCCCCAAGCGAAAGCTGGTCCCCATGATCGTCGACGCCAAAGATGCAGACGTGGTGGCATGGGAGCCGATTTGGCTGGACGGTGCCGTCGTCGGCTTTTGTACCTCCGGCGGATATTCGCACTACACCGGCAAGTCACTGGCGCAAGGCTTTGTGCCTGCCGAACGCGCCGTGGACGGGCTGGAGCTTGAGATCGAGATTCTGGGAGAGCGTCGCGCGGCCCGCGTTCACATGGCGCCACTGTTCGACGCCGACGGGGCGCGCATGCGCGGCTGACACCGGACGCACGGGCTGGCGGGGATTATCCTGCCAGCAGCACCCGCGCCTCATGCGCCTTGAGGGTCGGGCGTGCGGCAGGATAGGTCTTGGGCGACGCTTCGGGAAACAGCGCTGCAATCTCGGCGCGCTGGTCGGCGTCCATCCCCGCCAGCGTCCGTGCTGCAGGCTGAAAGCTTTCCGACCATAGCCCTGACGTCTGCACCACCTCATGGCGGTCAAACAGCAGGTGCACATAGGTCACATCGGCCAGATAGGGCTGCGTCACGCTCACATCGTCTACAAGATGCAGGGCTGCCACCAGAACCTCCGGCTCGCCAAAAAGCATCTCGGCTTGCGGGTTATCAATCAGAACGCGGTGCTGCGGCGACACCATCACCTCGCGCTGCGGCAGGTCCGGGCCCATCGATCCCGCGGCCAGGCGAACGGGCCGCAGGGCCGGCGTCAGGATCTGGTCGGCCAGGCTGATGCGTCGCTGTCCGATCCAACGCAGGCTTTGCAACCCATGGTCGCGCGTGTTGACCAGATCGCCCGGCAGCAGGCTTTCCACAGGGCGCGGACCGGCCGCCGTCTCGATCTGCGTCCCGGCGGTAAAGCAGGTGACATTGGTCTGATCAAAGGTCAGCCCAGCGATCCCGGTCAATGTCAGGGTCGGCCCCGACATATCTGTGCCGTTGAAGTTGACCGCCCCGCCATTGGTCGCAAGATCGTGGTTCAGCGCCAGGATGGGCCGCAGGAAACTGGTGCCATTGGCCGCGTTGTAGGCCGCCAGCGTCGCCGGCGTGAAGATCCCCGACAGGTCGACAAAATCGTTGTTGGCCTGATTGCCGTCCGTGATCGACCCGGTATTGCCGGTGTTGAAATCGGTGATGACATCGTTGTTCGACGTGATGCCCCAGACAAACCGGTCATTCCCTGTCCCGCCCGTCAGCGTGTCGTTGCCCGCACCCCCGGTGAGCGTGTCATTGCCCGCCCCGCCGTCCAGCACGTTCGCCGCCGCGTCCCCGGTCAGGCTGTCGCTGGAGGCCGAGCCGGTCAGGTTCTCGATCCCCGACAGAACATCGCCCGCCGCATCGCCACCGGAGCCAATTCCCGTCGCGAGACTGACGTCAACCCCGGCGGCTGATGCGGAATAATCGGCAGTGTCGTTTTCCGTGCCGCCCGTCAGCGTGTCTGCGCCCGCACCCCCGGTGAGCGTATCGTTGCCCCCTCCGCCGTCGATCAGGTCGTTGCCAAGTCCTCCCGAGAATGAATCGTTGCCTCCAGTGCTCGCAGGTGTCAGCGAGTTGACGACGTTGTCCACAACGAGATCAGAGTTGTTTGTGTTTGCAGGCGCGGACAATGGGTTCGAGATTCGGATCGTCGTGGTCGAGGATATCGCGGTATACGAAAGCGACAGCGTCGCAGATCCACCGTCGCCGATCGTCTGGGTTAGCGTCGCGATGACATTCCCGTTGCTGTCAAGGACATCGATCTGCACGGTATGGCTTTGGTTGCCCGTGCCGATTTCGCTTGCAGCCAGACTGACAGTATAACTCGATCCCGCTGTCGTGGTAACTGTCCGCTGGATGCTGTCGCCGTAGTTGTTCTCGTTGCCAGTATTGAACCGTACGGCGCCGCTCACGACGTTGGGTGCGTCCCCCCCGGTCGGGTTGCTGACGGTCCAGCCGGTCAGGCCACTTGCAAATGTGCCGTTTGTGATTGTCCCTGCAGCTTCGGTCGGGATCGTCTCGGTGATAGTGTCGTCACCTTCACCGCCCGTCGCGGTATCATTGCCGCCACCACCATAGATGGTGTCGTTGCCTGTCCCGCCATCGATGCTGTCATTGTCAGCGCCGCCCCAAAGCTGATCCGCGCCATCGCCGCCCGACAGGCTGTCATCGCCCGCACCGCCAAAAAGCGTATCTGCAGACGCATCGCTGCCACCGGTCAGCGTGTCGTTGCCGACCCCACCATCAATGACGTCGGCCCCCGTGCCGCCATCGACGCTGTCATTGCCCAGACCGGCCAGGACGGAGTCATTGCCTGCTCCAGCGCGGATGGAATCGTCGTTGCCCGTCGCGCCACCCAAGACGGCATCGTTGTTGTCCACGCGGTCATTGCCGCTGACAGTGGGCTCGATATAGCCGGCGTTGATGAGATCGTTGCCGTCCGTTCCGGTGACGACTCCGTCACGAAACGCCGTCACGAACCGGTCGGTCTGAAGGTTGGCCCCCGCGACGTCCACGCTGTTGAAGGTCACGGAGCGGATTGGCAGGGCTTGATAGGCAGTCGTGTCAGGGTTCGCGGTAAGCTCAGGCACGAGGTAAAGATTGCCTGCAGTGTCTTGAACGATCACCGCCGTCACAATGGCCGTGCTGCCGTTAACATAAGTGATGGTCGCGTTGTAAGACAGGGCGATGTCGAAGGTAAATGTTTGGGTAACTGACCCGATGTCGGTCGTAAAAGTGTCGTTGACGACCGTATTGTCGGCGTCCATCGTCCCGACCGTACCGCCAACGTCGTTCAATGTCGCAGTCTTGACGCGCCCCAGCAGGGGATCGGACACCGAACCATAGGTGGTGCCGTTCAAAAGCGCAGCATTTTCCGCCGTGGTGTTGCCCTCGGTCGGGTCAAGCACCGTCGCTGTATTGCCCAGATAGATCCAAGTGAACGTCGTCGGCATTCCCGGAACCCCTTACAAGGCTGGCCAAAACATTGGCATAACCGACACCGTCACGTCGGCCGTTTCGCAGCACCGGCAGCCCGATCTGGCAGGTTTGCCGGTGACGCTGTCGCTCAGCCCCGACCATGCATAAAAAATCGACCTAATCAAGGCAACCTGCCCCAGATGTAGCTGGTTGGCCTGTAGATTTGGCGAATTGTATGATTTCGGGGCGACGGAAACGTCTTTCGAAAGATGCCGAAGGGCGGCTCTTCCAGACCAGGCGCAACCTGCAGGCCGAGCTGCCGGGTTTGGGTTCCCGCCATCTGAGGTCGCGTTCACGCCTGGCCGGGGGACAGGTCTTGCGGCAGACCCCGCTGCGGACCAACCCAGACCCCTGCCACGCTCAGGTCGGCTTCGGTGGCCAATTGCAGCGCGATATAGAAAACCTCGTCGGGAAAGACGCGCATGACATGACTGTCGCCCACCATGTCCTTGACGCAGCGGGGGGGGGCGCTCCCCTGACCCGGTGGCGATGATCATCATCGGATGCGCCCAGAACGTGTGGACCGGCAGCCCGGTCCCAAAGGCCCCCATACCGACCGACACAGGTGTCTGGCGCGGTGCGGCAATCAGCGATTGGCGTCCCATTCGGCGCACCCGAACGTCCAAAACCGGCTGCATCCCATGGTCACGGGTGGCGACCTCGTCACCGATCGCGATCAGATCGACCGCCTGTGCGCCCTTTGGTGTCATGATTTGGGTCCCCGCCACCAGGATATGCCATGTCGGCCGCGCGTAGCCCGCCGCGCCGGGGACCGGCGAAACCAAACCGAACTCGGGCCGTGACGCATCGCGGGAAATGGGTTCTATGAAGGCCATGTCGATCCTTGTGTGCCGCTTTCTGAAAGGGTGCGCCGATATCTCCGCCGACGGCCCATTGCGGCCCCGCCCTGTTCGGAATTCGCAACGACCGCCATCAGACCTTCCTTTGGTGACGACGATGATGGCCGAACTTCTTTAACGCATGGTTTCCACGTGTTGCCGTAACCGGCTGCGGCTGTGATGGCTGGACTGCGGGCGTACGTCCCATTCGCCACGAAAAAGGGCCCCGAAAACCGGGACCCTTCTCCGTCGAAAACCACGCAATGAATTGCATGGCCTTCGTGCTGCATAACCCTTGTGCTGCTTAACCTTTTACCACCCAACACCCGAACACCATTTACCCACACGACACCTCACCTGCACATCGGGTAAAACATTGCCTACTCGCACCACACCAACAAACCGTTACCGATCCAATAACTTTGCTTCGGCCGGCGTCAAAATGCGCCGCGCGCTGCCAAACCTTGTCTTTTCTTTCGGGGCCTTCAATTCCGGGAACAGCTCGTGGATTTCACTGCGCTGCGCATTTCCCAGACCCTTCAGCGAATAATCGTCCGGTTGAAAACTTTCGCTCCAGCAGCCGTTCGACAAAAGAACCTCGTGCCGATCCAGCAGAAAATGGATATAGGTCGTCCCGAAACTGTCGATCTCGCGCATCCCCATGCCGCCGATCAGATGCTTGGCCGCGACCAGCACCTCGCGCTCGTCGAAATGCAGCGCGGTCCGGTCGTTCGACACCAGAATGCGATGGTTGGGCGACACCATCATGTCACGTTCCGGCAAGCCGTCGCCCAGCGATCCTTCACGGATCAGCACCGGCTTCAGGTGGCTGAACATCTGCAGATCACGCCAGTTCAGCGCGTTTTGCCCAACCCATCTGATCGTCTGAATGCCGTTATCGCGCGTCACGACCTTGTCACCGGCGCGCAGCAGTTCGGCCGGCATTTCGCCATGCGGTGTCGCGATCAGCGTCCCTTGTGTAAAGCATGGCGTGACGGACTGGCTCAAAGGCGGGGCCGCATCATCGGGCAGGCTCATCGCATCTGCGCCTAGAGCATCGAATGCGCCTAAATCCGTTGGGTTTTCATTACCGGTCTTCATCGTTCAACCTTGTACTTCCTGCCGTGCCGGATATCCCCGACCCGACCCAACCCGTATGACAAATTCCGGACGCCTTTTCAGGCGAATGACCGGTCGACAGATGCAGACAGGTGCTCGATATGCCTGCCTGTTGGACCTTGTCGCGATCGGTGCGGGATGTCGCGGCCCTGGTTCACCCTTTCGGGCAATCATCATGCCGGATCTCTGGCATGACAGGCGGGAAATGTCTGGCCCGCCAAAGGCAGCACGACTGGACCCGATGCCCCCAAAAGGGACCACCCGATACGTGACCGCCCCCGCGGCCGAACTGTCTTCCCAGCAGACCCCTTTGTGGTAACGCCTGGTGGGACAGACGCAAGTGCCGCAATGCCGTGGACAGCCACCGGACAAGCCAAGCGACCCGACCGTGGTCATAGTCACCTTAACGGCACTCTCGCCAAAGATGTGGAGGACGGTGAGTTGGGGCATGAAAGACCGAAATTCCATAAACGCAATTGGCCAGATTTGAACATCTTTCGTCTTAAGGTTGTGAATAATTCACCAATTCCGGGTGCCCAGATTTGAGACAATTTTCGCGTTTTAGTTGAATGTCTTAGATCATGAAAATATTTGTTTCAGCGCGATACAAAATGAGCGGGCTGTTCAGATCTAAGAACCAATAGAGGGTCAATCGACAGGATCAGTTTCAAAGGGCGCAAGAGTGCCGCCTTGCTCATTCGAATCGCATTTTGGCGCCATTGCCTCGCAGCCTTGGACCGACATGGACCGCAAGACAGCGCATCGCCCGCCGACGCCCCAATCCTACCGCCAAGCTGATTGGGTTTGCGCAGGCGCAGGCCTCGTGGCCGTGCATTGGTACGGGTGGTCGGACTCGAACCGACACTCCTTGCAGAAGCAGATTTTGAGTCTGCCGCGTCTACCATTCCGCCACACCCGCGCGCCGATGCCCCCATGGTAGCGACCAGCAGAACCGGTCAGGGACGAGGCTGTCTATAATCGTCGCGCGCGCCGCACTCAAGCCCGCGATGCGCAGATTTCCGCAGCCGTCCGATCCTGTCTAAAGGTTGTCGGCCGCAAATGTATCGCAATCCGCCAGATTGCCCGACTGCATCCCCGTGATCAGCCAGCGTGATCGCTGTTCGGACGTCCCATGGGTAAAGCTGTCGGGCATCGGACGGCGTCCAGCATTGCGCTGCAACGTGTCATCGCCGATCTGTTCGGCGGCATTCACCGCCTCTTGCACATCGCCCTGATCGATGGAGCCGAACAGCTCCGACGCCGACCGCGCCCAGATGCCAGCCAGGCAATCAGCCTGCAATTCGACCCGGACCGATATCTCGTTGCTTTCCGCCTCGCTCACCTGCCGGCGGATGGTCGTGGTCTTGGCCAGAATCCCAAGCTCGTCCTGCACATGGTGCCCGATTTCATGCGCCACGACATAGGCGGCGGCGAAATCACCCTTGGCCCCCATCTGGGTCGCCATCGTGGAAAAGAAATCCGTGTCGAGATACACCTTCTTGTCGACCGGGCAATAGAACGGCCCCGTCGCCCCGCTGGCATTGCCGCAAGCAGATTGCGTCACGCCCTTGTAAAGGACGAGTGTCGCGGGCGTATAGGCGCGCCCGACCTGTTCGCTGAATACCTTGGCCCAGACCTCTTCGGTATCGGCCAGCGTGACCGACACGAACTCACCCGCCTGTTCATCGGCCGCCGTGATCTCGGCACCATCGCCGGACTGGATCTGTCCCCCGCCACCGCCTTGTTGCAGCACGGCCATCGGATCACCACCCAAGGCCCAGACGATCAACGCAATGACCACAATGCCAAGCCCACCGCCGCCGACCACGCCGCCCGTGGACGGCCCCGACCGGCGACGGTCCTCGACGTTTTTGCTGCCTCGACGACCACGCCATTCCATGACCAAACCCCCAACTTCACCATATCCATTCCATCAGACATTAGCCGCATGCGATGGCGGGTGCCAAGGTCCGTTTGGGACTGTTGGCAAAGTCGGGCCTCGGATAACCACGCGAGGGCAGCACCGTTTCGTGAGTCTGCGTCTTCGCCCTTGGCGGGGCCGCGCCTGCATGGCAGACACCGTGATGTCGCATTGCAGGACCCTTTCCCATGACGCTTGACCGCCGCACCCTGATCTTGATCGCAACGCTAGGCTCGCTCGGCCTGTTGCTCGGGGCGTTTGCGTTCCAGTATCTCGGCGGGCTGCAGCCCTGCACGCTATGTCTCTGGCAGCGCTGGCCGCATGGTGTTGCCATTGCCATCGGCATCATCGCCCTGTTCTGGAACCCCCGCGCCCTGTTGTGGCTGGGCGCGCTGGCACTGCTGGCAAGTGCCGGCATCGCGGCCTTTCACGTCGGCGTCGAACAGGGCTGGTGGGCGGGCCTTGCAACCTGCAGCGCAGGGTCCATCGAGGGCATTTCCGTCGAAGATTTGCTGAACCCGGCGGCCGATGTCGCGGCTCCGGTGCGCTGTGATGCGATTGCATGGTCGATGCTTGGCATTTCGATGGCGGGCTGGAACGGCCTTCTGTCGCTGCTGCTGGCCGGGATCTGGATGACCGCGTCCACCCGCGACTAGGCCACCGCTGGATTGTGGCGTACGATCCACAGGTTTAGCGCCCCTGCGATTGTCACCCAAAGAAGGTAGGGCACGAACAACAGCCCCGCGATCAAGTCCAGCCGGAAAAACGCAACCATCGTGAGCGCCACCAGCACCCAAAGCGCGATCAGCACCTTCAGCCCGGCGCGCGGACGCTGCTGGCCAAAGAACACCGGCGACCAAAGGACATTGACCGCAATCTGTGCGGACCAAAGCGCCATCGCGACGCCTGACCCGGCCACCGGATGCACCCGCGCCGCCGCCGCAGCCATGAACAGATAAAGCGTCGTCCACACCACCGGAAACACCCAGTCAGGCGGTGTCCAGCTCGGCCGCGCCAATGTCTTGTACCAAGGCCCGGGCGGAAAAAGCGCACCAGATGCCGCAGCCCCGCCGCAGGCCAACACGAATGTCGCGAAAACCAGAATATCCATCGCGTCGCGCGCCCCGCTGCTGGTTGGACCCATCTCAGAAGATAGAGGGAATGCCCGGCTTTGCCACAAACGGCAAGCAGCCTTGCACTATTCGCCTGGAATCGTCCGGTCGCGCGCCTCAAGCTGCGCCAGCACGTTCAAGAGCGTGTCGCTGCGTGGACGGCGCGCGGAATGACGCGCGGCAGCCGACACCAGAAAGGCAACTTCGGCGGCAGGTGCGGCATGCAGGACCGCAGATCGCGGCATGGCGACGGTGACCCCGGCCCGCGCCACAGACAGCGCCAGCCAGCCGATCTTTTGCGCACGACCCGTCCGCGCACGTCGGGTCACGCTGTCAAACCCTGCGCGGCGCACCTCTCCACCGATCCCGTCATAGATGTGGCGCGCCGCATAGATACCCGGACGGCAGGCCGCCGGCAGCGCCGCCACCCCGGCCTCGGCGCGCGTGTAAAGCCGGTCCGCCTGCGCCAGCAGCCGTGCGACTGAACTGCGGATCACCGGGGTCGCCTGCGGATCGGCAAGAAAATCCTCCGGGTCCAGCCCGCCATCGCGCAGCCAGTCCAAGGGCAGATACAGCCGCCCCGCCCGCGCATCCTCGCCCACGTCGCGGGCAATATTGGTCAACTGCATCGCCAACCCCAGATCGCAGGCCCGTGCCAGCGCGTCGGCATCGCGCACCCGCATCAGCACGCACATCATGGCCCCCACGGCGGCGGCCACCCGCGCAGAATAGTCCAAGACCCCCGACAGCGTGTCATAGCGCCGCCCGATGGCATCCCAGGCCAGCCCCTCCAGCAGCGCTTCGGGCAGGGCCGCAGGCATCTCGAACGCCTCCACCACCCCGGCAAAGGCCCGGTCGGCAGGCGCATTGCGGGGGCGCCCTTCATAGACCATCGCCAGCCGGTCGCGCAGCGTCAAAACCGCATCGGCCTTGTCATCGCCTTCATCCACCGCGTCATCGGCAATCCGGCAGAACGCATAGAGCGCCAGCGCTGGCGCGCGGACCTTTTCGGGCAAAAGGCGTGAGGCCGCATGGAACGACAGCGACCCTGTCCGGATCGCGTCGCGGCACCAGTCCATGTCAGCGGCTGCAATCATTCGGCGGCAACTTTCATTGGCAATGGAATAAGCTCGCCCAAAGGCGCGTCCGGCACCAGTTTTCCCAAGACCTCTGCCGTCGCAATCACGCCCGGCACTCCGGCCCCGGGATGCGTGCCCGCCCCCGCCAGATACAGACCCGGCAGTTCCTCTGACACGTTATGCGGCCGGAACCAGGCCGATTGCAGGATGCGCGGCTCGATCGAGAACCCCGCGCCATAAGGCGACAGATACCGGTCGCGAAACGTCTCGGGCGTGAAGACCAGGCTTTCGGTGACATGTTTCGACAGCCCCGGCATCAGCCGATCCTCCAGGATTTTCAGCATCTTGAGGCGATATGGTTCAGCCTCCTCTGCCCAATTCACGCCGCCATGACCCAGATGCGGCACCGGCGACAGGGCATAGAATGTATCGCCCCCGGCGGGCGCCACCGACGGATCGGTGACCGACGGGCGGTGGACATAAAGGCTCATGTCATCGGCCAGCACCCCGCGCCGGAAGATGTCCTTGATATGCTCGCCATAGCGCGGCCCGACGGCGATGGTGTGATGCCCCACATCGGGCCACAGATCGCGCGTACCGGACGTGCCGAAATACCAGACGTAAAGCCCCATCGACCACCGCGTACGGCGCAGGCGTGCAGGCGTCCAGCGCCGCCTTGGCCGGTTGCGCAACAGCCGATCATAGGTGTGGCCCGCATCGGCGTTGGACACCACGACCGATGCCGCGACCGTCTCGCCGCCCATCAGCCGCACGCCTGACGCGCGCGCCCCTGCCACCGTGATCTCGTCAACCTCGGTGTTATAGCGAACCGTGCCGCCCTGATCCTCGATCACGCTTGCCATCGCCTTGGCAATCGCGGCGACCCCACCCATCGCGTAATGCACACCAAACGCCGCCTCCAGATGGCTGACAAGGGCATACATCGAGGTCACACGGAACGGATCACCGCCGATGAACAAAGGATGAAACGACAGCGCAAACCGCAGATGTTCGTCGCGCACCCGCCCCGCCGCATGGGCATAGACCGACCGGTCCGCGCGGTACCAGGCAAATTTGGGAAGGACCTTGATCAAATCCCAAAGCTTGTTCATCGGCCTGCGGCCCAGGTCCTCGAACCCGAATTTGTAGCGCGCCGTCGCGTCTTTGAGGAACTTTTGGTATCCCTCCGCATCGCCGGGCGATATGCGCGCCACCTCGGCCCGCATCGCCGCCGCGTCGCCGCGCATGGTGAAACTCTCTCCGTCCTGAAACCGGATCTCGTAGAACGGGTCCATCGGAACCAGCGCCACGTCCCGATCAAAATCGCGCCCGCAATCGGCCCAAAGCGCACGCAGCACCTGCGGCACCGTCACGATGGTCGGCCCCAGATCGAACCGGTGTCCGCCTTGGGTGATCTGCGACCCCCGGCCCCCCGGCACATCCAGCCGGTCGATGACCGTCACCCGGTAGCCCTTGGCCCCCAGCCGCATCGCGGCCGCCAGCCCCCCAAGCCCCGCGCCGATCACCACCGCATGCGGTTTTGCAGCGTCGCCGGCCGCCTTGTCATTCAGATAGGATCCATCGCTCATACCGAGATGATAGACTGTCCAATTTAATTTACAAGCTGTGCAGCCGCGGTACTTGACCGCAGCTTTGATTGACAGTTTTCCCTTTCCCTTCAGGATTTCCGCTGTAAGATTTCTCTGACACTTTTACGTCCGGAGGTTCCCATTCCCGTTGCCAGCCTCAGCTTTTTCCGCTTTGATTCGGTGTCAGCCAGGCTTTGGGTCATCGGGCAGATGGGGCTTGCGCGCCTGTCCCTGCGCCATGAACGCCGCGCGCTGTTCTGGAAGCTGTGCGGATCGGGCACAGGCGAAGGCTTTACCCCGCGCCCGAACTGGGCCGTCTGGTCCATCCTCGCCGTCTGGCCGGATGAGGCAACCGCCCGCGAACGGGTCAATGCCAACCCCGTCTGGCAACGCTGGCGCGCCAAGGCAGGCGAAAGCTT
>JBKJVF010000219.1:0-10716 GCA_046589965.1 Paracoccaceae bacterium
TGCACTGACCCACAACTACACCGGCTATCCGATGATCCGGCAGGCCAAGGCGATGGTCGAGGCGGGTGATCTGGGCGATCTCAGGCTGGTGAATGTCGAATATGTGCAGGACTGGCTGTCCGAACCGCTGGAAGGCACGGGGCAAAAGCAGGCCGACTGGCGCACCGATCCGGCCCGATCCGGCGCGGGCGGGTCGACCGGCGACATCGGCACCCATGCCTTCAACCTCGCGAACTTCGTCACCGGTCTGACGCTGGACAGCCTTGCGGCCGATCTGACGGCCTTTGTTCCGGGGCGTCGCGTCGATGACAACGGCCATGTTCTGATGCGCTACAAGGGTGGGGCCAAGGGGATGCTCTGGTGCAGCCAGGTCGCCCCCGGCAATGAAAACCGCCTGCGATTGCGGGTCTTTGGCACCAAGGGCGGCCTTGAATGGGCGCAGGAAGACCCGAACTATCTCTGGTTCACGCCGCTGGGTCAGCCCAAGCGCCTGATCACGCGTGGGGGCGCTGGCGCGGGGCCAGAGGCGGCGCGGGTCACCCGTGTGCCTCCGGGCCATCCCGAAGGCTATCTGGAAGGGTTTGCCAATATCTATGCCGAAGCCGCACGCGCCATTACGGCGGCCAAGACCGGCACCGCGGTCCCGGCGGGCACCACCTTTCCCGGCTTGAAGGAAGGGCTGGAAGGCGTGGCCTTTGTCGATGCCTGCGTGCGGTCATCGGCGCGGAATGCGGCCTGGGTCAGCCTGAACCTCTGACCCGATGTCAGCCGGTCAAGCCTCGCAGGCTGGCGCGTTCGCGCGCCAGCCAGAACGCGGTCAGAATGACAGGGGCATTGCAGACCTCGCCACTGGCGATCAGCCGCATCAGGTCATCGAAACTGACCAGATGACCGCGGATGTCCTCGGCCTCATCGGCCAGTCCGTGCAGGCCCGCGGTGCCATCCGGCAAGTCTGCCTCGGCCACGAAGGAATAAAGAAATTCGGTCTTGCCCGCTGGCGAGGGGTAGTAATTTGCGACGGGCCAGAACCGACCAAGGGTCAGCCCGGCCTCTTCGACGGCCTCACGGCGGCCTGCCTCTTGCGGCGTTTCGCCGGGGTCGATCCGCCCCGCGATGGCCTCCAGCGACCAGGGCACCGGGTCCCCGCGCGCCATAGGACCGGGCCGGAACTGTTCGATCAACAGAACCCTGTCACGCACCGGGTCATAGGGCAGAACCGTGACCGCGTCCCCGGTCACAAAGACCGCGCGCGTCATCAGCGCGCTCTGGTCACCATCAAACCGGCGCACCGTCAGGTCATATTCCTCAACCGCAAAGAACCCCAGATAGGGATGGCGCGTGGCCGTCATGGACAGGGCGTCATCAGCGGCCGGTTGGCGCAGGGTCGACGGCGTGGCGGTCTGCGCCCGGATCCGCGACGCCGCACGCACCCGCATCGACCCCAGCCGCGCGGCCAGCGCCTCGGGCGCGACCACGCCCATCAGTTGCATCAGATCGGCAGCCAAAGCCCGCTCTTGTTCGGCAAAGCGCGCGGTCCAGACATCTGCCGACCACACATCATCCGCGTCAGGGGTCAAGGGCAGATAGGTTGTGGCGCGGACCTCTGCCCCGGACAGCCAAAGCCCGTGATGGGCAACCCAAGCCATCGCCGTGGTGTAGTGCATCAGGCGATCGCGCTCGCCCGTCGAAAGTGGCGACAACACCCCGGAGACCGTCCTGTCCGGCATGGGATGCAGCGCCGCGCCAAAACCCGATTGGTCTGTGACAAGGCTATGGTCGGCAAGACTTGCTTCAGGTCCTGCAGATGCTTCAGCGCCAAGGACAATCGCGCGCAACGACTTGTCTGCGAGGGGGCCGCAAAAGAAAACCGGGGGGCCGCTCACTTCCAGTGCCGGGACCCGAACTCCGCCAGCCAGCCACCGAGGATCGACCCCACTATAAGCGTGCCGATCATTTGCGTTGTCAGCATCACCTTGCCGTAATCCATCATCAGATCGAACACGCCCAAGACCGCCTCCATCGGGCCGTCATAGCGCATCTGCATCGACATCAGCACCATCTCGTAGATCGAAAAACCCAAAAGCGCAAAGAAGACCAGGATGATGCCGGTCCGCATGCCGGTGCCCGTGGCCGCATTATAGCCTTTGCCCGCATTGCCGCCGGCCACGCGCCACCCGATGATCACACCAAGGAAGGCGACGATTTCGCGGAGCAGCCCCGCCTGTGCCCCTTCGGGCATTGCGTTGGCATAGATATTGGCCGCGAGCCAGCCAAGGAGCGCAAAGGCTGTGGCACCAAAAAGTTTTGCTGCCGTTGGCATCGGCGTCTCCTATCGTGGTCGGGTCACGGTAATCTGCGTCACATCACAGTTACCGCTGCGAAACGCGCCCGCGCAAGAGGTCAGATAGAAATCCCACATCCGTTTGAACCGGTCGTCAAAGCCTAGCCGCGCCACCTCTGACCAACGCGCGTTGAAAACGTCGTGCCAGCGGCGCAGCGTCAGGCTGTAGCTTTCGGCGAATTCCAGCGACCCGCGCATCACAAGGCCCGCACGCTCGATCTCGGTTTTCAGCACCGATGGTGCGGGCAGCATGCCACCCGGAAAGATATATTTCTGAATGAAATCAACGCCCCGTTTGTAGATCGGCCAGCGCGCGTCCGGCACCATGATGATCTGCAACGTCGCATGGCGTCCCGGTTTCAGGCGGTCGCGCAGCTGACTGAAATACACCGGCCAGTAACGCTGACCCACCGCCTCGAACATTTCGATCGAGGCAATGCCGTCATAAAGGCCCGTCTCATCGCGGTAATCTTGCAACTTGATCGATACCTTGTCGGCCAGTCCAGCCTTGGCAATACGCGCCACGGCATAGTCATGTTGCGCCTGGCTGATCGTCAGGCCGGTCACGCGCAAGCCGCGCTCGGCAGCTGCATATTCGGCAAATCCGCCCCAGCCGCAGCCGATTTCGAGCACATGATCGCCGGGCTTTGCGCCCATTTCATCGACCATGGAGGCGTATTTCGCGATCTGCGCCTGTTCCAGGCTTTCCTGACCGGTGTGAAACAGGCCCGAGGAATAGGTCATCGTATCGTCAAGCCACAGCTGATAGAACGCGTTGCCAAGATCGTAATGCGCGGCGATGTTGCGCCGCGCCTGGCGTCTGGAATTGCCCATCATCCAGAACCGCAGGCGTTCATAAGTGCGCACCATTCCGATGCCGGGAAACCCGTCATTGACGACATTGTTGTCCGGCATCTGGATCAGGTCGAGAAAGCCTTGCAGGTCCGTCGTCGTCCACCATTCGTCAAGATAGGCCTCGCAAAATCCCAGATCGCCATCCCGGATCATGCGGGCAAACACATCGGGATTCTGCACGGTCACGTCTGCCACCGGGCCCGGCAGCTTGCCTTCGATGCGGAACCGCCGCCCGTCCGGCAGGCAGAAGTCTAGCCGCCCCCGCCCCAGACGCTGTGCGACGTCGAAAACGGCGGCAAAATAACGTGGCAGGCCGGTTTGGCCCTTGGTGGACGTCAGGATCGTCATTTCCCCTCCCCAGGGTCTTTTCTTGGAAAGAACTCAATCAGATACGCATCTTGGGCTCAAGAGTTTCGTGCAGCATAGGATTCCAGCGCGCGGGCCCTACCAATAGCTAGGTCGATCAGTGGCGCGGGATAGGGCAAGCTGGGGTCAAGTTGCCATTGTTTTGGGACGGCATTGTAAAACGACAGGGCGTCAGGCGGAGGGGTGGGCGACAACTCCGCGATGAAGCGACGTCGATAAGCGCCGTCGGGATCGAACTTTTCGGCCTGGGTCTCGGGGTTGAAGACGCGGAAATAGGGGGCGGCATCCGGCCCCGATCCCGCGACCCACTGCCAGCCCATCGCGTTGGACGCAGGGTCCCAGTCGGTCAGGCATTCGGCAAACCAGTCAAGGCCGACGCGCCAGTCGGTCATCAGGTGCTTGGTCAGATAACTGCCGACGATCATCCGGGCGCGGTTGTGCATGGTGCCCGTCACGAACATCTCGCGCATCGCAGCATCGATAAAGGGCTGCCCGGTCATGCCGCGCCGCCAGCGTTCCGCATCCGGATTGTCGCCGCGCCAGGGAAATGCGTTCCATTCCTCGCGCCAGTTTGCAGTGGTGATGTGGGGCGTGTGATAGATCAGGTGATAGGCAAATTCGCGCCAGACGACCTCGCGCAGAAAGGTCTCGGCCCCGGCCTTGCCCTGATGCAGGGCGCGCTGTCCGGCATGCCAAAGGCGCAAGGGGGCAATTTCCCCGTAAGTCAGGTTTTCCGACAGGCCTGACGTGCCAGGCAGGTCCGGCCGGTCACGCAGGTCGCGGTACCGCGCGATATTCTGGTCGGTAAAGGTGTCGAGCCGCGCCTGCGCCGCAGCTTCGCCCACGGTCTGATGCGGGCGCACAACGGCGGCGCCGCGTTGCATGCGCCGCGCCAGATGCCAGTCCTCGATCCGGTCAGAGGCAGGCCAGCTTTCGGGCACGGGCAGACGCGTTGGCGGTGCGATCAGGTCGCCGGGGTCGCGCCCGGCCACGGCCCGCCAGAATGGCGAGTAGACACGGTAGAACCCGCCCTGCCCGGTTTCGACGGTCCATGGCTCGAACAGAACATGCCCGGGATGGCTGGTAGCCGCGATCCCATCGGCAATCAGCGCCGCTTTGACCGTGGTGTCACGCGCGATGGCGGCAGGATCATAAAGCCGCGACCAATGCACCGCCCGCGCACCCGTTTCGGCCGCCAGTGCCCGCAGCACCGCCAATGCGGGCCCCCGGCGCAGGATCAGCCGACTGCCGATTGCCCCAAGGCTGCGCGCAAAATCTTCGACTGACAGCCCAAGACGCCACAAGGGCGCGGCACCCAAGGCTTCGGTTTCGGGGTCAAGGATGAAGACCGGAATGATCGGCAGGCCCGACGCCACAGCCGCCGCCAGCATCGGCTGGTCGGCAAGACGCAAGTCCCTGCGGAACCACAAGATCAATGGCGTGGTCATGCTAGGTCCAATTTGGTCATGTTTCTTTTACGCCTTGGTCGCGCGGACGGATCACAGTCTTGCGTGATATCCATCTTTCGGGTTCACATCCGGCCATGACATTGATCCGCCTGACGCCGCTCGCCACAAGTCTGCCAGACACGGTGCCCTTTGTCGGGCCCGAGACGCAAGAGCGCGCGATGGGACAAAAGTTCGCAGCAAGGCTTGGGGCGAACGAAAGCGGGTTTGGCCCCTCGCCCGCGGCGGTTGCCGCGATGCAGGCGGCGGCGGGCGACGCGTGGATGTATGGCGACCCCGAGACGCATGATCTGAAAGCCGCGATTGCCGCACATCACGGGGTCAGCCCCGCGCATGTGGTGGTCGGCGAAGGGATCGACGGGCTTTTGGGCCTGACGGTGCGCCTGATCGTGGGCGCGGGCGACGTTGCGGTCACGTCTGGCGGGGCCTATCCCACCTTCAACTTTCACGTGGCTGGCTTTGGCGGCCAACTGGTCCGCGTCCCCTATCTGGGCGACCATGAAGACCCGACCGCGTTGCTGGATGCTGCCCGGACCCATGCGGCCAAGCTGATCTACTTTGCCAATCCCGACAACCCGATGGGAAGTTGGCACCCAGCCCAAACGGTGACCGCGATGGTCCGCGATCTGCCGGAGGGGACCCTGTTGATCCTGGACGAGGCCTATGCCGATCTCGCCCCGCCGGGCAGCATTCCCGTGATCGACCCCGACACCCCGAACGTCATCCGGATGCGCACATTCTCCAAGGCGCACGGGCTGGCGGGTTTGCGGGTGGGTTATGCGCTGACCAATCCCGCACTCGCCAAGGCGTTCGACAAGGTGCGCAATCATTTCGGACTTGGCCGGTTGGCGCAATCGACTGCGATTGCGGCACTGGGCGATCATGCCCACCTTGTACGGGTGCAGGCTGCGGTCATCGCGGCGCGTCTGCGGATCAGCGCCATCGCGGCCGAACACGGCCTGCAGGCGCTGCCCTCGGCGACCAACTTCGTCACCATCGACTGCGGACGCGACGGCGATTTCGCGCGCCGCGTGCTCGCGCATCTGGTGCAGAACGGTGTTTTCGTGCGGATGCCGGGCGTGGCCCCCATGGATCGCTGCATCCGTGTCAGTCTTGGACCGGACGCGGCGCTTGATCTCTTTGCGGCTGCCTTGGGCCCGGCGCTAAAAGCGGCTGCGCTCTAGCGTCAGGGGTGGCGCATCGCCCAAGGCAGGTCCCAGCGACGGGGCCGCCCCGGTGGGTGCCTCCGCAGCACCAAGGCGCGGGATCGGGTCCGGCGCATATCCAGGTGCCGCCCGGTCGGTGGCAATGAACGCGGGCACCTCATCGGCACCCGCCAGCGCGCGGCGAAAGACCAACAGGTTCTGAAAGCTGGTCTTGGTCCCCGTCAGCCCGGAGCGTTCGTCACAGGGCAGCGTGTCGGCGCGGACATATTCCCAGCCGTCTTCGGCCAGTCCGTTCATCACAGACTGAACCGCATAGGCAAAGCGGTCCTCGGTCGTCTTTGCCGCACGCGTCTTTTCCCCCCGTCGAGGGGCTGGGACGACTTTGTATTCATAGGTCTGATAAGACATCGGCGTTCCTTGTGCGGCCCGGTGACGGCCTAGAATAAATGGGGCAGGACGACCCGCCAAGTCGCGATTGCGGCATCGGCGGCGGCGCGTGTCAAGCCTTGGCCAGCGCCTCGGCAACCAGCGCGTTGACGACTGCGGGATTGGCCTTGCCCCCGGTTGCTTTCAGAACCTGACCGGTGAACCAGCCCGCCAGCTTGGGATTGACGCGGGCCTTTTCGACCTGATCGGGATTGGCGGCAATGATCTCTGCCACCGCCGCCTCGATGGCGCAGGTATCGGTGACCTGCTTCATGCCATGGCTGGCGGCCAGTTCTGCCGGATCGCCGCCTTCGGTCCAGACGAGTTCAAACAGGTCCTTTGCCATCTTGCCCGATATCTCGCCCGATGCGATCAAGTCGAGCACGCCGCCAAGCTGGGACGCGCTGACCGGGCTGTCGGTGATCGTCTTGCCCTCTTTGTTCAGTCGCCCGAACAGTTCATTGATGACCCAGTTCGCCGCCTGCTTGCCGTCGCGACCTTTGGCAACGGTTTCAAAGAACCCCGCATTGTCCAGATCTGCGGTCAGCACGTTGGCATCGTAATCGGTCAGCCCGTAGTCACCCATGAACCGCGCCTTCTTGGCGTCAGGCAGTTCGGGCATCGAGGCCGCGATGTCGTCGACCCAAGCCTGCTCGATTTCCAACGGCAGCAGATCTGGGTCGGGGAAATAGCGGTAATCATGCGCCTCTTCCTTGGACCGCATTGACCGCGTCTCACCTTTGTCGGGGTCGTAAAGTCGGGTTTCTTGCACGATCTTGCCGCCATCCTCCAGAATGGCGATCTGGCGACGGGCTTCATAATCAATGGCTTGCGTCATGAACCTCATGGAGTTCATGTTCTTGATCTCGCAGCGCGTGCCAAGGTGGGAGAAATCCTGCGTTGCCTGATATTTCTCGTACTGGCCCCGTGGGCAGACCGACACGTTCACATCCGCGCGCAAATTGCCGTTCTGCATGTTGCCATCACAGGTGCCAAGATAGCGCAGGATCTGGCGCAATTTGGTGACATAGGCCGTCGCCTCTTCGGCGCTGCGGATATCGGGGCGGCTGACGATTTCCATCAGCGCCACGCCGGTGCGGTTGAAATCGACAAAGGACAGGGTCGGGTCCATGTCGTGGATCGATTTGCCCGCGTCCTGTTCCAGGTGGATACGCTCGATCCTGACCAGCCGCGCCACACCCGGGGCCAGTTCCACCAGTACCTCACCCTCGCCCACGATGGGATGGTACAACTGGCTGATCTGATAGCCTTGCGGCAGGTCGGGATAGAAATAATTCTTGCGGTCAAACGCGCTGACAAGGTTGATCTCTGCCTTGAGCCCCAGACCGGATCGCACCGCCTGTTCGACGCAAAATTCGTTGATGACCGGCAACATTCCCGGCATCGCTGCGTCCACAAAGGCGACGTTGGAGTTTGGTTCCGCGCCGAACGTCGTCGATGCGCCCGAGAACAGCTTGGCGTTACTGGCCACCTGGGCATGGATCTCCATGCCGATCACCAGTTCCCAATCGTGCTTTGCACCGGCGATAACGCGCGGTTTCGGGGCGGTGTAGGTCAGGTCAAGCATGGATGTACCCTGGGTGATGCCTCCCTTCCTTACGAAGCAAGCGGGGCTGCGGCAAGGGGGACAAACGGCGGAACCCTGCCGATCCGGCGAACCGAAGGTTGCAGTTTGCCCTGCATTTCAGCAGTCAGGTCATGCCGCGCACATAAACGCCCGGTGCTGCCAGATGAGAAATCGATGCGTTTATTGCCCTTGATCGCGCCTGCGTCCGTGCTCCTCTTGATGGGCTGTGTCGGCGGTGCGAATATGGGAACGACCGGATCGACGATGGCAGATTTGCCCGCAATGCGCTGGGATCACCGTCCTGAGGCGTCGGAATGGACTGAGGCCACGCTCTCTGCCGTCGCACGCCATGACGCCGTTCTGGCCGATGACGTGCCCGCTGACATCGGTGCCTGGTGCCCCGGCTATGGCAAAGCAAGTGTCGAGGAACGCAGGGCTTTCTGGGCCGCGCTTTTGTCGGCGTTGGCCAAGCATGAAAGCACCTGGAACCCCAAGGCATCGGGCGGTGGCGGCAAGTGGATCGGTCTGACGCAGATTGCGCCCGGCACGGCACGCGGCCACGGATGTGAGGCCACGACCGTCTCGGCGCTGAAGGACGGATCAGAAAACCTGCAATGCGCGGTGGAAATCGCGGCCGACAAGGTGGCGCAGGACGGCGTCGTCGCCGGCAACGGAAGTCGTGGTCTGGGCCGTGACTGGGCGCCCTTCCGGGCCGATTCGAAAATGGCCGACATGGCCGCCTGGACCCGCGCGCAAAGCTATTGTCAGGGCTGAACCGCCCGTTACAGCTTGTAGATATACTTCACTTCATCCAGCGCATCGCCTTGCTGCGGCGAGACGACGCCTTTGTTGGCATCGGTGATGTCGCGCAGCACCATCATCAACAGCTCGAACCCTGCGATCCCCTTCATCTTGGCGTATCTGCGCACCAGCCGCGTCAGGCCGGGCTGCGGCCCGTTTGATTCCGTGACCAGCCAACGACCCAGGATCATCGCCTCTTTGGCCTTGTCATGGTCCATGCCAAGGCGCGAATGCAGGCTGACGATCAGTTTGTCCTGCTGTTCGGCGCTGGGAAGCCCACCAAGCTCCAGAAACGCGATCCCCGCCCCCGCGACCGCCACATCGGCATCCTCAAGGCTTTCGACCGGATGCACGTTGCCGCGTTTGCGAAACCCGAACCTGCGGGCGGCGGCGGCGACATCGGATGCAACCCCCGCCAGTTCGCGGGTGATCTCGGCCGCATTGCGCGCACGCTGCGCCCAAAAATAGGCCCCGCCAATCAGAGCCAACAAAGCCAAAATGAACGGCATCGCACCCTCACAATTTTCGCACCAATGATCATGGTCATATGGCGAATTTTTGGTGGCGGTTTGTCAAGAGGCGGTCAGCATGCGCCCGGCCATCTCGGCCAGATCGCGGCTCAGTCCCGGCGACGACAGGATGCGCCGCAGTTCCGCGCCGATCATCGCCTGCCTTGCCGCGTCATAACGCGGCGATGTCTCGAACGCGGTCGACATGCGCGCCGCCGTCTGCGGGTTCAAGGGGTCAAGCTTGATCAGCCAGTCCGCGACAAATCGGTAACCATCGCCCGAAGCGTGGTGAAAACCTGCATGGTTGGCCGACAGCGATCCGATCACCGCGCGGAACCGGTTGGGGTTTTTCCAGTCAAACTGCGGATGTGCGACCAGTCGGTTTGCAACCGCCACCGCATGATCGGGCCGGGCCATCGCGATCTGCAGCGCAAACCACTTGTCCATGACATTGGCATTGGCCGACCACCGCGCCTCGAACCGCCGCAGGGCCGCGTCGCCTTTGTCGATGTCCAGAAGGAACGCGAGGCCGCGGCTTTCATCGGTCATGTTGTTGGCCTGATCGAACAGGCGCGTGGCAAGCGCGCCATCGTCGATCAGGCTCAGATAGGAAATCGCGGTGTTGCGCAGATCGCGCCGACCTGCGGATGCTGCATTGGGCGTAAAGGGACCCGTCTCGGCCATCGTGTCGACCAGCCGCGTCAGAGCAGGTGCCAGCTGGCGCGCAATGGTCAGGCGCGCAGACCGGCGCGCGGCATGGATCGCCGCAGGGTCCGGCACATGGCCCCGGTCGACCAGCGTCTGGGCCAGATCCTCGTCCGATGGCAGCGACAGCGCCAGCGCGCGGAACGCAGGGTCCAGCGTTTCGTCCAGCGCCACATGGGTCAGCGCCGACAGCCAGTCTGGCCCCGGCGAGGTGTGTTCGGTGATCATGCTGACCAGAACATCCTTGGCCAGCGCCCGCCCCGCCTCCCATTTGTTGAAGGGGTCCGTGTCATGCGCCAGAAGGAACGCACGTTCCTCGGCACTGACGGCACGGTCGAGCACCACGGGCGCGGAAAACCCGCGCAGGATCGACGCGACAGGGCGGCTGGCGAGGTCCCGAAAGGCAAAGCTTTGCCGCGTCTTGGTCATCTCCAGCACGGTCGTGGGCACCACCTCGTCGCCGTTGGGGTTCAATAGACCGACCGCGATGGGC
>JBKJVF010000238.1:0-4071 GCA_046589965.1 Paracoccaceae bacterium
CGATGATGACTGGAGCCCGACCATCAATCTGGGCGTGCCGGTAATGATCCCCGAAAGCTATGTCGTCGACCTTGATGTGCGGTTGGGGCTTTATCGGCGGTTGTCGTCGCTGGCCACGAAGGTCGAACTCGAAGGCTTCGCCGCCGAACTGATCGACCGCTTCGGCCCCCTGCCGAAAGAGGTGAATACCCTGATGCTGATCGTGCGGATCAAGGCGATGTGCAAACGCGCCGGGATCGCACGTCTTGATGCCGGGCCCAAGGGGGCGACGGTCCAGTTTCACAATGACAAGTTTGCCAATCCCGCGGGCCTTGTGACCTTTATCAAGGCGCAGGGACCGGCGGTTCAGGTCAAGGGCAACAAGATCGTCCTGCACGGCGAGATGAAGCTGGAGTCCGACCGCATCAAGGGGGCCTTCAACATCGCCCGCGATCTGGCCGAGGCGGCCAAGGCAACGCCGCCTCAGGCGGGCGCGCGCTCGACCGTCGCATAACGCAGCAACAGCAGCGCCAGCGTCGCAAAGACCGCAACGCCGGTCATCAACGGGATCGCCGTGCCGTTGAACAACTGCCCGATCGGCACCGCCAGCGCGACCGAGACGACCGTCGCTATCGAGGTCATCACCGACGACGCCAGCCCTGCGATGTGACCCAGTGGTTCCATCGCGAGCGCATTGAGGTTGCCCATGGTCAGACCCATCATCGCAAAAAGCGCGACCGACCACAGGATGTGACCTGCAAAGGCCAAATCATCGGGCAGAATGCCGGTCAGATTGGCCGCCAGCAACACCAGGGTCAGGATGACCATGCTGAGATAGGCGGCGATCGTCACCTGCCGCATGCCAAGCCGCATCACCACCCGCGCGTTCAGCCCCGAGCCCACCATCGAGGCAAGGGCGATGAAGGTGAACCAGTAGGGAAACGTCTCGGCCCGGCCAAAGCGGATGTCAAAAATCCCCTGCATCGAAGACAGCGTGGCGAAAAGCATCGCCAGTGAAAGCGTCTGGCCGAGGATTGCCACAACCACGATACGGTGGGAAAACACCTCCTTGAAGGACGACCAGAGAACCGGCGGCGACAGCGCTCGGCGTTTCGCTACGGGAAGCGTTTCGGGCTGCCGCACCCATAGCCAGAACGAGGTCAGCCCCGCAAAGGCCACATAGACAAGGAAAATCTCGCGCCAGCCCGCAAGTTCGATCACCACCTTGCCCACCAGCGGCGCAATCGCCGGGACCAGCGTGAAGACCATCATGACAAAGGACATGATGCGCGCCATGTCGCGCCCCTGGAACTGATCGCGCACGATGGCTACGACAACCACGCGCGCCGCCGCCGCGCCCACGCCCTGCAACACCCGCGCCGCAAGCAACGTGTCCAAGCTGGGCGCGATCCAGCAGATCAGAGCCGCCACCGCATAAAGGGCTGCCCCGAACAGGATCACCGGTTTGCGCCCGAAGGCATCCGATAACGGCCCCATGAACAGCGTTCCCACCCCCATCCCGAGGACAAAGCTGGTCACCACCAGTTGCGCCAGATTGACATTGTCGGGCGACAGCTGCGCGGCGATGTCGGGCAAAGCCGGCAGCATCGCGTCGATCGACAAGGCGATGGTCGCAAAAAGTGCCGCTGCAAGTGCGATGAATTCGGCGAGTGAGCGTTGGGAGACGGGGTTGGATGTCATGATGGCTGCCTTGGTGACCGAAGCTGCACCAAAGCTCCAGCCCGAAAGAAGTGGTCGAAACGAACATTGGGTGTGCGCAAGGCAGACACGGTTCGCCCGACGGTACGGCGACCGGTCAGGCCTTTGCCTTTTCGCGCAGCTCGTCGATGACATTCCCCCAGAATTCCGGCGGCTGCGCGCCGGACACGACATATTGCTGGGCGATGAGGAAGGTCGGCACCGCGTTCACGCCTTTGGTCCGCGCGTCCTGATCCCGTGCCAGAATATCGTCGCGATCCGCATCGCTGGCCAAAAGACGCGCCATTGCCGCGCGGTCAAGACCCGCTTCAGCGGCAATATCGGCCAGTGTTTCAGGATCCGCGATGTTGCGCTGTTCTTTCCAGTAGGCGCGGAAGATCGCGCTGACCATGGCCGTTTGCCGCCCCTCGATCCCGGCCCAGTGGATCATCCGGTGCGCATCAAGTGTGTTGGACGCAAAGGGCACCGAGGCGACGTCAAGTTCGATCCCCGCCTTCAGCGCCGCCGCCTCGACCTGGGCATAGGCACGCTGCGCCTTGTCGCGACCGCCAAATTTGGCATCGAGATAGGTGGCGCGGTCCATGCCTTCTTGCGGCATGTCCGGGTTCAACTGGAACGGATGCCAGGCGATGACGAAGGGATGGTCGGGCGTCGCCTCCAGCGCACGATCAAGATGCGCCTTGCCGATCAGGCACCAGGGGCAGACGGGGTCGGAAAAGATATCAAGCCGCAGCATCGCCATGTCCTTTTGCCTGGGCGCTTTCACGTTCGCCCCCAACTTGCCGAGATCGCGGCAAGGGGCAAGGCTGGTTTTGCCGCACGGGGCAAGACGGGCGCCCCGCCAGGACCTGCGATGGCGTTGCCCAACCCTGTCGCCATGATGAACCCGGAGGGTAACGCCACGGGGTTTGAGTTGGCCCGTTCAGAACGCGTCCTGAACGGTCCTCGCCCCCGAGCTGACATCTTCGCCAACGCCAGCAATTGTGTTGCAGGCGGCCAGTGTGGCCAGAGCCATTAGCAGAATGATCGTGCGTGTCATATATGTCCCCAAGGGTCGTTTGTTATTCCTGATACCACCACACCTCGGGCTGAAAGCCAAGCCAGTCACCATATAGCGGAAGCTTTTCGGAAAACTTCAGTTCCTTGCGATGGGCGATCCGTGACTTTTCCGCGTACCAGAACGGGATGACATAGCGTCCCGTCGTCAGGATGCGGTCCAGCGCCTGGGTGGCGGCCACAAACTCGCTTTGGTCGGGCGATGCGACCATCTTGGCAATCATCGCTTCGGCTGCGGGCGAGGACATCCCCATCCAGTTGCGAGTGCCGGGTTCAGTGACGCCTGCCGATCCCCAGTAAAGCGTCTGTTCATTGCCCGGCGACAGCGACAGGGACCGGATATAGTCGACCATGTCGAAATCATAGTTGGTGGTGCGTTCCTTGTATTGGGCGCTGTCGACGGTGACGACGGTGGCTTCGATGCCCAGACGCTTCAGCGCCTCGACATAGATGTTGGCGATGGAGATCTTTTCGTCCGCACCGGTTTGCAGAAGGATTTCAAACGCAAAGGGCATGCCCGCAGCATCCGTCATGACGCCGTTCTGCACCGTCCAACCGGCCTCTTCCATCAGGCGGGTCGCTTCGCGAAGGCCTGTACGGTTGGCCTCGGTGCCGTCCGAGGCGGGAAAGGTGTAGCCTTCAACCGCGCCGGGCAAAAGCTCCGCGGCAAACGGCTCCAGCAGTTCCTTGACCCGACCTTCAGCGGCAGCGCCGGGTGTCATGCCCAGGATCGAATTGCCGAAATAGGACGTGATACGCGGCTGGGTGCCACCGGTGATGGTCTTGTTGATCAGTTCGAAATTGAACGCCTGGATCAGCGCCTCGCGGACACGCCAGTCGGCAAAGATCGGCTTGCGGGTGTTGAAGACAAGACCATCGATGCCCGAAGGACGACCATGCGGGATTTCGGACTTGACCACATCCCCTGCCGTGACGGCCGGAAAGTCATAGTTCGACAGCCATTTCGCCGCGTTGGCTTCGCGGTAGGTGCTGATGCTGCCCGCTTTGAACGCCTCGAACACGATGCCGCCATCGCCGAAATAGTCGTAGCGCACCATGTCGAAGTTGTGCTGACCCCGATAGAATGGAAGGTCTTTCGCCCACCAGTCCGGGTTCTTTTTATAGCTGATGTATTTACCGGCCTCGACCGTATCGACGACGTAGGGGCCGGAACCGATCACCGGCTCGAGACTGCTTTCAGTGAAATCCTTTCCCTCCCACTGCGCCTTTTTCAGGATCGGGCGGAGGCCAAGGATCAGCGGCAATTCGCGGTCTTCGACATTGAAGGTGAACTTGACCGAACGATCACCGGTTTTT
>JBKJVF010000080.1:0-6648 GCA_046589965.1 Paracoccaceae bacterium
CGACGCGATCCGGCGTTCGCGCTCGGGTCTGTCCGATCCGAACCGGCCTTACGGCTCGTTCCTGTTCCTGGGCCCCACCGGTGTCGGCAAAACCGAACTGACCAAGGCCGTCGCCGAATATCTTTTCGACGACGACAACGCGATGGTGCGCATCGACATGTCCGAGTTCATGGAAAAGCATTCGGTCGCGCGGCTGATCGGCGCGCCGCCGGGCTATGTCGGATATGACGAGGGTGGGGTTCTGACCGAAGCCGTCCGCCGCCGCCCTTATCAGGTTCTGTTGTTCGATGAGGTCGAAAAGGCGCATCCGGATGTGTTCAACGTACTTTTGCAGGTGCTGGATGATGGCGTTCTGACGGATGGACAGGGTCGCAAGGTCGACTTTAAACAGACGCTGATCGTGCTGACGTCAAACCTGGGTGCGCGCGGACTGAGCGAGTTGCCGGAAGGCGCTGATCCCAGCCGCGCCCGGCAGGAGGTCGAGGAGGCTGTGCGCCAGCACTTCCGGCCCGAATTCCTCAACCGGCTGGACGAACAGGTCATCTTTGAACGCCTGAACCGGGCCGACATGGCGCAGATCGTGGAAATTCAGCTGAAGCGGCTGGAATCGCGGTTGATCGGGCGCAAGATCACGCTGGAACTCGATGACAGCGCCCGCAAATGGCTGGCCGACGAAGGCTATGATCCGGTGTTTGGTGCGCGACCCCTGAAGCGCGTGATGCAGCGCCATCTGCAGGACCCCTTGGCCGAGATGATCCTGTCGGGCGACTTGCTGGACGGTGCCAACGTGGTGATCAGCGCAGGGCCAGACGGGCTGATCATCGGCGATCGGGTCAGTGCCAGCAGGCGCGCCCGGCCCACAGAAGCGGTGGTTCACTGAAAGAAAAAAGGGGGGCAGATTGCCCCCCTAGTTCATTCTGCATGGTATCGGCAGTCGATCAGTAGACGCCGCGCTGCTGATCCGTACCCGGGAAGACGCCATCAGGTGTCGCTTGATCGACAGCCTCTGGCAGGACGGTGCTTAGCCGATTTAACATCTCGGAACGGCTGAGGCCGGTCTTTTGCGTCAGTTCTGCCAGCGTATCTTCGTCCAGCGCATGTTCAAGTTCGGTCGGGGCGATCGGCTCATTGGCGCCTTTGCGCACCCAACTCTGGGCTTTGGCTGCCTGATGCGGATCCGTGAACCGCTGCATCATTTCAGCCAGACCACCCATCAGTCCGCCCTGACCGCCTTGTCCGCCCGAGCCACCCATCATGCCTTGCAGGCTGTCAAGCAGACCGCCCCCGGACGACGACTGGCCCGCGCCGGATTGAGACGGATCGTCTCCACCCGTCCGGCCACCGAGCATTTCACCCAGTCGCGCGCGGTTTTGATATCCGCCAACGGCCAGAAGGCCCAAAAGTGCGACAAGCGAAGGACTACCCTTACCCATGTTCTTCTTCCTTTCCGTAAAGTCTGGTTACGCTCGGCGACGGACAAACCCAAAGATGACTAGCGTGATGATCGCACCAATCACGGCCCCGATGAGACCAGCCCCATCCTGCGGACCATACCAGCCCAACGCCTGACCAAGATAAGAGGCGACAACTGCGCCAACGATGCCAAGCACTGTTGTCATAACAAATCCGGAGGGTTCATTGTCCCCCGGCATGATGAATTTTGCGATCACGCCCGCAACGAAACCGATCACGATCGTCCAGATGATACCCATGTCATGCTCCCACCAATGGGGCAGGTCCAATGCCCGCCGCATTCAGAACGGCGAAGCGGTTGATTTGGTTCCACGGCCAATAAAACGCGATCAAAGGCGCATGTCGTGACGTCGCCGGGAATAATTCCGCATGGCAGAGCGTAAGGCGTCTGAGGGCGCATGACGGCCCTTGTCTCACGATGAAAGAAGGAACCACCTTATGCGGATAATTGCACTTGCCACAGCGGCGTGCCTGATGGCTTCGGCCGGTTTTGCAGCACCCGGCTCTACCGCAACGACGGGCATCGGCGATGTGCTGGTCGCCGAGAACGGCATGACATTATACATCTTCGCCAAGGACAGCGCCGGAAAATCGGTCTGCAACGATGACTGCGCGGTCAAATGGCCCCCGCTCTTTGCGAAGGCGGATGACGCCCAGTCGGGCGACTACACGATCGTGGAACGTGACGATGACAGCTACCAGTGGGCCTACAAAGGTATGCCGCTGTATTTCTGGGTGAAAGACAAGGCAGCGGGTGACACCACCGGTGAAGGCGTCGGTGGTGTGTGGAGCGTCGCGCGCCCCTGATTTCACGGCAAAGTTTTCACGAGGTATTTGACGAGTGCATTGGTTGGGGCGGGGTGGTCAACACCCCGCCCTTTTTTGCTGTCTGACAGTGTCGCTAGGGCAAGGTCACGCCGACTTTGCAGCCAGGGCGATGTCGGACATGTCTGGCATGCCATCGGGTCCGATCAGGACAAAGCGCGCACCAGGCTTGCCCCAGACACGCATCTGAAATCCGTTCGCCTGACGGGTCTGGATGTCGTCGGACGCGGGCCTGTCTGATGCGACGAAACACAAAGCGATAACCTGACCATCGGCATTGCGATACATCAATTGGCCCACCGGCTTGCCCGCAGCGACCAAGAGCCGCGCGCCCTGAAACTCCAAACCCTCGGCCGCAAGATCCGGGATAGCAAATGGCGTGCCCACCTGCGCTGTCAGCCATTTCTGGATATGGTCGCTGTCCGACGCTGGCACCTCGACCAGATGGCGTGACTGGGCCGAATAAACCGCATGGTATTCGGCCACATCTTCGATCCAGTCGCGCGCGGCCACTGCCTCGGTCCGCTGGCCTGCGACGTAGCCACCGCCTGCGCCGATTGCCAGCAAGGCAAGGCTTGCCGCAATCGCCGCCCAATGAGGCAGACGCCATTTTTGTTCTGCGACTTGCACCGGGGCCTTGTCGATGGATCGGACCAGCGCCAACGACACCGGGATCGCCAACATGGCTGCAAACTCGGCATTGGCGGCCTCATTGGCGGCCATCAGGTCTGCCAGTTCCGCCTGTAGGGCAGGGTCGCGCTTGAGCATTGCCTCCAGCGCCTCTGCCTCGTCAGGCGGCAGCGCACCGTCCAACCATGCGCTTAACTTTGGGCCAAACTCACTCATCACGTCACCTCGGTTGTGGTGGCCAGTCGCTTGGCAAGCATCTGTCGCGCCCGGAATAGTCGGCTCATGATCGTTCCTTGCGGGACCTCTAGAAGATCCGCCGCCTCTTTGTAGCTGTATCCTTCCACCGCAACCAACAGCAGGGCCGCAGCGTAGCCTGATGGCAGATCGGCCAGCCGCCCCATCAGTTGCTTCAGGGCCAGATGATCCTCGCCCGTCGTTTCAAGGCGCAACTCATCCGTATCGTCTGCATCCACATGCCCCATGCCCAGGCGAACCTGCCGTTTGCGCAGCTCGCCAATCCAGAGGTTGCGCAAGATGCGAAAGACCCAGCGGTCCAGACCCTGCACCGGGTCCCAGCTGTCGCTTGCCGACATGGCGCGCATGCAGGCCTCCTGCACCAGATCGTCTGCGTCCGCCGCATTGCGCGTCAGGCTCAGCGCGAACCGCCGCAGCCTCGGCAGCAAGGCGACCAGATCCTTTCGAAGGTGTCTGTGCGACGGCATCAGGGGTATCGGGGTCCGTTCTGACAAAGCTGTTGATGGGCGGATCGGCACGGAGGTCAGTATTGGCCCATGTCGCGCGCTTTGGAACCCATTATCGGGTTTCGCATGAACGGGTAATGCAAACATGGCCTGCCTGTCTTTTCCGGGGCGGAGCGCAATTCGCCCTGTGTTCAATACGCCGATGCCCGTCGGGTTATTCCAAACTCGTCCAGATATCAGTCCGAAAAACAAAAGAGGCCCGCCTCGACGTGAGGCGGGCCCTTTTCAGCCATCCGTATAGCGGGACGGATTACATTTTTGGCAAGATCACCGAGTCGATGACATGGATAACGCCGTTCGACGCTTCGATGTCGGCGGTCGAGATGACCGCGCCGTCGACCTTGGCACCACCTTCAAGCGTGATGGTTGCCGAGCTGCCCTGCACGGTCGGTGCCATCATGCCTTCTGTCAGGTCGGTGGACATCACTTTGCCCGCCACGACGTGATAGGTCAGGATCGCAACCAGCTTGTCCTTGTTCTCTGGCTTCAGCAGGTCCTCGACGGTTCCTGCGGGCAGCGCTGCAAAGGCGGCGTCTGTTGGCGCGAACACGGTGAACGGGCCTTCACCTTTCAGCGTTTCGACCAGACCAGCGGCGGTCAAAGCTGTGGCCAGCGTGGTGAAGTTGCCGGCGGCAACGGCGGTGTCGACGATATCTTTGTCCTGTGCAAAGGCTGGCATCGCAAAGGTTGCGGCGGCGGTCAGGGCGATAAAGGTTCTGCGGATCATTGGTGTCACTCCCGTGTGATCTCTGCCGTCATTGGCAAAGGTTATATAGGTCGGGGGACGGATCGGATCACTCAAACATGTCTGTGAGTTAGCCTTGCCCCGGCGGATCAGAACGCTAGTCGGGGCGGTTCTTTGCAAAGCATCAAGCGCGTGTGAACACGAGTGATCCCGCGTGATCACAAACACCATTGTTTCAGCGGCCTGCCGCAGTCGTGACGCGGTTTGTTTTGCAAATTTCCGCCGATAGGCCATCTTGGAATCAACAGAAATGGAGTTTGTGATGCGCTACAGGAATGATCTTGGCTGGTCGGATGTCACGCCCAAATCGGCGTGGCTGAACCGTCGGCAACTGATGGTGGGCGCTGCGGCCCTGCTGGCGACGCCTGCCCTGGCAAAGATTGAGGCCGCCCCCAGCGCCTTTTCGACCAGTGACGCGCCAAACAGTCTTGAGGACATCACCACCTACAACAACTATTACGAGTTCGGTACCGGCAAAAGCGACCCGGCCGAATATGCGGAAGGGTTGAAGACAGATCCCTGGTCCATCGTCATCGACGGTCTGGTCGACAAGCCCGGCACCTATGATCTGGCCGATGTCGTCAAGGACCAGCCTGTCGAAGAACGCATCTACCGCTTTCGCTGCGTCGAGGCCTGGTCGATGATCGTGCCCTGGATCGGGTTTGAACTGGCGGGCCTTCTGAACCGTGTAGGCGTCCAGTCGGGTGCCAAGTTCGTGGCGTTCGAGACCCTGGTGCGCCCTGAAGAAATGCCCGGCCAGACCAGCCCCTTCATCGAATGGCCTTATCGCGAGGGCCTGCGCCTTGACGAGGCGATGAACCCCCTGACAATCCTCGCCACGGGCCTTTACGGCGAGGCGCTGCCCAACCAGAACGGCGCACCCATTCGTCTGGTGACCCCCTGGAAGTACGGTTTCAAGTCGATCAAGTCGATTGTCCGCATCTCGCTGGTCGCCGATATGCCGCCAACGACGTGGAACATGCTGCAGCCCCAGGAATACGGCTTTTACGCCAACGTGAACCCCGAGGTTGACCATCCGCGCTGGACGCAGGCCTCGGAGCGTCGCATCGGCGCGGGTCTTTTTGCCGGTCGTCAGGATACGTTGATGTTCAATGGTTACGGCGAACAGGTGGCGTCCCTTTACGCCGCGCAGGACCTGTCAAAGGACTTTTGATGATCGCCACCGTCAACGGGCTGGCACGCCGGATACCCAACGGCGTGCTTTATGTGCTGGGTGCGTTGCCGTTTGTATGGCTCGTGTGGATGACGGCAACCGGCGGGCTTGGGCCCGACCCGGTCAAGTCCATCGAACAGCATGCCGGCCTTTGGGGTCTGCAGTTCCTGATTGCGACGCTGGCGATCACGCCGCTGCGCCGGATCGGGCTGAACCTGATCAGGATGCGCCGCGCACTTGGGCTGTTGTCGTTCTTTTACATCCTGTTGCATTTCGTGACCTGGATCGTGCTCGACATGGGACTGGAAGGCAGCGCGATCGTCGAGGCGCTATGGAAGCGCCCCTATATCGTGATCGGCTTTGCCGCCTTTTTGGCCATGATCCCGCTGGCGTTGACATCAAACAATCTGGCGATCCGGCGCATCGGTCCCAAGGCCTGGGGGCGGCTGCATCGGCTGACCTATCTGATCGCGCTGGGGGGCGTGATCCATTACCTTTTGCTGGTCAAGGTCGTCACACTGCAGCCAGTGATCTATGCAATGATTGTGCTGGCGCTTCTGGCCATCCGCGCAGTCGCACGCGCAGAGCGGAGTGCTGTCCCCAACTGACAGCGCCTCTCATCGCCACGAACGCAAGAATATGTGGTATCGGGACCTTCTGTGGTAAGTTTCGGAATGCCAACCCCAAGATTTTGTGCGCTTTTCCGAAACTGTGAAAAAATTGCGACCATTGACGTTTTCCCTCTTGCGGGTTGCGACCGGTCTTCGTAAACAGCGCCTCACCGAAGCAGAGATGTGCCGGGAACGGTTGGAAACGACCGGAAAAATCTGAAGTCAAGGCGGACAAGGATACGCTAGGAAACTGGCGCCTTGGTCGTTTTTGTCTGAAGATTGCTCTTTGAAGTTGTAGATTGATGAAGGGATATGTGGGCGGTTTGGGCGCGATCGGCGTCTAACGTTAGCATATCGACCTGGTAGGGTGTGTAAGCATCCGATGATCCAGGTGTCAGCTTCACTGTCTTGGCGAGGTTGCTTTAGGGC
>JBKJVF010000019.1:0-14839 GCA_046589965.1 Paracoccaceae bacterium
GCCGAGGCGTCGTTCGGGGTCAAGGTTACCGCAGACACCGTGGTAATCCCCGGTCTGATGAGCCGCAAAAAGCAGATCATCCCGGCACTGAAACTCTGATCCGGCACGCCGGCAGTCGACCTGCGACATCAGACAGACGCCCCGAAAGGCCCCCGACATGACCGACATCATCGCCAATCTTTCGGATGTGGCTGCCCGTTACGACGCGGTTTTCTGTGACCTCTGGGGCTGCCTGCATGACGGTGTCACGCCCTTTCCCAGCGCGGTCGCAGCCCTGCAGGACTATCGCAAGCAGGGTGGCCTGGTGGTCCTTCTGACCAATGCCCCCCGTCCGAACCCAAGCGTCATCAAGCAACTGGACGGCATTGGCGTGCCGCGCGACGCCTGGGACATCGTCGTGACCTCCGGTGATGCGGCACAGTATGCCATGCTGTCAGGGGCCGTCGGCACGCGCGTCCATCACATCGGCCCCTCCAAAGATGAACCGTTCTTTACCGACTTTGCCGACGATCTAGCGGACTATGCCAAGACCCGGCCACCCATCTCACGGGTTGCGCTGAAGGATGCGCAAGGCATCGTCTGCACAGGTCTGACCGACGACATGACCGAAACGCCAGACGACTACCGCGCCGCCCTTCTGCTGGGAAAAACGTTGGGGTTGCCGATGCTTTGCGCCAACCCCGATATCATCGTCGATCTGGGCGACAAGCGCATCTACTGCGCCGGGGCCCTCGCACAGGCCTACGAGGAGATGGGCGGCACCGCGCTCTACTTCGGCAAACCGCACCCGCCGATCTATGACCTTGCACGTCGTCGGTTGGGGGCCATTGCCAAAGGCGCGGACCCGCAAGTACTTGCCATCGGCGACGGGATTGCGACCGACATTCAGGGTGGCATGGGCGAAGGGATCGACACGCTTTTCGTCACCGGCGGCATCGCTGCGGATCAGTTCGGGGCCGATTCCGATCATCCGGACAAGGGCTTGCTTGAGGAATGGCTGGTTGGCCGGCAGATGTCACCAACCTTTGCCATTGGCAAACTGCGCTGAACTCGGACTAACATTATTACGTCTGGAGCATCTATTACGTAAATTTATTGCGCCAACGATTTTTCGTTGCTACACTGCAGCATCGCGATTTCAGGATTCGCCGGATGCTCGATTTGACCCACAATCTCCCCCGAGGCACCATCTGCATCGAAGAGATTTCGATCGGCATGACCCGTTCCCTGACCAAGGAAATCACCGACCGCGACATTGAACTGTTCGCTGAAATCTCCACCGACAGGAACCCTGTCCACCTGGATGAAGCCTATGCCCGCGACACAATCTTTGCAGGCCGCGTTGCCCACGGGATGCTGTCGGCTGGGCTTATATCAGCGGTGATCGGCGAGCAGCTTCCCGGCCATGGCACTGTCTATCTTGGTCAATCCCTGCGCTTCATGGCGCCGGTCCGCCCAGGCGATCTGGTGACAGCCGAGGTGACCGTGACCGAGATTGACCCCGCCAAACGCCGTGTGACCCTTGAAACCCGGTGCACAGTCGGTACAACCGTCGTCATCAAAGGCGAGGCGCTGGTACTGGCGCCGAGCCGGAAATTCGACTGACGGGGTGACTGCCCCGAACCCGGGGTAGGATGCAAATTCACCAGAAATGGCAGGGGCTTGACCCAAAGGCGCGCGGCGCTTCGGTCGCCATGGGCAACTTTGACGGCGTGCATCTGGGCCATTGGTCGGTCATCGAACTGGCCCGCACCGATGCCCCTCTGGGCCTTGTGACCTTTGAGCCCCATCCCCGCGAATACTTTGCCCCCACCACCCCGCCCTTTCGGCTGATGAACGCCGAGGCGCGGACCAACCGGCTGGCCAAGCTTGGGGTCGAACATCTGTATCAATTGCCCTTCGACGCCACCCTCGCCAGCCTCTCGCCCGAGGCTTTTGCCCGCGACGTGCTGGCGCATGGTTTGGGGATTTCACATGTCGTCGTCGGGGCGGACTTCTGCTTTGGCAAGGCGCGCGCGGGCAAGGCGGCCGATCTGCAAGCGCTTGGCAACACATACGGGTACCGCACGACCATTGCGCCCCTGATCACCTTTGGCGACCGCGAAATATCCTCCACCGCCATCCGTCAGGCCCTGACCGAAGGGCGCCCGCGCGACGCGGCGGCGATGCTGGGTCACTGGCACCGGATCGAAGGCGAAGTGCTGCATGGCGAGAAACGGGGGCGCGACCTGGGTTATCCTACGGCCAACATGTCGCTGGCCGGGTTGCACCTGCCACGGTTTGGCGTCTACGCAATAAAGCTGGATGTTCTGAGCGGGCCGCAGACAGGGTCATACCTTGGCGCGGCCTCGTTGGGTGTACGTCCGATGTTCGGGCAAAACACGCCCAATCTGGAAACGTTCATCTTCGACTTTTCGGGCGACCTTTATGGCCAGCACCTGTCAATCGCCCTGGTCGACTATCTGCGCCCTGAGGCAACCTTTCCCGATCTGCCCAGCTTTCTAGACCAAATGGCCGCCGACTGCGCCCGGGCCCGTGACATCCTTGCGGCCCTCTGACCCCTTTCCTTTCGCCACCTTCCGTCGCATCACTTGGCCATGACCCAGCTTCGCCCGCGCTTTTGGGAAACCGTTCCCCTGACCAAGATGACGACCCCCGAATGGGAGGCGCTGTGTGACGGCTGCGGCAAGTGCTGCCTGAACAAGCTCGAATACGAAGATACCGGCGAGGTCGAATTCACCCGCATCGCCTGCCGCCTTCTGGACGGGGAGACCTGTCGCTGCGGCAACTATGCCAACCGCCACCAGTTCGTGCCCGAATGCGTCCGCCTGTCGCCCAAGACGCTGCCACGCGTCGCCTACTGGATGCCTCGCACCTGCGCCTATCGTCTTTTGTTCGAAGGCAAATCGCTGCCCGACTGGCACCCCTTGTTGACCGGCGATCCTGACAGCACCCACCGCACGGGCAATTCGGTCAAGGGCTGGACCATCCCGGAATTTTCGGTCCCCGAAGAGGACTGGGATGACTACGTGATCGAGGAAAAACCCTGATGCACTTTGCTTCTGACAACACATCCGGGGCCGCGCCCGAAATCATGGCGGCGCTGATGCGCGCCAATGAAGGCTATGCCATGGGTTATGGGAATGATCCTGTGACGGACCGCGCGCGCGCCCTCATCCGCGAGGTTTTTGAGGCGCCCGAGGCTGCGGTCTATCTTGTCTCCACCGGCACTGCGGCAAATGCGTTGGCGCTGTCGGTCCACTGCCCGCCCTGGGGCGCGGTTTTCTGTCATACGCACGCCCATATCGCCGAGGATGAATGCGGCGCGCCGGAATTCTACTCCGGCGGCGCGAAACTCGTCCTTGTGCCCGGCCACCACGGCAAAATGACCCCCGAAAGCCTGACCGCCACTATCGCCGGGACCGGCAACGGCGGCGTTCATGGGGTCCAGCGGGGCATGCTCTCCATCACCAACGTGACCGAGGCGGGGACGGTATATACACCGGCCGAGGTCGCCGCGCTTGCAGCGGTGGCAAAGGCGCAAGGTCTGCCGGTTCATCTGGACGGCGCACGGTTTGCCAATGCGCTGGTGGCAACCGCGGCGACGGCTGCGGACATGACCTGGAAGGCGGGCGTCGATGTCGTGTCCTTTGGCGGCACAAAGAACGGCTGTCTTGGTGTCGAGGCGGTGGTGATGTTCGATCCCGCCAAGGCCTGGGAGTTTGAACTGCGGCGCAAGCGGGGCGGGCATCTGGCGTCCAAGAACCGATATCTCGCCGCGCAGATGGAGGCCTATCTGACGGACGATCTGTGGCTGCGGCTGGCGCGGCAGGCCAATGCGATGGGGTCCCATCTGGTCGATGGCCTGCGTCAGATGAACGATATCGAACTTTTTCACCCGGCTGAGGCCAATATCAGCTTTCCCCATTTCCCTGTCGGCACCCATGCCCGTGCCCATGGTGCAGGTGCCGTCTATTATGACATGCCCGCCCCCGAAGGCCGCGAGGCCGCGCGATTCGTGGCCAGCTGGTCAACGACGGAGGATGATGTGGCGGGGTTGCTTGCGGCCTTGCAGGGCTAGAGTCGGCCGTCAGGCACCGGCCAGATGCACCTGCACCGCCGCTGCGACAACATCCGCATGGGTAATCGGCACCATGTGCCCAGCCCCCGGCACGGCCAGTCGCGTTACCTGCGCCAAACGCCGCGCAAGCTCGGAATGGACAGCGTTAATGATGGGTGGGCTGTCGCCGCCTTCGACCAGCAGCACGGGCACGCCAATGCTTTCCAGCCCCATGTAGCGCAGCAGCCCCTCCGAGTCGTCCAGCAGGACCGGATTCTGTGCCGCAATCAGATGCATCCGGTCGGTGATGTAGCGTTGCATCTTGGGCGACAGGTCGACAAAGGGCTCAACCGTTCCCCAATAGCCGTGGAAATCCGTCGCAGCCTCGTGCCGCCGGTCCGCCTTCAGCAGCTCCGCCAGATGTTCGTGGCGCACCCGGAACGGACCATAGGCTGGATCTCCGGCGGCGCGCGCGGCGGCAAAGATCACCGGCTCCACCAGCACCAGACTGCGCACGAGGTCGGGGCGTTCCAGCGCGATGCGCAAACAGACCGTCGCACCGAATGAATGTCCCATCAGGTCAATCGGTGCGCCCTGCCCGATCTCCGTCGCCATGGCGATGGCCGCGCGGGTGGCGTCAGTATGCAGATCGGCGACGCCGTCCCAGTCGGGTGCGCGACCATGGCCGATCTGGTCTATGGCGGTGACCGTCACACCCTGCAGCGCCTCAGCCAGCCCGCCCCACGCCCCGGCATGCGCCAACGAGCAGTGCAGCGCCAATACCGGGCGGTCGCCGCCACGGTTCCAGACCCGAAAGGGCGGCAGAAGGGTCACAAGGTCTTCGGGCATTCACAGCTTTCCGGCCAGATACAGGTCCAGGTCGTCGAGCCTGTCCTGCCCCCAGAACCTCTCGTCACCCACGATATAGAACGGCACGCCAAATACACCGCGCGACACCGCTTCTTCAAGATTATTCGCATAGGTCTCGGCCGCCGCCAGCATGTAGCGGTCGGCAACCGATGGATCAAAGCCATGTCGGGCCAGCAGATCCTTGACCACCTCATCATCCGCGATGTCACGACCGTCGGCCCAGACGGCCCGCGGAAAGGACTGCACAAGTCCGGCCAGATCGCCGCCACCCGCCTTGGCCGCCGCAATGATGGCATAGGATGCGGGCGCGGGGTTCACCGGAAAGAAGGGCGGGGGCATCAGCAAGGGCAGGCCGCGCTTTTTCGCCTGCCGTCGCAACTCCTGCAGCCTGTAAGCGTTGCGCGACGGATGGCGTTCTGCCAGCACCTGTCCGCCGGTCCGTGGAAACAAGGCAGGCGCGTCCAACGGGATGTAGCGGATCACGCAATCCTGCCGTGCCGCAATTTCTTCCAGACCGTCCCCAGCAAGATAGGTAAAGGGCGACATCGGCGCGAAATAGTAATCGATCTGTCGCAATTCATGCCTCATTGCCCGGGGTCAGGTTTGCAAGACCCTAGCGGGGTGATAAGCGGAGTCAACGTCGCGATTCCGCTGCCGTCGGAGACCCATATGCCCGCCATCACCGAGCCGAAACTGATCTCTGGCAACGCGAACCCCAGCCTTGCCAAAGCCATCGCGCGCCGGATGTCGATGCATCGCGGGATGAGCGTCAATTTGGTCGATGCGCGGGTCGAACGGTTCAACGACCAGGAGATTTTCGTCGAAGTGTTCGAAAATGTGCGCGGCGAGGACATGTATGTGATCCAGCCGACCTCCAACCCGGCCAACGACAACCTGATGGAATTGTTGATCATCACGGATGCGTTGCGCCGGTCGTCAGCCGCGCGCATCACCGCCGTGATCCCCTATTTCGGTTATGCCCGGCAGGATCGCCGTGCCAAGGCCCGCACACCGATATCCGCAAAACTGGTGGCGAACCTGATCACCCAGGCAGGGGTGGACCGCGTTCTGACGCTGGATCTGCACGCGGCGCAAATTCAGGGGTTTTTCGATCTTCCGGTGGACAACCTTTATGCTTCGCCGATCTTTGCGCTGGATATCGAACACAACTTCAAGGGCAAGATGCAGGACTTGATGGTCGTGTCTCCCGATGTCGGCGGTGTGGCCCGCGCGCGGGAGCTGGCCAAACGCATCGACAGTCCCTTGGCCATCGTCGACAAGCGGCGTGAAAAAGCAGGCGAAATTGCCGAAATGACGGTGATCGGAAACGTGGCCGACAAGGTCTGTATCCTGATCGACGACATCTGCGATACGGCGGGAACGCTGTGCAAGGCGGCTCAGCTTCTGATCGACAATGGTGCAACCGAAGTGCACGCCTATATCACGCATGGGGTGCTTTCCAACGGCGCGGTGGAACGTGTCGGCTCCTCCGTCCTGAAAAGTCTGGTTATCACCGACAGCATCGAGCCGACCGATCAGGTCAAGGCCGCCAAGAACATCCGGATCGTGCCGACGGCGCCCATTTTTGCCCAAGCAATCCTGAACATCTGGAACGGCACCAGCGTCAGCTCGTTGTTTGAGACCGAAACGCTGGTCCCGATCTACGAAGGCATGTACCAGCTCGGCTGACGGGTCAGGGCACGTCCCAGGCGTCATCATCGGCGACAGGGCCGATGGCAGTCCAAGCGGCCCTGATCCGCGCAATGCGGCTGTCACCCCAGGTCCGAAAGACAATGTCGAAACCTGTCTCGGTGATCACCTCGGCCGAGATGTCGACGCGCGAATTGGTCTTGTGGTCGATGTCCCACATCGAAATGCCGATCAACACGGCTGGTACGTCGGTGAAGGCCTGGGCAAAGGTCACCGCCACGCGTTTTTCGCGTGCGCCATGGCCTGTCCACATGTCGCCCCCGTGCGCATAGTCAGAAAAAAGCACATGCATGCCTTGCTGAATACCGACAGACCCAGAGTGAATGCGCGTCACGGACCTACCTCCTCGTGCTGCACTTAGCACCGGCTCGGGCGATATGGAGTCACCCTAATGAAGAAGGCCCCACATTTGTGGGGCCTTGCTCAATATTCTTTCTCCGCTCAGTGACCGGCTGCAATGCGCATGGAGGACAGGTCAGCCGCCATCTTGTCGGCCACATCGCGGTCGCCCAGAGCGGCGGCTGCGGTCACGTCCGCGACAAGCGCATCCATGATGGCCGGGGTCATCTCTTCCAGCGGGACGGCGCGTTCCGCCAGCACAGACACGCCGATGGCCGAAATCTCGGCAAAACCACCCGTCACCACAAAGGCCTTCGTGCCTTCGGCTGATAACGCACGCAGCACGCCAGGGCGCAGCGTGGTGATGGTCGGGGTATGTCCCTCCATCACCGTCAGATCGCCATCGGCGCCTGGAATTTGCACCTCGGTCGCCTTGGCTGATGCCAGGCGGCGTTCGGGGCTGACGAGATCGAACTGAACTGGCATGACGCCCCCTTACGCCGCTGCCGCAGCCAGACGCTGGGCCTTGGCTTTCACGTCCTCGATGTCGCCGACCATGTAGAACGCCGCTTCTGGCAGATGATCGTATTCGCCCGCAACCACCGCCTTGAAGGATGCGATGGTCTTTTCCAGCGGCACCTGCACGCCCGGAGATCCGGTAAATACCTGCGCGACGTCGAACGGCTGCGACAGGAAACGCTGGATCTTGCGCGCACGCGACACGGTCAGTTTGTCGTCCTCGCTCAACTCATCCATGCCAAGGATGGCGATGATGTCCTGCAGTGACTTGTAACGTTGCAGGATGCCTTGGACCGAACGCGCCACCGCATAATGCTCTTCGCCCACAACCGCGGGGTCCATCAGACGGCTGGTTGAGTCCAGCGGGTCCACGGCCGGGTAGATGCCGAGTTCAGAGATCGCACGCGACAGCGTGGTGGTCGCGTCAAGGTGCGCAAACGAGGTCGCAGGTGCGGGGTCGGTCAGGTCGTCCGCAGGCACATAGATCGCCTGCACGGACGTGATCGAGCCCTTTTTGGTCGAAGTGATGCGTTCCTGCAAAGCGCCCATGTCGGTGGCGAGCGTCGGCTGATAACCCACGGCGGACGGGATACGGCCAAGCAAAGCCGACACTTCGGAACCAGCCTGCGTAAAGCGGAAGATGTTGTCGACAAAAAACAAAACGTCGGTGCCGGACTGATCGCGGAACTGCTCGGCCAGCGTCAGGCCGGTCAGCGCCACGCGGGCACGCGCGCCCGGCGGTTCGTTCATCTGGCCATAGACCAGCGCCACTTTGGACTTGGTCAGGTCGTCGATGTTGATAACACCGGATTCGATGAATTCGTGGTAAAGGTCGTTGCCCTCACGCGTCCGTTCACCGACGCCTGCGAACACCGAGTAACCCGAGTGCACCTTGGCGATGTTGTTGATCAGTTCCTGGATCAGAACCGTCTTGCCCACGCCTGCGCCGCCAAAGAGGCCGATCTTGCCGCCCTTCGCATAAGGCGCGAGCAGGTCGATCACCTTGATGCCAGTCACCAGCACTTTGCTTTCGGTCGATTGCTCGGAAAAGCCGGGGGCGGGCTGGTGGATCGGGCGGGTTTCCGACGCGCCAATGGGGCCTTTTTCGTCGATCGGTTCACCGATCACGTTGATAATCCGGCCCAGCGTCGCGTCTCCAACGGGCACAGAGATCGGCTTGCCAAGGTCGCTGACCGGTGCGCCCCGCACAAGGCCTTCGGTCGCATCCATTGCGATCGTCCGCACGGTGCCTTCGCCCAGATGCTGCGCCACTTCCAGCACAAGTCGCTTGCCGTTGTTGGTGGTTTCCAGCGCGTTCAGGATCGCGGGCAGCGCGCCGTCAAACTGGACGTCCACGACGGCGCCGATAACCTGGGTGACCTTGCCTGCCGCAGCCGCGGCTTTCGGTGCTTTTGCCATGTCGTTTCTCCGGTTTCCTCAGAGCGCCTCGGCGCCCGAAATGATTTCGATGAGTTCTTTGGTGATCGCGGCCTGACGACTGCGGTTGTACTGGATCGTCAGCCGGTTGATCATGTCGCCCGCATTGCGGGTAGCATTGTCCATGGCCGACATCCGGGCACCCTGTTCGGATGCACCGTTTTCCAGCAAGGCCGTAAAGACCTGTGTGGCGACCGAACGCGGCAAAAGGTCAGCCAGGATGGCCTCTTCGCCGGGTTCATAGTCATAAAGCGCCGAGGCAGACCCCGCCTCGAACTTGGCCGGGATGACCTGCTGCGCGGTCGGGATTTGGGCGATCACCGACTGAAAGCGGTTAAAGAACAGCGTCGCCACGTCAAACTCACCGGCCTCGAACCGCGACAGGATTTCACGCGCCACGGTCTGGGCGTTGACGTAGCCGACGCGCTTGACTTCGGCCATGTCGACATGGGCTACAAAGTACTTGCTGTAATCGCGTTTCAGCTGTTCGCGACCCTTTTTGCCGACCGTCAGGATCTTCAGAGTCTTGCCCTGCGCCAGCA
Source organism: Paracoccaceae bacterium (assembly GCA_046589965.1). Classification (GTDB taxonomy): domain Bacteria; phylum Pseudomonadota; class Alphaproteobacteria; order Rhodobacterales; family Rhodobacteraceae; genus JAJNPS01. The sequence goes on from JBKJVF010000019.1 coordinate 9,478, forward strand.
GTTCAATTGCCTTGGCACGCGCAAGGCGCACGATGGTCGAATTGAACCCACCGCAAAGCCCACGCTCCGACGTCATGACGACCAGCAAATGCACGCGGTCCGCACCCGTCCCGGCCAGCAGGCGCGGCGCGGTGTCGGTCTTGCCGACCGAGGCGGTCAGTTCGGCCATGACCGCGTTCATCCGCTCGGCATAGGGCCGTGCTGCTTCGGCAGATTCCTGGGCGCGGCGCAGTTTTGCTGCCGCGACCATCTGCATGGCCTTGGTGATCTTGCGCGTGTTCTTGACGCTAACGATCCGGTTCTTCAGGTCCTTAAGGCTGGGCATCCGTTATCTCCCCCTGCCCACGCTCAGGCGAAGTCTTTGGCGAATGCGTCAAGGGCCGCGCGGATCGCCTTTTCAAGATCGCCAGCCACCTTGCGATCCTTGGTGGTGATGTCCGCAAGCAAGTCCTTGGCATTGGTGCGCAGATGCTTCAGCAAGCCCGCCTCGTAGCGACCCACATCCTTGACCGGAACCTTGTCGAGGTAACCGCTGGTACCCGCATAGATCACGCATACAATCTCGGCATTGGTGAGCGGCGAATATTGCGACTGCTTCATCAGTTCGGTCAGACGCGAACCCCGGTTCAACAAGGCTTGCGTCGATGCATCAAGGTCCGAGCCAAACTGAGCAAACGCCGCCATTTCGCGGTATTGAGCCAGTTCGAGTTTGACCTTGCCGGCAACCGACTTCATCGCGCTTGTCTGCGCGGCAGAACCAACGCGGCTCACCGACAGACCGGTATTCACGGCAGGACGCACGCCCTGAAAGAAGAGTTCGGTTTCCAGAAAGATCTGACCATCGGTGATCGAGATCACGTTCGTCGGAATATAGGCAGACACGTCGCCTGCCTGGGTTTCGATGATCGGCAAAGCGGTCAGCGACCCCGAACCGTTATCCTCGTTCAGCTTGGCCGAACGCTCCAGAAGGCGGCTATGCAGATAGAACACGTCGCCCGGATAGGCCTCGCGTCCCGGCGGACGGCGCAGCAAAAGCGACATCTGACGGTAAGCCACCGCCTGCTTGGACAGGTCATCATAGATGATCAACGCATGGCGGCCATTGTCGCGGAAGAATTCCGCCATCGCGGTGGCCGAATAGGGCGCCAGAAACTGCATTGGCGCGGGGTCAGAGGCAGTCGCGGCCACAACAATCGTATAGGCCATGGCGCCGGATTCTTCGAGTTTCTTCACCAGCTGGGCGACGGTCGAACGCTTTTGCCCGATGGCCACATAAACGCAGTAAAGCTTTTTGGATTCGTCCGCGCCCGCAGCCTCGTTATAGGCCTTCTGGTTCAGGATCGTGTCCAAAGCGACGGCGGTCTTGCCGGTCTGGCGGTCGCCGATGATCAGTTCGCGCTGGCCACGGCCAACCGGGATCATCGCGTCGATGGCTTTGAGGCCGGTCGCCATAGGTTCATGCACCGATTTGCGCGGGATAATGCCGGGCGCCTTCACGTCGGCCACGCGGCGTTCGGACGTGATGATCGGGCCCTTGCCATCAATCGGGTTGCCCAGACCGTCAACGACGCGTCCCAGAAGGCCGTTACCGGCAGGCACGTCCACGATGGACCTGGTGCGCTTAACGACGTCACCTTCCTTGATGTCCTGGTCCGAGCCGAAGATCACGATACCGACGTTGTCGACCTCGAGGTTCAGCGCCATCCCGCGGATGCCGCCGGGAAATTCGACCATCTCACCGGCTTGCACGTTGTCGAGGCCGTAGACGCGGGCGATCCCGTCACCGACCGACAACACACGGCCAACCTCGGCCACTTCGGCGTCTTTGCCGAAATTCTTGATCTGCTCTTTGAGGATCGCAGAAATCTCGGCCGCTTGAATTCCCATCACCCAACCTCTTTCATTGCATTCTGGAGCGCCGCAAGCTTGGCCTTGACCGACGTGTCGATCATCATGGAACCAAGTTTCACGACAAGGCCGCCGATGAGGCTTTCATCAACGGTTGTGTTCAGTTTCACGGTCTTGCCGACACGCGATTTCAGCGTGTCGATCAGACGTTTGGTCTGGGCGGCGGTCAGCGCGGTCGCGGATGCGACATCGGCCGTCACTTCGCCTTTTTCATCTGCAATCCGGTTTGCCAGGTCCGACAACAGCTGCGGCAGCACAAACAGGCGCCGCTTTTGCGCCATGAGTGCCAGCGTGTTTGCGGTCAGCGCATTCAGGCCCATCTTGGCGGCAACCGCACCGATCGCCCTGCCCTGATCATCACGCGAAATCATCGGGGAGGAAATGACCGTGACAAGGTCGGGACTGACAGCCAACGCGCTGCGCAAGGCGTCGATGTCCGCCTCCAGCGCAACAAGCAGACCGCTTTCCTTGGCCAGGCCAAAAAGTGCGATCGCATAACGCGAGGCGATGCCCAAAGAGATCGATGCTGGTTCGGACACGTCATCCCTTCCGCTAACTTTATGTCCCTTTGCACAGTCTGGTGCAAAGGTCCAAGGCTATCACTGGGTCCCTCCCGATTAGCAGGAACCATCCTTGTCGCGGGCGTCCTTAGCAGAGGCTATCTGACCTCGCAACGGGGTTGGCGGGCATTTCGTCAGCGCCACCGGAAACTAATTCCTCCGATCCGCGGCGTGACGTCGCAATCGCAGCATTTCGGTGCTGCACGCGCACAGGGGCGCGATGTCCGGACAGAATCGCCGCCGCTTGCGGGCAAAACCTACCCGGGCTGGAAAGCTGGTTCGGGAATGCCCTTGCCAACCCCCTCCAGTACCCGCAACGGACGGCGGACGACCGCACCAAGCCCGCCGCGCGTCGGTGCGTAGACCTGCTTGGACGCCTCGACAATCAGCACACCACCTGCAAGCCATGGCGCGCGACGCCCGACGCTTTCCCAAAAATCCGCCGTGCGCAACCAGAACCGCCCCTGTGCAGGGGGTCCAAACAGCGCGGAATGGCTGCGTTCGGGGGTAAAGCCGTGACGCTTCAGTTGTGCCTCGAGCTGATTGATCGAATAGGGGCGCCCAAACCCAAAAGGCGTCCCCTCACGTCGCGACCAAAGGCCAGCCCGGTTCGGCACGATGAACAGCGCCCGCCCCCCAGGGCCGAGCACACGGTGGGACTCCTCCAGCACCGCCGTCGGGTTCTCTGAGGTTTCCAGCCCGTGCATCATGATCAGCCGGTCGACAAGGCCCGTTGGCAGCGGCCAGGCGGTTTCCTCGCACAGGACCGCCACGTTTTCCTCGCCTGCGGGCCAGGGCATCACACCTTGCGGGCCCGGCATCAGGCCGATCACGCGCCGCGCCGTCGCGAGATAAGGGCGCAGCAGTGGGACCGCGAAACCAAAGCCTGCAACCGTCGTGGCCGTCTGTGGGGGCCACAGACGTTCCACCTGATCGCGGATCGCCCGCTGCGCCACGCGCCCCAGTTGCGTGCGGTAGTAAAAGTTTCTGAGGTCAAGCACATCAAGGTGCATTGCGGTCCGTCTCTGCCCGGTCAATCTTTGCCATCATACCCCGGATAGGTGCAAAGACCATGGCGCTTGAACTTGTTGTCGTTCCCTGCCGTACCGACAATTATGCCTACCTCGTCCACGATCCCGTCAGTGGCGAGACGGCGCTGATCGACGTACCAGCGGCGGCACCGGTTCTTGCGGCCCTTAAAACGCATGGCTGGACGCTGTCGGACATCTGGATCACGCACCATCATGATGACCACATATCGGGCGTAGCCGAGGTGCGGGCGGCCACAGGTGCGATGGTTCTGGGGGCAGCGGCAGACGCGCACCGCCTGCCGCCCCTGGACCTTGCGCTGGACGAGACAAGCAGTTTTTCGATCGGGTCGCTGTCTGTCCGTGTGATTGACGTGTCTGGCCATACGGTCGGCCACATCGCCTACTACATCGAAGATGCGGGGCTCGCCTTTACAGCCGACAGCCTGATGTCTGCGGGTTGCGGGCGCATGTTCGAAGGCAACGCGCCGGACTATTGGCGATCGCTGCAAAAGCTGGCCGCCATGCCACCGGATACGCTGATCTGTTCGGGCCACGAATACACCACCAGCAACCTTGCTTTTGCGATGAGCCTTGAACCCGGCAATCCCGCACTTATGTTGCGATCTGCGACGGTGGCGGCACTAAGGGCTGAGGGAACGCCGTCGGTCCCTGTCAAGCTGTCCGAAGAAATGGCCACCAACCCGTTCCTGCGCGCAGGCACGCCCGAACTGAAAGCTGCCGTCGGCATGCCCTCTGCCACGGATACCGAGGTCTTTGCCGAACTTCGCAGCCGAAAAGACCGCTTTTAGGCCGTCCTTTTCATCACATTTCGTGAGCGTGACGTCGCAAACCGAAGAATGCCTGAATTTGCGCTTGAAGTGCGCAAAATAAAACCGAACTTTAAGATCATGAGGACAGGGTGATGTTGGGTTCGCGTCGGATCCATCTGGCCCGTAGAACAGGAGCACGCAACCGTGCCATCGTTTTCAACCACACTCGAGCAAGCCATTCATGGTGCCTTGGCGCTTGCCAATGCACGCCGCCACGAACTCGCCACGCTGGAGCATCTGCTCTTGTCGCTGATCGACGAGCCAGACGCCGCCCGCGTGATGAAGGCGTGTTCGGTCAACCTTGACGATCTGCGCAAGACGCTTGTCGATTTCATCGACGACGACCTGTCGACGCTGGTCACCGATGTCGAAGGGTCCGAGGCGGTGCCGACGGCCGCGTTCCAGCGCGTCATCCAGCGCGCGGCGATCCATGTCCAGTCCTCGGGCAGGACCGAAGTGACGGGGGCGAATGTCCTTGTCGCGATCTTTGCCGAACGCGAATCCAACGCGGCCTATTTCCTGCAGGAACAGGACATGACCCGGTATGACGCGGTAAACTTCATCGCGCACGGCGTGGCCAAGGATCCGTCCTATGGCGAAAGCCGCCCCGTGACCGGCGCCGAGGAACAGCCCGACACGCCCAAGGCCGAGGCGGGCGAAGCCAAGGAATCCGCACTTGCCAAGTATTGCGTCGACCTGAATGTCAAAGCCAAAAAAGGCGACGTCGACCCCCTTATCGGCCGCGAGATGGAGGTGGAGCGTTGCATCCAGGTCCTTTGCCGCCGCCGCAAGAACAACCCGCTTTTGGTGGGTGACCCCGGCGTGGGCAAAACCGCCATTGCCGAAGGTCTGGCCTGGAAGATCGTCAAAGGCGAAACGCCCGAGATTTTGGCCCATGCCACGATCTATTCGCTCGATATGGGCGCGTTGCTGGCGGGCACCCGCTATCGCGGCGATTTCGAGGAACGCATGAAATCGGTCGTGAACGAGCTCGAAAAAATGCCCGACGCGATCCTGTTCATCGACGAAATCC
>JBKJVF010000251.1:0-6312 GCA_046589965.1 Paracoccaceae bacterium
CTAAAGCGATCCTCGCGGCTGCGCCCAACCTTAAGGTGATAGGCCGCGCCGGGATCGGGGTCGACAATGTCGACATCCAGGCGGCATCAAAAAAGGGCGTCATCGTGATGAACACGCCCTTTGGCAACTCCATCACCACGGCGGAACATGCCATCGCGATGATGTTTGCCGTCGCCCGCCAACTGCCCGAAGCCAACGCCTCCACCCAGGCCGGCAAGTGGGAGAAATCCCGCTTCATGGGGGTGGAGCTGTTCAACAAGACCCTTGGCGTGATCGGTGCCGGCAACATCGGCGGGATCGTTTGTGACCGTGCGGTGGGTCTGCATATGAAGGTCGTCGCCTACGATCCCTTCCTTTCTGACGAACGCGCCAAGCAGCTGGGCGTCACCAAGGTCGACCTCGATGACCTTCTTGCGCGCGCAGATTTCATCACCCTCCACGTCCCCCTCACCGACAAAACCCGCAACATTCTGTCTGCGGAGAATCTGGCCAAGACGAAAAGGGGTGTCCGCATCATCAACTGCGCCCGGGGCGGGTTGATCGATGAGGCCGCCCTCGCCGAGGCGCTGAAATCCGGGCATGTCGCGGGTGCTGCGCTGGATGTGTTCGAGACCGAACCCGCAACCGAAAACCCGCTTTTCAATATGCCGAACGTCGTCTGCACCCCACACCTTGGCGCATCAACGACCGAAGCACAGGAAAATGTGGCGCTGCAAGTCGCCGAACAGATGTCGGACTACTTGCTGACCGGTGCCGTGCAGAACGCGCTCAACATGCCTAACGTCACGGCCGAAGAAGCCGCCGTGATGGGCCCCTGGATCAAGCTTGCCTCCCACCTTGGCAGCTTCATCGGGCAGATGACGGACGAGCCGATCAAGGCGATCAACATCCTTTACGACGGCACCGTCGCGGGCATGAACCTTGCAGCCCTCAACTCCGCCGTCATCGCGGGCGTCCTGAAAGCGCAGAACCCGGATGTGAACCTTGTCTCCGCCCCGGTCGTCGCGAAAGAGCGCGGCATCCAGATCTCCACCACGCGTCAGGAAAAGACCGGTGTTTTCGACGCCTATATCAAGGTCACGATGGTCACGGACAAACGCGAACGATCTGTCGCCGGGACCTGCTTTTCCGACGGCAAACCGCGCTTCATCCAGATCAAGGGCGTCAACATCGACGCCGAAGTGGGGGCCCATATGCTCTACACCACCAACGAGGACGTGCCCGGCATCATTGGCCTTCTGGGCATGACGATGGGCAAGAACGGCGTCAACATCGCGAACTTCACCCTTGGCCGGTCCGGCGTGGGACAAGACGCGATTGCGCTTTTGTACCTTGATCAGGCCATCGATCCCAAGGTCGTGGAAACGCTGGAAAGCACGGGCATGTTCCAACAGGTCAAGCCCTTGCGGTTCGAGGTCGCCTGACCCCGGGCCTTGCCCTTTCTCCTTTTCATAAATATCCCGGGGGTCCGGGGGCAGCGCCCCCGGTCGTCCCACCCAAGGACCCGGCCTTCATGCCTCTTTACGCCATCGGCGACATCCACGGACATCTCGACCAGCTGCGCGGCCTGCACGGGCTGATCGCCGAGGATGCCGCACGTCACGGCAGCCCGCCAAAGATCGTCCATGTCGGCGATCTGGTCGACCGTGGGCCGAACTCTGCTGGCGTCATCGACTACCTGATGACCGGCATTGCGGCTGGCCAGCCCTGGATCGTGCTCAAGGGCAACCACGACCGCATGCTGACCTTGTTTCTGGATGACCCCAAGGCGGTGGACCCTGGCCTTCGGTCGGACCTGAGCTACCTGCATTTCAAGATCGGCGGCGGCGCGACGATGGCGTCCTACGGCGTGCGCAACGCGGCCGACCGACCACTCGCCCCCGTCCATGCCGAAGCGGTGGCCAATGTCCCCGCCGCTCACCGTGCGTTTCTGCAAGGCCTGCCGACGCTTTGCCAGGAAGGTGAGGCCGTCTTTGTCCACGCGGGCATCCGCCCCGGCGTCCCTTTGGACCAGCAGGCCGAAACCGACCTTGTCTGGATCCGGCGCGAGTTTCTGGACGATCCGCGTGATCATGGCCCGCTGGTGATCCATGGCCACACCGCCATCGACACGCCGACCCATTGCGGTAATCGCGTGAACATCGATAGCGGGGCAGCCTATGGCGGCCCCTTGTCCGCCATCGTGATCGAAGGGCGCGACGTCTTTCACCTGACGCTTGATGGCCGCGTCCGTCTGTTGCCGCAGCTGTCCTGAATACAACCCGTTACGGGTTCGGCTCACATCCCTGCTTTGCGCATCTGGATCAGACGTCGCACTGACAGGATCAGAGTGCCGCCAAAAAAGACGCTGGCAAGCCCCACCACTTCCACCAGCGCCGGGCCATCTGGAATACCACGGTACCAGATCGCAAAGAGCATGAAGCCCAACCCGAAGATCGACACGACAATCCGGAATTTCAGTTCCGCCCGCGTGGGTCCATACTTGTTCATCGCCACCTCTCCCATCCCCGATGCCATGATAACCTGATGCCAGCCTGCGACAACTGGGCCTGCAGCACCGATCCCTTGGCGAAACAACTGGACGCAGCACGTGCCCCGTGATTCCACTGCGTCATGACCAAACGCCTGCCCTACCTCGTCACCGCCCTGATCATCGTGCTTGTCGGTGCCTATCTGCTGTGGATTGGGCGCGAGCCGATCTGCAAATGCGGATACATCAAACTGTGGCATGGCCAGGTCATCAGCTCCGAAAACTCCCAACACATTTCGGACTGGTACACGCCGTCCCATATCATCCACGGGTTCCTGTTCTTTGGCCTTCTGTGGCTGGTGGCGCGGCGGTTGTCCTTTGGCTGGCGGCTGGCAATTGCGACGCTGATCGAATGCGCGTGGGAGATGGTCGAAAACTCCGACGCCGTGATCGAGCGTTACCGCACCGCCACCATCGCGGTCGACTATTTCGGCGATTCTGTTCTGAACTCGGTCGCCGATGTGCTGGCGATGGTGCTTGGATTTTGGCTTGCGTCAAGACTGCCGGTATGGGCGACGGTCGCGCTGATCATCGCGTTTGAGGCGCTGACGATCGCGCTGATCCGCGACGGCCTGGCACTGAACGTGCTGATGCTGCTCTATCCGGTGGACAGTGTGGCGACATGGCAATCAGGCCGCTAAATCTGACGAGCGGCGGCGTCCCCACCCCAAGGCATTGTTGAATTCTTCCCGCGACGCCTCAGCCAAACCGCGTAACGCTTCTTCAACGTCTCTGGTTCAATCTCATGACCACCAGCGACGAACGGCAAAGGCGATGCGCAATGATCTCATTCTGGACCCATCGGCGGCGGCAATGGTTTGCCAAGATCGACCTGACCCGCGAGGCCATGGTTGACCGCCAGACGGTGCTGGTCTGGCGCAGGGCGCGCACCACGCGACCAGCCGCCCTTTTCCTCAGCGACGCATCCAGCGCGAGGCGACCATCGCCAGCATTGCCGTCCCCAGCATAAGCCCCGCGACAAGCCAGAAGAATCCGCGCGATCCCAGCGGTTCCATCATGGGCGCGATGATCAAGGGCGAAAAGATGCCGCCAACCAGCCCCGCCGCCAGAATCGTCGGCGGTACGCGCAGGTCTGTGCCCAGGCGTTGCGTGGCCAACACGTAAAAGCCCGGAAAGAACAGGCCCGCTGGTGCGCCCATCGCCACGAAGAACACCCCGGGCGGCCCCATCGCGGCCCCGACCGCAAAAATTCCCGCCAAGGCGAGCGAGCCCGCCAAAAGCACGAAAGCGGGGATCAGGTGCGCCGCAAAGATCAGCGCCACCCGCGACAGCAAGAAGACCACAAAGAATGCCGACAACAGCGTCGACGCCCGTTCTTCGGCCAGGCCCGCCGCGATCAACGCCGTCGGACCAAGGCCGATCAGCGATGCCTCGCAGCCGACCGCCATGGCCCCGAAGGCCAGAATACCGAAAGGGGGCCGAAAGGGCTGCTTGGCGGTAACTGTCGATACCGGCGCCGCGCCCGCCGCACCTGAAACGACCCAGATCACCACGCACAGCATCGACGTCAGTCCGAAGGTCAACTGCGGATCACTGCTCAGCGCCACAAAGACCAGCGGACCTGCAATCGCCCCAAGACCAAAGGTCGCGTTCAAAAGGCTGAGCATCGACGGCCCCCGCGCCCCGAACGCCACCAGCACGCGCGGATTGAAGACCGCAGCCGCCATGCCGTAACCGCTTCCGAACAGCGCCGCCGCGACAAGGGTTACGGGAAAGCTGACCATCGCGGCCAGGCCCGCGCTTCCCAACACCATCATCACCAGCGCATGACGCGGCGTGACTGTGGCGCCGCGAAAGAACATGTAGCCGACACCGATAAAACAGCCGACCCAATGGGCCGATACTAGCATGCCCGCAGCCGCCGTCGAAATGCCAAAGGCCCGCGAATAGACCGGCAGTGCCGGGCCATAAAGCGACTGCCCCGCCCCCATCACGATAAAGGTGGCCACGCCTGCCACAAGCAGACCGGCGTTGGCCCGGATCAGATCGCGCAATCCCGTTCTCCTGCTGGGGCCCTTGGTGTCCCTTGCCCAAGGCGAACTGTCAACGCCGGGCGAGACTTGCGCAGGTTACGGCGCGAAACAGATCACTTCTTGGCGCGCCAGCTCCCGAACCACGCGGAAATCCGGCCAAAGAACCCGCTTGCCTCGGCACGCGCGGCATCGGCCCTGGCGTCGACAGAATCCCAGACCTCGCCCGCTTCGGCCACCGCTGGATCGATCGCGCGCTCGCGGAACTGCAGCCACATGCGACGCAACATGAACAAGGCCAGCGCCAGCGCCGTCAGGATGATGATCGACGCCCAGGGGATGATCCGCACGTCGGGGCCAGCCACTTGGTTGATGGCGACCGCGTTGGGGAATGTCGACAGCCATTCCAGCCGCCAGCCGTAATGCGTGATCGACACCCAGGTCGGGTTCGCCTTGTCGGATTTGAAGTTCTCCGCCTCGGCTTGCAGCGTGCTGCTGTCCCATTTGAAATAGGGCGGCCAGATCCAGCCGGTATCCTCGTTGCGGTAAACCATCACCGTCGTGCCGTCCGGATAACCCGCGTTGATGAACCGGATATCGCGGGTATCAGCCAGGGTTTCCGTCCCCGTGCCAGTATCCCCACTGGAGTAAAAGATCGAATTCGCCCCGATCGGCGTCAGCTTGTTATAGGTGTTGATGATCTGCACCACATCGTGCTGCGGCAGCGTGTAATGCAGGAACAGCCCGACGATCAGCAACAGAAGGATGCGAAATCCCCATTTGATCTTGGTCCACATGGGCAGGCCTCCTTACCAGTTCACGAAGTAGATGATGGTCACAAAAACGATCATGGGGATGATGTAGATCAGCCACAAGAGCCGACGTTTCAGCCCGTGGCGGTAAGCGTCCATGCCCGCCTCGATGAAAGTCGTCCGGTCCGCATCGGGTGCGCCTTCGCGCGCGGGGTCGGTATCCCATTCCTTTTCCAGCTTTTCGCGCCGGACGGATCTGGAATAGATCGACACCAGCACATAGACCACCGACAGCCCGATCAGGGCCATTACCATCAGCCGCGCCATCGCAAAGATCATTTACGCCCCCTGTCAACCGCGCCCCACGGCCCGACGATCCGTCCCAGATCCCGCGTCGGTTTCGGCCCTGCGGCCATCTGCGGGCGGTGCGCCTCGTCCATGCCGGGTTCCGGCCCGAACAACGCCTCGCGCGCGCCTTCCTTGTCCACCTGATACTCCCGCGCCAGGAAATCCGCCACATAGGTCTGCTTGCGCTCCGACCAAGTGGCGTAATGGGCGTAGAAAAGTTCCTTGTGGACGATGAACATCTGCCGCACGTCCAGCGGCGACAGTTCGGACAAGAGCATGTTGACCAGATCGCGGTCTTTTCCGGCCCGCGCGCGCAGCGTGTAGAAATAGCTTGGGTGTTCTGACGTGATCCGTGGCCAGTCGCCCGCCTTTTCGACCCAGGCCAGCACCGCCGCCAACCCACGGAATTCCTGCGGCAACGCGGACCCCAGCTTGTAGGCGATCTTGCGCAGCTCCGTCCGCCGCGCGTCCCCGATCTCAATCCCCAAGGCATCCGCCGCCTCGACCAGGATGAAGTCCATCTTCTGGCGCAGCACCGCGCCTGCATCCATCCCCCGCGCCTGCACGATGGGCTCCACCAGGTTGTTCCGCTCCAGCCAGTCGGCGACCTGGTTCCTGTGCGTCAGGTCCATCACCTGCGGCACCGGCACCTCACCCAGCGACTTCCAGTCCAGCGTCGAGATCACACCCG
>JBKJVF010000185.1:0-5103 GCA_046589965.1 Paracoccaceae bacterium
GGCCTCGGCAAGGTCGGTATTGAGGCCAAGGACGCCCGCGATGGTGCGCGCCACTTGCGCCACCTCGATCGTATGGGTCAGGCGGGTGCGGTAATAGTCGCCTTCATGTTCGACAAAGACCTGCGTCTTGTGCTTCAGCCGCCGAAACGCCGAAGAATGGATGATCCGGTCGCGGTCGCGCTGGAACGGGCTGCGAAAGGACGACATGCCTTCGGTATGCAGCCGCCCGCGTGATCGGTCTGGCTGGCAGGCATAGGGGGCAAGTGTCACCGGCATCCGTCCTTGTTCAAACCCTTGGCCTTCCCTATATTCGGTGCAGACCCGCATGCATAGGGACCACGCCCGATGAACCTTGCCCCACTGACCTTGCCGCCCCGCGTCACCGACCGCGCCTATGCGCGGCTGGCCGAGATTGCCGAGATGACTGGCCATATCCGCGCCTTGCGGGTCGCGGTCGAAGGCGGCGGGTGTTCCGGCTTTCAGTACGAGATCAAGCTGGATGAACCCGCTGCGGATGATCTGGTGCTGGAACGCGCCGGGCACAAGGTGCTGGTCGACGCGGTCTCGCTGCCGTTTCTGGCCAATGCCGTGATCGATTTCACCGATGAGCTGATCGGCGCGCGGTTTGTGGTCGAAAACCCGAATGCCAGTTCAAGCTGCGGCTGCGGGACGTCGTTCTCGATGTGACCTAAGGCGCCTGCCTAGGACGCTTCCAGCAACGGACGCAGAATCTTGGCGACGTTCTCGTCGGTCCAATACATCGTGTGGCCGTTCTTTGGGACCGCGTATTCGCGGGGCCATTGGCGTTCGGGCCAACTGCCTTCCGCTGGCAGGTCCGACCCGTCAATGAAGGTGCCGACAAAGTCATCCATGCGAAAGATGTTCGTCCATTTGCTCAGCACACCCGGACTGTGCTGTGGCCCCGGATAACGCGGGTTGAGATTATCGCGCGATCTGTGGGGTCTGAAGCTTTTGGGGAAGTACGTGCAATAGATGTGGGTATAGGGCGATCCCATCGTGACCAGTTCCAGGCTCAGGCCCTTGGGGCTGGCGTTAAGCCAGTTGTTTGCCTCGGCATCGATCACGTCGATTGCGATGACGGTGCCCTGACTGTGGGACACGATGACAATCTCGTCCGGGGCTTCGTCGTCGATCAGTTGCGCCATCAACACCTTCAACCGGTCCTGAATCCGGCGGCTCGGCCAATAGCCATGCGGCGTTTCCAGGTCCGCCTTGCGCGCGGTTTTCACACGGGCCGGCCCTTCAAGCCAGACCGGCTTGTAGGCACCATTCGGGCCGTCTTCGGTCGCCGAGGTATTCCAGGAGTAGTCGTTGATATAGACCAGCACGTCCGTAAAGATCGCGATGCCCAGGGCAAAAGCATTGCGCGCATAGCCAAAGATGAACGCGGCCAGCAGCGCCAGCCCGCCCATGAACCACGTCGCATTGCGCTGCAGGAAGGCCGGGATGGCATCCGGCAACAGTTGGCCGACCCCAAGCCCGCGCATCGCGCCATCCGCGCTGAGCAGGGCCACCACCAGCACAAAGGCGTTCAACTCCCACAACAGCACTTTTCCAATCAGCAGGCGGTGACGTTCCGCCAGCACCGGTGCATCCTTGAAATAGTCGTCTGGCGACATCCGCCCCATCGTGCGCACCTTGCGCACATGTAAGGCGATCGCCGTCACGATGAGCACCACCACAGCAACAACCGCCGGACCGACCCCGCGCAAGGCCGAGCTGACGTGGTTGGGATTGGTGTTCCAGTTCAACGGCAGGCGCAGGACCGTCGTCCAAAGCGCGGCAAAAAGCAGGAACCACAACAGCATCATCAGACCCAGCGCCGGCATCACGAAGCTGACCGGCTGTGCCGCGCCCACGGCCCGTTTGCGTAGCGCAGAAGCGACGCCAAGAGCAATCGCCGCGCCAATGACCACAGTCCAGGCCAAGACCATCGCACCCTGCAAACGCATGCCGTAAAGCGCAGGCCCCTGATAATCATGGATGCAGCGGCGATGAACCTCGTTGGCACCCTGAACCCGTCCTTGCGCAAGCTGGCTGTCAGGGAGCCACGCGCAGTTCAGGGCACGCAGTGCCGAATCCATCCCGTAGAACGCGGTGAACCCCGATTTGCCGTCAACCGCAGCGAGGGCCGCGAAGAAAATCCCTATCGCGACCATCCAGCCCCCAAGGAACCGGATCAGGTACGCATCGCCCCGCCGCAAAAGCCAAGCGCCGAACCCAAACGAAAAAAGTGTCATCAGGCCCGCAAAGACCAGGGTTTGCCCCGGCATGGCAGTGATGATCGCGCCGCTGGCTTTTGCCACCCGCTCTGCCGGGTCGCGCAGCTTTTCCGCCCCAAGGCGCATCGCCCAGTCAACCGCCAGCCCGACCAGCAACACGATGTTGATCGCAAAGATCGGCCCATGGATCGTCAATGCCGCGAACGACGCCAGCTTGCGCGCAAATCGGTCCTGCCATGTGTCCCCGTCAAACACCGACCGCGCGTTTTCGCGCACAGCATGCGACAGGCCCAGCACGATCTTGAAAAACCCGACGATCAGCGCCAGCACCTCTTTGCCGGTGGCCGAGATGTCGCCCCAGTAAAAGTCGGCGACAACGCGTTCTTTCAGGATGGTCGGTGGATCGTCCTTGTCATAATGGCGATAGCGCCGGACCCGCGCGGGAAAGATCGACCGCTTGTGGTTGGTGCCGTATCGAGGCAGCTCGCGCAGATGAAAATCGTCGCTGGAATGCGGTCGCCAAGTGATCGAAGGTGCCACCTCTGCGGTGTTGTCGCGGACCCCAGCCTCATCCTTCACCAGGGGCGGATCATCATCCAGCGCAGTCGCAAGCAGGTCCGTGCTGATGCCGGCTTCGCGGACGCCAACGCCATGCACAACCACAATCAGTTGTTTTTTCATCACCAATACCCGAATTAAAAATGTCGGCGAAATACCGAACGGTCTGCAATATCGGGATAGCTTACTCCTCCCGTGTCGCGATTCAAGACTTTTACATCCTGGCGTTGAAAGGTGCGCGGGCGCGATGTTAGGTTGGGTCGTTCGATCCGGTTTTGTTGCGCGGTCTTTCCAATTGGCCGCGCCGCCCTAGATGCCCTAATCTAAAAGACAAAAAGGCCGTACCCGATGACCATCGCACTTTTGCTCGGCTCCGGCCCGAACGTGACCGAGGCGCGGACATGGCCGCGCGCGCCGTTCGATCAGATCACCGCGATCAACAATGCATGGCGCGTGCGGCCGGACTGGGACGCATTGGTGCATCCTTGGGATTTTCCACCCGCCCGCCGTCCACTGCCCGCGCCAGGCCAAGAGATGGTGACGCAAGAGGCGTTCGTACCGGCGCAGAACGCCTATGGCGGGTTTGTCTATGCCGGGGGCACGATGGCCTTTACCGCCGCTTACTGGATGCTCGCGACCCTGCGCCCCCGGGTGCTGGCGGTCTTTGGCTGCGACATGCACTATCCAACCGGGCGGGCGACGCATTTTTATGGCACCGGCACCGCCGATCCCTTGCGCGCCGACATCACCCTGCAATCGCTGGAGGCGAAATCGGCGCGTCTGATGGTGCATGCGGCGCGGCAGGGTTGCGCCATCGTCAACCTGTCCGCTGGACCGTCGCGTCAGGTTTTTCCGCGCGTCGGGCGGACAGGGCTGAAGGCACGCGTGCCCCTGCCCCATGACAGGGCGCTGGCCGCACGCGCCGATGCGATGGAGGCGCGCCTTGGCTATCTGGTCCCCTCCGGGCGCTATTGGGATGAGGCGGACCGGTTTGATCCCGCCGCGCTGCGCGAACTCGATGCGCTGTGGCTGGACGCCGTGCGACCGACGCTGGCGCTGTCGGCCTGATCTTGTGCGGCGGGATCGGGCGGCCTAACCTTGAAGGTCAAGGCGGGAGGCAACGCATGAAGATCGCGACGTTCAACATCAACGGCATCAAGGCGCGGATCGAGGCGCTGCCCCAATGGCTGGAGACGGCCCACGCCGATGTGGTCTGCCTGCAAGAAATCAAGTCGGTCGATGACGCCTTCCCGCGCGAAATCTTCGAAACGATGGGCTACCGGGTCGAAACGCATGGCCAAAAAGGCTTCAACGGGGTGGCGATCCTGTCGAAACTGCCGTTGGAGGATGTGACACGGGGCTTGCCCGGCGACGATGGGGACGAACAGGCGCGCTGGATCGAGGCGACGGTGGTGGGGACAAGGCGCGTGCGGGTTTGCGGGCTGTACCTGCCGAACGGCAACCCGGCACCGGGGCCGAAATACGATTACAAACTGGCCTGGATGGAACGGATGCAAAAGCGGGTGGCGGTCCTTCTCGCGACCGAGCAACCGTTGGTCTTTTGCGGCGATTACAACGTGATCCCGCAAGCCATCGATGCCGCCCGGCCCGAGGCCTGGGTCACCGATGCGCTTTACTTGCCGCAAAGCCGCGCGGCCTTTCGCAAGCTCCTGGCACTGGGTCTGACCGAAGCGTTCCGCACCCGCAACCCCGCCCCCGGCCAGTACACGTTCTGGGATTATCAGGCTGGCGCGTGGGAACGGGGCAACGGCATCCGCATTGATCACCACCTTCTCAGCCCGCAGGCGGCAGACCTCTTGACCGACTGCCGGATCGACAAGGATGTGCGCGGCGGCGACAAACCGTCCGACCATGTGCCGATCTGGATCGACCTTGCCGCCTGACCGGCCTTTCTGACTGAAAGTAGCATCCCGAGGACGGCGCGATCCGCCCGACGGGGGGTCAGAGCCCCTAGCCCTTGGTCACATCGTGGCGGTAAAGCCAGTCGAACCGGCGCAGCATCAGCCCCGGGGCAACCGCCCCCACCGCGCGCAAGGCCACATGCCCAGCCATCCGGGTCAATCCCGACAGATGATAGGCGCGGGCATTGCCGTTTGCCGCCTCGACGATCCTGACACAGCGGTCCCGGCGCGCGGTCTGATAGGCCGCAAGGCCTGCCGCCATGGTGTCCGCGCCCGCCAGTCGCTGGGCCAGAACCCAGGCATCCTCCAGCGCCATGTTGGCGCCTTGCGCCAGAAACGGCAGCGTCGGATGTGCGGCATCCCCCAGGATCGCCGCCCCG
>JBKJVF010000057.1:0-6435 GCA_046589965.1 Paracoccaceae bacterium
AACGTGGTCATTGAGAAAAGTTTTGGTTCACCCGTGATCACCAAGGACGGTGTCACGGTCGCCAAGGAAATCGAACTGTCCGATAAGTTCGAGAACATGGGCGCACAGATGGTCAAAGAAGTGGCCAGCCGCACCAATGACGAAGCTGGCGACGGCACCACTACCGCCACCGTCCTGGCGCAGGCCATCGTCAAGGAAGGCATGAAGGCAGTCGCTGCCGGCATGAACCCGATGGACCTCAAGCGCGGCATCGACATGGCAACCGCCAAGGTCGTTGCAGCGATCAAGGCCGCCGCGCGCCCGGTCAGCGACACCGCTGAAGTGGCCCAGGTTGGCACCATCTCCGCCAATGGCGAAGCTGAAATCGGCCGCCAGATCGCCGACGCGATGCAAAAGGTCGGCAACGAGGGTGTCATCACCGTCGAAGAGAACAAGGGCCTTGAGACCACGACCGAAGTGGTTGAAGGCATGCAGTTCGACCGTGGCTATCTGTCGCCCTATTTTGTCACCAACGCCGACAAGATGATCGCAGATCTTGAGGATGCCTACATCCTCCTGCACGAGAAAAAGCTGTCCAGCTTGCAGCCGATGGTCCCGCTGCTGGAGGCCGTCATCCAGTCGCAGCGCCCGCTGGTCATCATCTCCGAAGACGTCGAAGGCGAGGCTTTGGCCACACTGGTCGTCAACAAGCTTCGCGGCGGGTTGAAGATCGCTGCCGTCAAGGCCCCGGGCTTTGGCGATCGTCGCAAGGCGATGCTGCAGGACATCGCCATCTTGACCGGTGGTCAGGTGATCAGCGATGATCTTGGCATGAAGCTTGAAAATGTCGGCATCGACATGCTCGGCCGCGCCAAGAAGATCTCGATCAACAAAGACACCACGACGATCATCGACGGCGCTGGTGACAAGGCCGAGATCGAAGCCCGCGTGGCCCAGATCCGCACCCAGATCGAAGAAACTACCAGCGATTACGACAAGGAAAAACTGCAAGAGCGCGTGGCCAAACTGGCTGGCGGCGTTGCGGTGATCCGGGTTGGCGGCATGACCGAGATCGAAGTGAAAGAGCGCAAGGACCGCGTTGACGACGCGCTGAACGCAACCCGCGCTGCCGTACAAGAAGGCATCGTGGTTGGCGGTGGCGTGGCACTGATGCAGGCGGCCCATGCGCTGGACGGCCTCAAGGGTGTAAACTCTGATCAGGACGCTGGCATCACCATCGTGCGTAAGGCACTTGAGGCTCCGCTGCGTCAGATCGCGCAGAATGCGGGTGTTGACGGTGCTGTTGTCGCGGGCAAGATCCGCGAAAGCAAAGACAAGACGTTCGGGTTCAACGCGCAGACCGAAGAATATGGCGACATGTTCAAGTTCGGCGTCATCGATCCGGCCAAGGTCGTGCGCATCGCGCTGGAAGATGCAGCCTCGGTCGCATCCCTGCTGATCACCACCGAAGCAATGATCGCTGATCGTCCGGCCGACAAGGCCAATGGCGGCGGTGGCGGCGGCGGCATGGGCGGAATGGGCGGCATGGACGGAATGATGTAATCCATCCATCAGGGAATTTGGAAAGGGCGCCCCGCAAGGGCGCCCTTTTTATTGATGAAAACCGGTTGATTTTCGCCTCCGCTGACTATCCCGAAATGTTGCGCCTGCTGCGCCGAAAGGCCAGCAGAAGCGCCAAGATTCCCAAAAGGGCAAGGGCACTGATTGCGCCCCACTTCACAGCGCCGACCGCCTGCCCGGTCGCGTTCATGGCAAGCGCGTCGTCATAACGGATGTAACTTGCCTTGACGCCTGCCATAGCGACAAATGTTGTCGCCAGCGTTATGCCCTGCCATGAACCTGATACTGCAAGGACCAGCGGAACCAGCCAGATCATGTACTCGCCCGAAAAGAACATCGACGTGCATAGGAGAAGCGCAACTACGGAAAGACGCAAAGATGCCTGAAGCCGCAAGAGTTCTCCGCGTGCCAGATTTTTTGACGCGTAAAAGACTATCGCAAGCACCATGACGCCAGAAAGTAAAAGAAATGCAAGTCGCAGTTCAACGGACGTTGCGAGTAGAGAGCCAAACTCCCGGTTGTGAGAACCGAATGAAAAGGTTGCTTGTGAGGCGTCCATATATCCTAAGACGCTGCTAAGCAGCACAATCATCGATTCGGAGTGGGGCGGTCGCTGCGATGCAAATTCCAGATAACCTAACAGATCTCTGGCTTGGCTGCCAAATGGTATCCAGAAAATGTGGGCCAGAGCGAATATTCCGACGGCGACAAGCGCCATCCTGCCAAAGACGCGCATTTGCGTGGCCACACTGCCTGGGGGCAAGAGAAATGGCAGCAGAAAGATCGGCCAAATCTTAATGCTGGCCCCTAGCCCGATCAGCAAAGCAGCAGTGTCGAGCCGCCCCCGCATGGCCTGACAAATACCCACTGCAACACAGACGGCAGCGAGCGCGTCAAATCGCGAGACGACCATGATACCCCCGACCAGATACAGCAAGACAGGTGCACTCATCGCGGCGGCGACAAATCCGATGGTCGATGGTCCGCAGAGGCGCAAACTTGCCAGACTCGCCCAGACAGCGGCTAAAAAGGAGGCCGCCATCAAGACATGATGAACAGTGCTGAAAGTCTGAAAGTCATTCGCTACAAGCGGGACGGCGGTAAAGTAGATCATTGCCCCAGGCGGATACTCCAGTACAAAGTCGCTATATGGTGCCTCTTGTCCGTTGGCACCGGCGGCATCGGGCAATGACGGCAAGTCGCCGATACGGTTATGGATCCACTCGTTGTAGCCTAGCGTCCAGTCCTTTCCAAGTACTCGGCCAGAGTATTCCCAGTAAAGTCGCTCTGAACCAAATGCATCGGTGTTAGCGAAAACGACGACCAGATAGGCGCAAAGAAGAGCGGTAGTCAAAAGGGACAATAGAAGCGCCCATCTGACCAGTCTGACGTTGGGATTTGTTTCAGTTCCGAGATTTAGGCGCAATAGGCCGTCAAACATTCAAATTTTCCTCAATAAAGTTCTGATGGAAAAGTCTATCTGCGATCAAGTATTCTGACAATCTTGAAACGGATAGGTAGCGTTCGTGGAACACCCTGGGAAGATTCAATCCGCCTCGGGCAATGCTTCGTCTTCGTCCGGGCCCTTGACCGTGAAAAAGAACCCCTCCGGCAGGTGGGGCGCCAGGGCGATGTCGTCGGGCACAACACTGGGGCCTGCGGCAAAGACTGCAGTGCCAAAGTGTTTCAGGCGGCGTGACAGGGTTTGCAATCGCGGCCCGGTCAGGTCGGCATAAAAGTCGGCATAGGCGGGTACCATGCGCAACTCGGCGATCTTGGCGCGGTGTGCTGCGACAGATTGTTCATGCGCCGCGCGGATATCGGGATCGGCCATCAGGCGGTCCCATTCGGCCTGCAGCAGCGGCAGGCGGGTCTGGATCGACCGGTCCTCGACGGCGTTGTGGTTCATGCGAAACCAGTAGGCCAACCCTTGATCACGATCGGTATGATTGACGCGACCCCGGTCACGCTTGACCAGAAAGCTTTCGGCAGAACGCACAGCATAGTGGTTTAGCTGCACCCAGTCATAGCCATAGGTGTCAAGGCTGGACCGCCAGCCGTTGCGCAGCATCTTGGCGGGCATCGGGCGACCCGACCCGTTCAGCCACTTGACGGCGTCGCGCAAGGACGGCGTCAGGCCCTTGGGGCGGTGGACGCCCATCTTCTTGTAGACATCGAGGTTGCGAAACAGTGTCTTGAAGCCCCAGGCCTGATGCGGCTTGCGGATCAACTCCTGCGCGCAGAGGGCAAACTGGCTGATGACTAAGCTGTCGTCAAAGGGCTGCACATCGGCATTGCCGAACAGCCGCCACGTCATGCTGATCATGTTGGCACCCGGATGCGCGCCTTCCATGGCGGCATAAAGCGTGGATAGGCGGCCATCACCCAGTTTGATGTTGATGAATTCGTCCACATCCATGCAGACGATCCAGCCTGCATCTTGCACCACGGGTTCGGATTCTGCAGCCTGCAGTGCCGCGTGCTGGGGCTTCAAGGCTCCCCCGGGTTTCCAGGGGTTCATGCGGTGCTGCACAAGACCCTTCTTCTGCAGCATCGACAGCATCGTGTCGGTGCCGTCGTTGCAGTCGTTGGTATAGACCAGCACATCATCAACACCGATGGCGCGATGCCAGGCCAGCCATTCGAGGATGAAGGGGCCTTCGTTTTTCATGGTGGTGACGATGCAGGTGCGGGGGCTTGTCGCGCTACGGGCCTTTGCAACCGGCATGCGAACAGGCTTGTGGCCAAGGATGCCCGTTGCGGTTGCGAGTAGGGCCGGATCTTCGGTCAGGCCCGCCTTGGGGGCGAGTGCGGCACCGCCTGTCGATGGGACGCGCAACGCCATGGCCCGCCAGAACATTAGCGTGTGATCTGGGTCAGGCTTGGCATAAGACACCCGCGCCAGTCGCCAGGTCTTGTCGAGCCCTGCAAGCTCCGGGGCGACGCCCCAGCGCGCCAGGTCGTGGTCGTGGCCGGCCAGTTTGCAGATATGGTCACCAAATTGCGGCGCGACCTCGTCGCGCAGTCGCCAAGGATAGACGTGGCTGCCCTGAAGGGACACAACGCCCCGCTTGGCCAAAAGGCACAGATCAAACGCGCTGGGCGCGCCCTTGGCGCGCGGTGTCAAAAGATCGCAGACGTCAAGGCACAGGACCGCGCGCGCGCGAGTGAGAAACCACCACTTCGCCAGTTCCAGCACAAGTTCCTGATCAAGGGGGGCGAGCCAAGGGTCGTTGGCGGGCGGTGTCATGCGGTCCTTGCCCGGCGCGTCGGGGGCCAGCCAAAGCTGGTCTTCCCCGGGGCTGTCGGGTTTGCCCAGCGGGATACCCGGCGACATCACGACGACGACCAGATCGGGCAAACCCCTCGTGGCGAGGGATGTGTGCAGCACGGTCGCAAAGGCCTTGCCGTCGTCCCCGTCTGGCGGCGCGCGGTCGATGATCAGCGCCGCGTCAGCGCCGTGATGGGTTGCATGATACTGCAGCCAATCGGCGACACGTTCGGCCGGTTCCCGCAGGCGGGTTGCCAACAGGACATTGCGCCCGGCGAAAAGCGCGCATTCATCGGCACCGGGTGTCAGGGTCAGGGTGTCGGACCCAAGCTGCACCTGCGGTGACGGTCCTGCATCCTGCCCCACCAGCATGAAGCCCCCGGACACGCCGCGGACCTCGCGGATGGCCGAATTGCCCGCTTCAGGTGTCAGCGTCTTGGCCAGGGCGTCAAAGTCCGCGGGGTCGGTGCCGGTCGCGAAGAACGCGCGGTACGTCGGCGTGTTCCCTTGCCGCACCGCACCCAGCATCAGATGGCCGTTGATGCGCCGGGCTGCCATTGACCGGTGAAGCACCTTGGGTCCGGGGGTCTTTTGCTGTGCGGCCAAGACGGGTGGGTCCTTGTGGCGGATGTGCGGCCAGATGATCGGCTGTAAGCAGGCAGACCGTGGCGCGCCCATTCCTAAACACAACACTTGCGGTTGCGCCAGTGCGGGCGCGCCTGTCCCCCATGCGGGTCGGTCCGGCATGTGGCGAGGACGGCACCAGGCCGCGACCGAGGGCAAGCCGCAGCGCTACGGATCGTGACTGACCCTAGAATCTGCGCCTCCCCTGTGGCAAGCAGAAGCTGCCGACGCCGATATGGAGACTTCGTTCGTGGATGATCTGCAGGACGCGATGCATGCCCCAAGCCCCGAAGGTGGCTGGTCGACGCGCATCCTGTCGCTGAAAGATGCGGTCGTGGTACCGCCCCGCGATACCAGCATGATCCAGCCTTCGGGCGTTTTTGGTGCAAGCGGAGGCTATGTCCACGAGGCGGTGTTGTGGCGTGACCGCCAACTGATGGTCCCGACGGACCTGCCCGGGGTCAGCGAACATCTGGCCGGGCGCTGGATCTGGGGCGGCGTCCTGCTGAACCATTTCGGCCATTTCCTGACTGAAAGCACTGGGCGTCTATGGGCGATCGACGCGGTAAAGGGCCATGTCGACGGTCTTGTCTTCATGTCCAAGCGCGAAGGCGGGGCCGAGGGTGTGGTCAAGGAGTACCACAAGATCTTCATGGATCTGATGGGCGTCACCCTGCCGATCCGGATCATCGCCGAGCCTACCCGTGTGGATCTATTGGAAGTGCCAGGGCAGGGGTTCGGCATCGGACCGCTTGCACAGGGTACAGAACCGTTTCGGCGGTTCGTGCAATCGCGGTTTGCCAAGTCAGAGCCGCCTGCGGGACCAAGTCGGCTTTATATCTCGCGGTCGGAACTTGGGGCGCTGCGCGGTGGCATCCTGGAGGAAACGCGGCTTGAAACCCATCTTGCCGCCTGCGGGTATGAGGTTTTCCACCCCCAAAAGCACCCGATGCCCGAACAGATCGCGCGTTACAAAGCGG
>JBKJVF010000074.1:0-5610 GCA_046589965.1 Paracoccaceae bacterium
ACCACCGATCAGCCAGTCGTCCCCGCCATCCCCCATCAACGTGTCATTGCCCGCCGCACCCGACAGGCGATCCGCGCCCATGCCGCCCCAGATCTGGTTGGCTTCGGCATTGCCGCCCAGCGTATCGTTGCCGGACCCGCCGACAATGCCCTCGATCCCGTCATAGGTATCGCCCGCAGCAGCCCCTGTATTGGTTGCAGGCAGTCCCAGATCGGCACACAGGCCCAGCATGTCGGCACTGTAATCAGCCAGGTCCATGCCGCTGCCCCCGATCATCGTGTCGGCCCCTGCCGACCCTGTCAGCGTATCGGCCCCCGCACCGCCCAGCATCCGGTCGGCGGCTGCGGTTCCGGTGATCACGCGGCCCGCATAGTCGATGGGCCAAAGCGCGTGCCAGACCCCGAAAAGATCGCTGCTCTGGAATGCCGAGGCCTGGATCGGCTGGCCATTGCCCGACAGGATCGTGACCTGCTCTGCCCCCCAGGACAGGATTGCGCCCGTCGCGGTGGTGGTGATGGTCAGGGCCGCCGTTGTGTAGACCTGTCCCCAGCCGGTCAGATCGATCCGGTCGACACCGACCTGAAAATCGCCAATCACATCGGCCTGCCCATCTGCCGACAGCACGAAAAGGTCCGACCCCGCACCGCCGAAGAGCGTGTCGGCTCCACTGCCACCCATCAGGATGTCATTGCCGCCTTCGCCGCGCAAAAGATCATGGCCAGCGCGCCCGTCGATGAGGTCGGCAGATGCCCCACCCGTCAGGCTGTCACCACCCGACCCGCCACGCAGTATCGGGGCCTGTGCGCCGATATCGACGCGCAGCCGCGTGATGCCAGCGCCCTCGCCCGCCACAAAGATCTCGATGATGCCGCTGGAGACCGTGGTGGTGATGGCCGTGATGTTGTCCAGCGCCATGCCCGGGTTCTGCAGCTGCGTTGCCACCAGAACCAGCCGTCCGCCCGGCAGAAACTGAAAGAGGTTCAGCCCGTCATCACCGCCGCCCGCGATCACAAACACCCGGTCACCAACGGTTGCGACCGACAAGGCCTGCACGCCCTGAATGCGGGTGTCCAGCGTGTCCATGACGTGATCCACCGCACGCAGGGACCCGTCAGGCTCCACCGCGATGACGCTGATCGACGACGACCCCGCACCTGCGCCCACCAGATAGGTCACGCCGTCCATCGTCACGGTCTGGATGCCCTTGGGGTCGGTCAGCCCCAGGCCTTGCGGTGATCCCATCACACCTACCGGGGTCAATGTGCCATCCGCCGCAATCGCAAAGCTGCGAAAACAGTCCCCGCTCAGCGACAGCGCCACAAGATAGGCCGACCCCATCGACTGCACCGCCAAAAGCGACGTTACATCGACGCCCTGCAGAGCCGGGCCGAACGTGGTCTCGGACATCAGCTGGAACTGCCCGCTAGAGATCACGTACTTGTAGACCCCGACCGACGCCTTGTTGGCCATGGACATGTAAAGATAGGTGTCCGCGCCCACGACCAGAGATTCCACCGCTGTGACGACGCCCGAAGGCGTGCCGCGCCATGTGACGCCCGCGCCCAGCGTGCCATCCGCCTCGATCCGGTGACCGGCCTGCCGGAGGTGGTTTGCGCCCGTCACCATCAGCGCCGACACGCCGCCCACATTCAGCATCTCCAGATGCGACGGGGCGGGCAGTGGTGCGCTGGTCAAAGTCAACGCCTCGTCGATCCGCACCATGGAGGCGCCGACCTCGATGGCCAGCACGCCCCCGCCTGCGCGTGTCGCGGTGTACAGCCGCGTCACACCGGCGGTCGTGACCACCTCAAGATCGCAAATCCCCGAAACCAGATTCAACGAGGCATCGGTAAACGTCTCGATAACCGAAAAGCTGTACAAGTCCCCACTCCAGCCAGCACCAGACACCCGCACGTCCCCGGGATCAGGGTGCAGGCAACGCGCTTGCGGAGGAATTAACGAACGATGGCTGAAATGGGGCGCTTCGGTCGAATGCCGCAAACCGTGGATACCGATGACCGCGGATCGGGTTGCATCACGGTGCTGATGGCCACACGCAACGGCGCACGTTTTCTAAGCGATCAGTTGGACAGCCTAGCCGCCCAGACCGACACCGACTGGCGGCTTTGGGTGTCCGATGACGGGTCCCGCGATGCCACGCGTGATATCGTGGCGCGGTTTGCGGGCGAACACCCGGTGCGCCTGCTGGCCGGGCCTGAACGGGGGCCTGCGCAGAACTTTTTGTCGATGCTGCACGATCCGGACCTGCCACCCGGCCCCGTGGCCTTTGCCGATCAGGATGACGTCTGGCTTGTCGAGAAACTGGCGATCGCGCGGAAACGACTGTCGATGGTGCCGTCCGGTCAACCCGCGCTCTATGCCGCTGCCAGCCTTCTGGTTGACGCGCAGCTTTGCCAGATACACCAGCCGCGCCGGTCCCGCATAGCGCCGTCCTTCGGCAATGCGCTGGTGCAGAACCTTTTTTCCGGCCACACGATGATGCTGAACGCGGCTGCGGTCGCGTTGGCGCGTCGGGCGGGGCTTCCTTCAGACATCCGCTATCACGACTGGTGGCTTTACCAGTTGATCGCCGCCGCTGGCGGGCGTCTCATCCTTGATCGGACACCTGTCGCGCTTTATCGCCAGCATGACGCCAATGCGGTCGGCGCCGCGCGTGGCGTGCGGGCATCGTTGCGCCGGATCGACCGGCTGATCGGGGGCGACTGGGCGGCCACCATGCGTGCGCATGCTTTGGCCTTGCGACGCGCCGACGAGGTGTTGACGCCAGAGGCCAAAACCACTCTGGACGCGTATCTGGACGGCTTTCCGCCGCGCGGGCCCGCGCGCGCCGTTGCATTTCGCCGCCACGGCTTGACCAGATCGACGCGCGTCGGCACGCTTGCATTGCAGATTTGCGCCAGTTTCGGACGGGTTTAAGGCTTGGCCCATTGATTTTGCTGGGCTATAGAGGCGCCACCACACAACAACGAGTGCACTATGGCAAAGATTACTCCTGTTCTGTTATGCGGCGGCTCTGGCACACGGCTCTGGCCCCTGTCGCGCAAAAGCTACCCCAAGCAGTTCACACCCCTTCTTGGCCCGCTCAGCTTGTTCCAAGAGGCGGCCAAACGCCTCTCCGGCGCGGGCTACGGCGACCCCATCATCGTCACCAACAGCGATTTTCGGTTCATCGTGACCGAGCAGCTGGCGGCCATCGGCCTGAAACCGGGCGCGGTGCTGATCGAACCCGAAGGGCGCAATACGGGTCCTGCGATCCTTGCAGCGGCCCTGCATGCGCAGGCGACGGACCCGAATGCCATCCTGCTGGTGGCCCCGTCCGACCATGACATTCCCGACGCCGCTGCCTTTCGCGCCGCGGTTGCGGCCGCCCTGCCCGCAGCCCTTGACGGCCAGATCGTGACCTTCGGCATCGCACCCACGCGGCCCGAAACCGGTTACGGTTGGCTGGAACTCTCTGCACCGCCACAGGGCGATGTGCCCGTGGCGCTGTCGCGGTTCGTTGAAAAGCCGAACGCCACAGTGGCGGCCCAGATGCTGGCATCGGGCAAATATCTGTGGAATGCAGGCCTGTTCCTGATGCGCGCAGATACGTTGGTCGCGGGTTTCCGGGCGCATGCACCGGCCATGGTGCCAGCGGTCAGCGACGCCGTCACCCAAGCCACCAGCGACCTGGTGTTCCTGCGCCTTGCCCCCGGCCCTTGGGCCAAGGCCGAGGCGATTTCCATCGATTACGCGGTAATGGAGCGCGCGGCCAATCTTGTCGCGATGCCGTTCAGCGCGGGCTGGTCA
Organism: Paracoccaceae bacterium; assembly: GCA_046589965.1. Lineage (GTDB taxonomy): Bacteria > Pseudomonadota > Alphaproteobacteria > Rhodobacterales > Rhodobacteraceae > JAJNPS01. The sequence goes on from JBKJVF010000074.1 coordinate 3,811, forward strand.
GATCTGGGCGACTGGGATGCCGTCTGGCGCGACAGCGGTCCCGATGATGCAGGCAACGCAACCCATGGCAATGTGACGGTGATCGATTGCACCGGCAGCCTGATGCGGTCCGAGGCCGAGGGCACGGAACTTGTCGGCATCGGTCTGTCGAACCTGATCGCCGTGGCGATGCCCGATGCTGTCCTGATCGCCGACCGCTCCCGTGCGCAAGAGGTCAAAGAGGCCGTCGCGCGTCTGAAAACCCGTGGCGCGCGTGCGGCTGAGACTTTCCCCCGGGACCATCGGCCCTGGGGCTGGTTCGAGACGCTGGTTCTGGGCGACCGGTTCCAGGTCAAACGCATCGTGGTGCATCCAGGCGCGTCGTTGTCACTGCAAAGCCATGTCCACCGGGCCGAGCACTGGATCGTGGTGTCAGGCACCGCCCGCGTGACGATCAACGACACCGAAAAACTCGTGCCGGAAAACGAATCCGTCTACATCCCGCTCGGGGCCAAACACCGCATGCACAACCCCGGCAAGGTCCCCATGGTCCTGATCGAGGTGCAGACCGGCAGTTACCTCGGCGAAGACGACATCATCCGGTACGAGGATGTCTATGCAAGGGGACAGGGCGCGAAGGGGTGAGCGCGACCGGAAAACGGTCCAGTGGACCGTTTTCCGCGCGAACGCCCGAGCACGCCTGCGAGGGCCGGGCGCACCTCCAACAAACTCGACAGGTCTAAAACTCTTCCAGCACTCTTAGCGGCCAGACTTCGACCACGCCGTGCGCCACTGCACATGGCGTGCCCGACACCATCTTGATCGCTTCTTCCAAACTGGAGGCATCGATGATCGCAAAGCCTGCAATCGGCAATCCCGCCGTCAAAAACGCGCCGTCTGTGATCTCGACACCCGCCGCGTCAGGATTGCGAACCTGAACCGGTTCTCCGGCAATTCCCATCAATGTGCCGTCAGCAACCAGCCGCGCATCATGTGCGTGCGCTTGGTCTCGAATGTTCGCTGGCGTCCGGTCATATCCCGTCTGGTCGCCGTATCCGATTGTCACGAATTTGGGCATGGGCAGTTCCTTTGGAAGGCGCTGCCACCTTAACATCCCCGGCTGAAAGAAGTTCCGAAATCATGCCAGCACAGCGATCAAGCTGAACCAGCGATTTCCCCCTACCGCCCCACCCCGACATACTGCGCAAACCCCGCCGCCATCACCTCGTCGCGGTCATAGACATTTCGCAGATCCGCCATCCGCGCCGTGGCCATCTTGCGGCCCAACCGCTCCAGATCCATCGCGCGGAACTCGTTCCATTCGGTCAGGATGACGACCAGATCGGCACCCTGGGACGCCTGATAGGGCGTCTCCATCCATTTGACGCCGGGCAACAGCGCCTCGCCTTCGCGCTGGCCCTCGGGGTCCACGACCCGCACCTTTGCCCCCGCCCCGACCAGCGCTGGCACGATGGTCAGGGACGGCGCATCCCGCATGTCGTCGGTGTTAGGTTTGAAGGTGACGCCAAGAACCGCAATCACCTTGTCGCGCAAGACGCCGTCACACATGTCCTCGATCTTGTCGATCATCCGGCGCTTGACCTCTTCGTTGACCTTGATGACGGTTTCGGTGATCTGCATCGGCACCGCGTGATCTTGACCGATCCGCGCCAAAGCCTTGGTATCCTTCGGAAAACACGACCCGCCATAGCCCGGTCCGGCATGCAGGAACTTGTTGCCGATACGCCCGTCCATGCCCATGCCCTTGGACACCGCCTTGACGTCCGCCCCCACCTTTTCACACAAGGCGGCGATCTCGTT
>JBKJVF010000063.1:0-4627 GCA_046589965.1 Paracoccaceae bacterium
AGCGGCGGCCGAACAGCGCCGCACCAATGTGGAAATCGTGCTCGTTCTCGACATTTCAGGCTCCATGACCGGTGCATCTGGCGGCACCACAAAGATCGCGGCACTGAAGACGGCGGCGAAAAGCTTTGTCGACACGGTTCTGGCCAATGACACCGATAACCGCGTCTCGATCGCGATCGTGCCGTACAACGCACAGGTCAACATGCCGGCGACACTGCGCGCCAAGTATAATGCGACCTACAACCATGGCGTGGCCAACATCAACTGTTTCGAAGTTCCGTCCAGCACGTTTACGTCGCTGAACCTGTCGCGCACGCTGGCCATGCCGATGTATTCGCCTGCCGACAACACCACCTCAATTTCAAGCAAATCGACCTCCTATGTAGCGATCGGCTCGAATGGCATTTCGTCACAGCAATGCGACCCGCAGCCTGCTGCACATATCATGCTGCCGTCGAACAACATACCCGCGCTGAAGGCCAAGATCGACGGCCTGATCGCCGAAGGCAACACCTCGATCATGCTGGGCATGCGCTGGGGGGTAGCACTTCTTGACCCCGGTGCGCGCACGATGTTCAACGAACTGATCGGTGAAGGCCAGATTTCGTCGAACTTCACCGGTCGTCCGTTCGACTATACCGATCCCGACAAGATGAAGGTCATCGTGCTGATGACCGACGGCGAGCATGTTGCCCACAACATCATCAAGGATGCGTTCAAGACTGGCGTGTCGCCGATCTATCGTTCGACCGGTGATGGCATGTATTCGATCCAGCACGCCGCTACCGGGCGCCCTGCAGCCGCAGGCACGAACCGCTTCTGGGTGCCGCACCGCTGCACGTCAACGGCTTGCCGGGATGGTTCCAATACCGCCGAGGCATGGCAGGCAGCCGCGTGGAACAGCGGCTCGGGCGTGGTTCAGCAGAACTGGCAAAACGTCTGGACCACTGTGCGCACGACCTGGGTTGCCTGGCAGCTTTATGGCCGCGCTCTTGGCACGACAAGCACCACGCGCGACACACAGTACAACACCGCGATGAACAACATGGTCGGATCCTTTGCCTCCGCCGGGACAATGAACACGATGCTGGGCGATTCCTGCTCGCTTGCGAAAGGCCAAGGCGTCGTCGTCTACGGCATCGCGTTCGAGGCCCCGACGAACGGCCAGACGCAGATTTCCAACTGCTCGACGCTGCCGACCTCAAACCACTTCTTCAACGCCACGGGCCTGAACATTTCGGCGGTGTTCCAGACCATCGCATCGAACATCTCGCAGCTGAGGCTGACCCAATGAAACGACTTCTGGCACGTCTTTTCCTGGACTTCCGCAAAGAGGACGGCACCGCCTCCATCGAGTTCGTCTTTATCGTCCCGCTGCTGATGACGATCTTCATGGCGTCGTGCGAATCCGGCTATTTCATGGTGCGCCATGTCATGCTGGAGCGCGCCGTCGACATGACGATGCGGGATCTGCGGCTGGGGCTGATCGTCAGTCCTGACGTCGGCAAGGTGCGTGCTCTGATTTGTACGCGTGCAGTTGTTTTGCACGATTGCTTGGCTGAAACGAAAATCGCGCTGGAGGTATTTAGTACGGTGCCAAATCCAATCCAGCCATGCGTAGAGCGCGCCGCGAAGCTTAACCCGGCTGTCGAAACAAATGAAAACAAAGACAGGTTCGCAATCGGCGAAGGCAGCGAACTGATGCTGGTGCGTGTTTGCGTGCGTCAAGACGCGATGTTCCCATCGACAGGGGTTGGCCTTGGGTTGGATCCGGGCGGAAAATACGGCGGGTACGCATTGACCGCGCGCTCTGCCTTCGTCAACGAACCAAGTTAAATGAGTATTGGCATGCACAGTTTCAGTTGCGCACTTCGCAGATTTCGGGACGACGAAAGCGGTCTGATCATGGCCGAATTCATTGTCACCCTGCCCATGCTGATCTGGGTCTTCATGGCTCTGTTTGCTTATTGGGACGTGTTCCGGTCCATGAATACGGCACAAAAGGCGGCTTACGCGGTGTCAGACCTGATCTCGCGCCAAAACAACGATATTCCGGTAAGCTTTCTCGACGACATGCAATCGATCATGGAATACATCCTGCCGCCTGCCCAGACGTCCAGGATGCGGTTCACCTCGGTGAAATGGTCTGTTCCCAACAACCAGTTCGAAGTGATCTGGTCGCGTTCGCCGGGCAATGCCTTGCTGCCGTTGAACACCGGCACCCTGCAAGCTGTGGCCAATCGGATCCCGATGATGGCCGCGACCGACTCGGTTGTGCTTGTGGAATCGTCCGTCCCCTATACGCCCGTCTTCAATGTGGGCTTGGCGGCAAGCTACAATCTGGACGAATTCATCGTGACGCGTCCGCGTTTCCTGACCAAGATCTGTCTGCAGGGATTTTCCTGCATCTGATCGGGACGGGCTGCGTTCGCGCGCCGTGCGGGCAAGTCCTGGTCAGGACGCACCGCCTTTGCGTTCCCTTGCGCCTGCGCTAGACTGCTGCATCCGCAATCAGGGTCACCGATGCCGCAGCAACCCAAGCGCCCCTATGCCATCGTCATCCTGTGCGCCCTGATGCTGGCACTGTCGGCTTGCGGGCGACCGGAGGAACTGGCCAGCCGCGCGGCAATCCCTGCCGGTCCGCCGCCGGTGATCCTGCCGTTGGATGAGGTGTTGGCACAGGCCGATGCCGATGCCGCTGGTGGCGATCCATCCGCAGAACTTGCCGCGCGCGCCGCCGGTCTTCGCGCGCGTGCCCGCGCCTTGCGGGACCAGATGCAACAACCCGGAGCCTGAGCCCCCGGGCCGCCAGCCGTTCCGCGCCCTGCGCCCATGCTGCAAAGACGCGTTGCACGACCCCGTCCAAACCGGTAACAGGCGGCAGCGATCCTGCGCCCTCGACCGTCGTTTTCGGAGTGACCGTTTCATGCCCGCAGCCCCCCTTCGTCTTGGCCTGGCTGGCCTTGGAACCGTCGGCATCGGGGTCGTGCGCATCGTGCAGACCCATGCTGACCTGATTGCCGCGCGCGCAGGCCGCAAGGTCGAGATTGCCGCCGTATCCGCCCGTGATCGCACCAAAAATCGCGATGCCGACCTGTCCGCCTATGCCTGGGAAGACGACCCCGTCAGCCTGGCGGGTCGCGACGACATCGATGTGTTTGTCGAAGTGATGGGCGGCCATGACGGTCCGGCCAAAGCAGCGACCGAGGCGGCCATCGCCGCAGGCAAAGATGTCGTGACCGCCAACAAGGCGCTTTTGGCCCATCACGGCCAGACCCTTGCCGAAACGGCCGAGGCTGCCGGGCGCGTCATCCGCTTTGAGGCCGCCGTTGCGGGCGGTATCCCCGTCATCAAGGCTCTGACAGAAGGCCTCGCCGGCAACGCCATGCGCCGCGTGATGGGGGTGATGAATGGATCGTGCAATTACATCCTGACGCGGATGCAATCGGCAGGCCTGTCCTACGAGACGGTGTTCGAAGAGGCGCGTCAACTTGGCTATCTGGAGGCCGACCCCAATCTGGATGTGGGCGGCATTGACGCGGGCCACAAGCTCAGCCTGCTGGCGGCCATCGCCTTCGGCACCAGGGTCTCGTTCGACGCGGTGCAGCTCGAAGGGATCGGGTCGGTGTCGATCGACGACATCCGCCATGCCGGTGACATGGGCTATCGGATCAAGCTGTTGGGTGTGGCACAGATGACGGGTCGCGGCCTTGAACAGCGCATGACGCCGTGCCTGGTGCCCGCCGATCACCCCTTGGGCCAGTTGCAGGGCGGCACCAATATGGTCGTGCTCGAAGGCGACAGCGTCGGGCAGATCGTGCTGCGTGGCGCGGGTGCGGGCCAAGGTCCGACCGCCAGCGCCATCATGGCAGACGTCATCGACATTGCGCGCGGCAACCGATTGCCGACCTTCGGGCGTCCTGCAGCATCACTTGTCGCGGCCGTGCCCGCAGCCACCAGTACCGCCGCCCCCTATTATCTGCGCATGACGCTGGTCGACAAACCCGGCGCTTTGGCCAAGATCGCCACATGCCTGGGCGATGCCGGAATTTCCATCGACCGGATGCGTCAATATGGCCATCAGGGCGCGCAGGCCCCGGTCTTGATCGTGACGCACAAGGCGACATCCGATGACATCGCCCATGCCATGGGGATGTTTGCCGCAACCCGCGTTCTGGTCGGGGCGCCCGTCGCTTTGCGCATCGAAGAAGTGTAGGGCCGCGACCTTTTTGCCCCAATGACCCTCAGATCGCGCGCCGCCGCATGCTGTTAGCGCCACCAAGCTTGCTGCCCTTGTTCGGCCCGGCTAATGCCAACGCGATCAGAGGTTTATCAAAGGACATATCATGGCCGTCGCCCAGCAAGAGGCCCTCAAGTTTCAAGATCGCCTGCTTTCGCTGGGGCTTGCGCGCGTGTCTGAGGCCGCTGCCCTCGCCTCCGCCAAGCTGATCGGGCGCGGTGACGAAAAAGCGGCCGATCAGGCCGCCGTCAACGCAATGCGCGAACAGCTGAACCTGCTGGACATTGCCGGGGTCGTGGTGATCGGCGAGGGTGAGCGGGACGAAGCCCCGATGCTGTATATCGGCGAAGAGGTGGGCACCGGCAAAGGCCCCGCCGTCGATATCGC
>JBKJVF010000262.1:0-8588 GCA_046589965.1 Paracoccaceae bacterium
GCCGGAATGGCAAACCGGCAGGTGATAGCTTTCCATGAAATTCTCGGCCAGAACCTTCCAGTTGGTGGCCCAGCGAAAGTCTTCGCGGAAAGTCTCGCGGTAGCTGGCCATATCCAGATAGCCGACAAGATCCTGAACATCTTTCAGCTGCACTGCGGGGTCCGGCGCGTCGGGGTTCAGCGTGACCATGATCCAACCGAGCCAGTTTTCCACCCGGATCCTGGGCAATGCGATCTGATCCTTACAGAATGTCTGGTTCAGCGACATTGCGGGCGCGCCGCGCAGGGTTCCGTCAAGGTTATAGGTCCAGGCGTGATAGGGGCAGACGATGGAAGTCGTGTTGCCGCGCCCTTCCAACAGGGTGCTCATCCGGTGGCGGCAGACGTTGGACATGCCGCGAAGTGCGCCACTTCGGTCGCGCAGGATGATGATCGGCTCACCGGCGATCTGCATGGTCAGATAGTCGCCTGGATCGGGCAGCGCGTCGGCACGTCCCGCGCAAAGCCATTCCTTGCCAAAGACGTGTGTCAACTCCGCCTCGGCGAATTCGGGCGAGGTATAAACAGCCTTCGGCATCGCCCGCGCCTGATCGAACGGCACCGCGACATTCGCGCGCAATTCATCGATCGGGGTCAGGGCTGGGTCGTGTCGGGTCATCCGATTGCTCCGCCGTCCATGGCCTTAACTTGGCAAGCTGATCACATCCTCAGCGGTCTGTCACGCGTCGGCTTAGATGGCGTGACGGCGGGCCAGGCTATGGAAAATGCCGCCGGATTAGCGCTGCAACTGCCTCTGCCAGCACGGGATTGGCCTCGGCACCGTAATGGATGCCGTCAATCGGCGACACCTTGACCAAGGGTCCCGCATCGAGGAACGGCACACCCAGCCGCTTGGCCACCTCGCCGATCCGCGCGGACAAAAGTGCTGATTTCTTCGCACCGCCCTCAAACATCTCGGCCAGCGCACCGGCCTCAAGGATCGGCGGCGGGGCCACCAGAACAACCTGCGGGGCGGCACCTTTTGGCCCCGCACCCGACGCGCGGATCATCTGCACCAACCGCTCCAGCGACAGCGCGATATCGGTGGCGTTCAGCGAAAACCGCCCCTTCAGGTCGTTCGTCCCCAGCATGATCAGTATGACGTCGATCGGCTGGTGCGTTTCCAGCAAGGACGGCAGCACGGTCTTGCCATTGCGATGGGCGCCCTCCACCGGGTCATCATGCACAGTGGTGCGTCCGGGCTGCCCCTCTGCGATCACCTCCCAGTCGGGCAGCAGTTTGGCCAGCCGACCGGCCCAGCGTTCATCGCGCGAATACCGCCCCTCGCCGTCAAGGTCGGGCATAGGCATCGTGCCATGGGTGTTGCTGTCGCCAAAAAGCATGAGTGTTCGCATCGTCGTCTCCTTACGTTTCATAGGGCCAGTTGGCCTGGGTAAACGCCCCACCATCAACCCAAAGCGTCTGACCCGTGACAAAATCCGCTGCATCAGACAGGAAATAAAGCATCGGCCCCACAATGTCTTGCGGTACGCCCACACGGCGCAGGGGGGTGACGCGCGCCCAGGTCGCGGCGTAGTCGCCCGCCTCGGACGCTGTCCGTTCGGTCGCGATGGCCCCGGGTGCCACGCAATTCACCCGGATGCCGTGGGGACCAAGTTCCACCGCGGCGACTTTGGTGAACTGCTCGATCCCGCCCTTGGACGCGGTATAATCGACCAGCTTTGGAAAGGCATGCTTGTTGCAACCAGACCCGAGGTTGACGATCGCCCCACCAGTGCCTGCCGCCACCATCGCGCGGGCGGCGGCCTGGGTGTTCAGGAATGTCCCCCGCAGGTTGGTGCGCATCACCAGATCCCATTGGTCCACGCGCAGGTCCAGAAGGCTGGCCCAGGTCTGCACACCGGCATTGTTGATCAGCGCGGTCGGGGCAGTCCCGGCCCAGTCTTGGGCTGCCTGATGGCTTGCCACCACATCCACCTCGTCGCCCGCATCCGCGATCAGGCCCAGCGCCCGCCCCCCCGATGCCGCGACGCTGTCGGTCAGGGACCGGGCCGCAGCCTCGTCGCCCAGATGCGTAAACGCGACGTCATACCCCGCCTTGCCCAACCCCAAAACAAGGGTGCGCCCGATCGCCGACGTCCCTGCAGTCACAAATGCCAGTCGTGCCAAGATTTCCCCCGCGTCGTCTTTCGGTGATCCTATCGTCCCGAGCGAACTTTGACATCGAAAATGTGAAAGATTGACGTACATCAGCCAAGCAGGGATAGTTGGGTCCCAGACCACTGACAGGCAAACAGGATGCGCCCGACCGTCAATGATATTGCCCGCGAGGCCGGCGTCAGTCTGGCCACGGTCGACCGCGTGTTGAACGAACGCCCGGGCGTGCGGGCAAAGACCGTGCTGGCCGTGACCGATGCCATTGCACGGATTGGCTATGTCCGCGACATGGCTGCGGCCAACCTTGCCCGCAGTCGGAGCTACCGGATCGCGTGCCTCTTGCCCGATACCCAAAGCCAGTTTCTGGACACAGTCGAGCACGCCATGCACGACGCCGCCGCCGCCGCCATCGTCTCACGGACCGAGGTGGAGACGCTGCGTTTTCCTGCCGAAGACCCGCATGCCCTTGTCGCGATGCTGGCCGATCTCAAGGCGCAAGGCATCAGTGGTGTGGCGATCATGGCCCCTGAAACGCCGCATCTGCGCGACGCGATCCGCGCCCTGCGACTGGCGGGTGTGGCGGTGGTGGCGCTGGTCTCAGACTTGCCCAACACGGAACGCGATCATTTCGTGGGCATTGACAACGTCGCGGCCGGCCGCACCGCGGGTGTGCTCATGGGGCGCTTTCTGTCGGGAAATCCCGGACAAATCATGGTTGTGGCGCAATCCTTGCTGTCGCGCGACGCGCTGGAACGCCGCCGCGGCTTTGACGCCGTGGTGCAGGCGGAATTTCCCAGTCTGGAGGTTCTGCAAACGCTGGAGGCGCATGGTTCCCCCGATCTTTTGCGCCGCGCCGTGTTCGAGATGTCGCGCCATGCCGACCGGTTGCGGGGCATTTATGTGCTCGGGAGCGGTCACCGCGTGCTCGGCGCGGCACTCGCCGACCTTGGCCTTGCAGGTCGTGTCGCGGTGATCGGGCACGAGATGACGCCCCATACAAGGGGTGCGCTTCAGACGGGCACCATCGACGCGCTGGTCACGCAAAACACCGGTCACCTTGCCCGGTCCGCGCTGCGCGTGCTGCGCGCCAAGATCGACCGCGTGCCGATCGACGAAGGTCAGGAACAGATTCGCATCGACATCGTCCTGCGTGAAAACCTTCCTCCGGCGACCGAAGATCCCGCCCAGACCGCCCGCGCAAAATCTGACCAAGCCGCCTGACACCCTGCCCAAATCGCTTTGGAGAAGCCGCTTGCACATTTTTGAGGTACGCACCTCAAAACTTCTTTACAGCGCCGCCTTCCCCTGCCTATGGTGTGGCAATCCAAGAAGAGGCGACGGGACAGACCCGCACGCATCCATCACTTCAACATCGGGAGGAAGACATGAAACGGACCCTTATGACCGCTTCGGCGGTCGCCATCATCAGCGGCAGCGCCGCCATGGCCGAAGATCTGACGCTGTGCTGGGCCGCCTGGGACCCCGCCAACGCGCTGGTCGAACTGTCCAAGGACTTTGAGGCCCAATCCGGCCACAAGATGAACTTCGAGTTCGTGCCATGGCCAAACTTTGCCGACCGCATGCTGAACGAACTGAACTCGGGCGGCAAGCTGTGCGATCTGATGATCGGCGACAGCCAGTGGATCGGCGCGGGCGCGGAAAGCGGCCATTACGTCAAGCTGAACGAATTTTTCGATGCCAATGCCATCTCGATGGACGCCTTTGTGCCTGCCACCGTCACCGGATATTCCGAATGGCCCAAGGGCACGCCGAACTACTGGTCGCTGCCCGCCTTTGGTGATGTGGTCGGCTGGACCTATCGCAAGGATTGGTTCGAACGCCCCGAAATTGCCGCCGCCTTCAAGGAAAAGGCCGGCCGCGACCTGACGCCCCCCGCCACCTTTGCCGAACTGAAAGAGGTCGCGGAATTCTTCCAGGGCCGCGAGATTGATGGCAAGGTCGTCTATGGCGCCTCGATCTATACCGAGCGCGGGTCCGAGGGCATCACGATGGGTGTCATGGATGTGCTGTATTCCTTTGGCTTCCTGTATCAGAACCCCGACAAACCCTATGACATGGCCGGCTTTGTTAATTCGCCTGCCGTGGTTGCGGGTCTTGAGTTCTACAAATCCCTTTATGACTGCTGCACCCCGCCCGGCATGTCCAACGCCTATATGGGCGAAGGCATCGATGCCTATAAATCGGGCCAGGTCGCGATGCAGATGAACTTTGCCTTCACCTGGCCGGGGTTTGAGGTTGACCCCAATGTCGGTGGCGGCAAGACGGGCTATCTGGTCAATCCAGCCGGTCCGGACGGCAAGCAGTTCGCACAGCTTGGCGGCCAGGGCATCTCAGTCGTCTCGTACAGTGAAAAGCAGGCTGCGGCCCTTGAATACATCAAGTGGTTTGCCGAACCCGAAGTGCAGGCAAAGTGGTGGTCGATGGGCGGGTTCTCGTGCCTGCGTGCCGTGGTCGAAGACCCCGCTTTCGCGGCAAGCCAGCCCTATGCGCAGACCTTCCTCGACTCTATGGCAATCGTGAAGGACTTCTGGGCTGACCCGAGCTATGCCACGCTGCTGCAAGACAGCCAAAAGCGGTTCCACGACTATGTGGTCGCCGGTCAAGGCACCGCCCAAGAGGCGCTCGATGGCCTGGTCGCCGACTGGACCGTCACGTTTGAGGACGACGGCAAACTGTAACGGCCCCCGGGCGGGGGAAACCCCGCCCACCTTTTCCTGAACATGGCGGGAACGGTCCCGCCCTATCCCGGCCAAGGGCAGGGTTTACCACGCCGGTTTTGGCGTATGCTTGCGCCATCCGAATCCAAAGGCCCAATCCCATGTCCGATACGCCCGCAGACCGCCTTGCCCGCGCCACGCCACCCACGCTTGCCCGCAAGGTGCGCGGTCTGAGTGACCGGACCATCGCCTGGATCTTCGTGGCACCCACGATCTTTCTGCTTTTGGCGATCAATATCTTTCCGCTAATCTGGACGATCCGCCTGTCCTTCACCAATTTTCGCGCCAATCGCCCGAATGAGCCCGTCGAATGGGTGGGCTTGCGCAATTACGAACGCATCCTGACCGACGCCGATACCTGGGGCACGATGCAGGCGACGGCGCATTTCCTGATCTGGACCATCACGCTGCAGGTCCTGATCGGCTTTACCTTGGCCTGGCTGATCAACCGCAAGTTTCGCGGCAATGACCTGGTGACGACACTGATCGTGATCCCGATGATGCTGTCGCCCGCCGTGGTCGGCAATTTCTGGACCTTTCTCTATCAGCCGCAGATCGGCCTGATCAATTACGCGGTGGAGTTTGTCTCCGGCATCCCCGCATCGTCCTTTTCCATGCTGGGATCGGTGACGCTTGCCCCTTGGGCCATCGTCATTGTCGACACCTGGATGTGGACACCTTTCGTGATGCTGATCTGTCTTGCGGGCCTGCGCTCCATTCCTGACTACATCTATGAGGCGGCCGAGGTTGACCGCGCCTCGCGCTGGCGGCAGTTCTGGACGATCACGATCCCGATGGTGTTGCCGTTCCTGATGCTGGCGGTCCTGTTTCGCGGGATTGAAAACTTCAAGATGTTCGACCTTGTGGTCCTTTTGACCGGCGGCGGCCCCGGCGACACCACGCTGTTGTCGTCAATCGAGCTGAAACGCGAGGCGTTCGAAAAGTGGCGCACGGGGTATTCGTCGGCCTATGCGATCATCCTGTTCGTCACCGTCTTCGGCCTTGCCTCGATCTATGTCAAAGCCCTGAACAAGGTCAAAGAAAGATGAGCGCCTATTCCATCACCGAACCCTCGGCGCGCTCCAAATGGGTCGCGGGCACGCTGGTGACCCTCTACATGGTGATCACGCTGATGCCCTTGGCCTGGATCATCTCCACCGGCTTTAAAACTGGCCCGGATTCGATCGCCTATCCTCCCAAGATCTTTTCGCCCCCCTCGATCGAGGGCTATGTGAACCTCTTCACCGATCGCACCCGTGCCACGCCCGAACAGCTGGCCAACATGCCGCCCCCGGCGAACTTTGCCGAAGAAATCGTGCGCCGTCGCAACGAAGTCATCACCGGCCCGTCCCGATTTGGTGAGCGGTTCGTCAATTCGGTCATCATCGGCTTTGGTTCGACCGCACTTTCGATCATCCTGGGCACGCTGGCGGCCTATGCCTTCAGCCGGTTCAAGATCCCGCTCAAGGATGATCTGCTGTTCTTCATCCTGTCGACCCGGATGATGCCGCCCATCGCTGTCGCCATCCCGATTTACCTCATGTACCGCCAGCTTGGCCTCAGCGACACGCATCTTGGCATGATCCTGCTCTATACCGGGGTGAACATTTCTCTCGCGGTCTGGTTGCTCAAGGGGTTCATCGACGAGATCCCCCGCGAATACGAAGAGGCCGCCCTGATCGACGGATACACGCGGTTCCAGGCCTTCCGCAAAGTTGTACTCCCGCAGGCCGCGACTGGCATCGCCTCCACCGCGATCTTCTGCCTGATCTTTGCCTGGAACGAATATGCCTTTGCGGTGCTGCTGACCTCCGGCAACGCCCAGACCGCGCCCCCCTTCATCCCCACCATCATCGGGGTCGGCGGTCAGGACTGGCCTGCGGTTGCAGCAGGGGCCACGCTGTTCCTTCTGCCAGTGATGATCTTTACCATCATGCTGCGCAAACACCTGCTGCGCGGCATCACGTTCGGGGCGGTGCGGAAATGACCGGGCCCTTCCCCCCACGGGTCCGCGCTTTCCTTGCCCTGACCGGGCAGCGGCTTCCGGTGATGCGGGCAAGCCTTTATGCCGGAACCGGGGTTGGCTACATCGGCGTGATCGAGCGAGTTGCCGATCTGATGGCGCGGCTCGAGGTGGAACTTTCGACCGCATGTGCGGGCACGGTCATGGAAGGGGCGCTGGTATGAAATCGTTTTTCAGGGGGCTTCTCACCTTGCGACGCGGCCCCTGGGAGATGCTGGCCACGCTTTTGATCGCGATGGGGGTGATCATGCTGATGCAGCCTTTCGCGCTGTGGCTGTACACCTACAGCTTCATCGTCACCCTCGTCGGCACCGTGATGTTCATCATCACCAGCCATTTCCCGGAGTAACCTGTGGCCGAGATTATCATCCGAAACCTGCGCAAGGAATTCGGCGCGTTCACCGCGGTAAAGGGGTCGTCCTTTACCATCAAGGACGGTGAGTTCTTCATGCTGCTGGGACCGTCCGGCTGCGGCAAGACCACCACCCTGCGCATGATCGCGGGGCTGGAACTGCCTACCAGTGGCGAGGTCCTGATCGACGGCGAGGATGTCAGCCAAAAGCCCGCCAGCCAACGCGACATCGCCATGGTGTTCCAGATGTTCGCGCTTTACCCACATATGAACGTGCGCCGCAACATCAGTTATCCGCTGGTCAGTCAGGGCCTGCCAAAGGCGCAAGTGCAGGCCAAGGTGGCCGAGGTCGCCCGCATCCTTGGCATCGCCGACATCCTCGACAAACCTGTCGGCGGCCTGTCCGGAGGGGACCGCCAGCGCGTCGCCCTTGGCCGCGCCATCGTGCGCAATCCCAAGGCGTTCATGATGGACGAACCTTTGGGGGCGCTGGATGCCGAGTTTCGCGAACACATGTCCGAAGAACTGCGCGCCCTGCATGACCGGATGGGGGCGACCACGGTCTATGTGACCCATGACCAGCTAGAGGCGATGCAGATGGGTGACAAGATCGTCGTGATGAACCACGGCGTGGTCGAACAGTTCGGCACGCCGCAGGACATCTACGACCATCCCGCCACCATGTTCGTGGCCGATTTCATCGGCTCGCCCTCGATGAATTTCCTGAAGTTCGAGGGTGCCTTCACCCGTGGCGACCGATCCGTCACCTTGGGCGACACCACGATCGCGCTGCCCGAATTGCAGGAAGAGGCCAGCCCCCGTCCCCTGGCGCTGGGGGTACGCCCGGAACATGTCACGTTGACTGACGCGGCCTCCTATCGCGGGAAAATCCTTGCCACGGAATACCTTGGCACCACCCAGATCGTCACGCTGGCGACGCCGAACGGGACCATCAAGGCACGTGCTGCCGCCTCGCATCCGGCGCTTGTAGGCGACACTGTCGGGCTGGACTTCCGCGCCGCGACGCTTGCGCTTTTTGATGTCGGCACGGGGCGCGCCTTTGCCACTGCCGCCAATGCAGGGGTCCATCATGGCTGAGGTCGTCCTGTCCAACCTGACGAAATCCTTTGGCACCACAGAGGCATTGCGGGATGTGTCCCTGACCATCGCCGACGGTGCGTTCGTGGTCCTCCTTGGTCTTACCGGCCCCGGTCGGACCAAGCAGGACGACGAACGCGCCGTCGGCGATGGTCAGGGACACATCCCGCAATGCCTTTGTGGTTCCAAAGGATTTCGTTAGGTTGGACAGGACGACCTCA
>JBKJVF010000119.1:0-5545 GCA_046589965.1 Paracoccaceae bacterium
TTGATCAAATTTCTTGATGGCGGCGACATTTGATCAAATTATTGGAACGCTTCCTGACTGGCCGAAATATTCCGGGGAATCGCCGCGCCTCGGCTCGGCGATGGGGCAGTGCCCCGCGCCCTAAATCTCACCTTCGGCAATCGCCTGGCGAACCTGGCCAACACCATCGGCAATGTCGCTCTGGATTGCCGCCGCCAGTGCCGTTGCATCGCCCGCCCGCATCGCGGCCAGCGCCTCGGAGTGACGATCCGGCAAGACGCCCGAGCCATAGCGAGCGCAGACAACGCGCAAGGACGGCCCGAACCGCAGCCACAACGACCGCGCCATATCGACCAGAACCGCCGCGTCGGACGCCTCATAAAGCGCGAAATGAAACGCGTGGTTCGCCTCCAGATAGGCCGGGATGTTGGATGACCGAATTGCACGATCCACCGCGTTATCAATAGCCTGCAGCTGGTCAATCAGTTCCGATGTCAAGTTGCCTGCCGCCAGTTCCGCCAGCCGCGGCTCAATCGTAAGGCGCGCGAATGCCACTTGATCGAGCAGCGTGGCGGTCAGTTGCGGCACCGCGACGCGCCGATTGCCCTGCGGCAGCAACGCCCCCTCTGCGGTCAGCCGCCGGATCGCCTCGCGCACGGGGGTCATGCCCGCACCCAGATCGCCGATCAGCCCTTGGATCGTGACCGGCGCCCCCGGGGCCAGATGGCCATAAAGGATCATGTCCCGCAGGCGGGCATAGGTGACCTCGTGGCTTGGTATCTTGCGGTTGTCGGCGTCCATTGGTCCCTCGGGGTGGAGCGCCCAGTTACAACCGGACCTGCCTCGCAATCAAGATGTGATCAAATTCGTTGGTCACGTGTCAGGCGCATAGTCGAACCGTGTTACATCCGCCGTCCAGCCCTGCCCTGTCAGGTCATGGGCGACGACACCGACGAATGCCCCGGTAAATGACGCATGCTCCCCCCGGCCGCCTTCGTCCGAAATGATCGAGGCGTCCAGAACCGGGCCGACCGCCGCGCCATTGACGGCAAACTGCTGCGTGGCGCGGGTGACGGTCACGTCAATGCGGACCTGACCATCCGGCACCGGAACCTGACCGTGAAAGGTCAGCGCCTCGCCCGGCCAGTCGCCAAGGCACGAGACAAGGCTGACAACCCTCTGACCACCTTCGCGCGTGATCAGGGCGGCGTGAAACTTATGGCGGTTGTAATAGGTGATCAGGCCAGCTGCCTGCTGCCAGCCGGGGGGATCGGCGTCGAAATCGGCGCCAGCACGGTAGGCGGGCTCATCCTGCCGCCGCGCGACAAGGCATTGTTCGAACCAGGACCCCAGGCTTTCGCGCCCCGTCAGGCGCAACGCGCTGCCGGTCAGGGTAAACAGCCGCTCGGGGTGGGGCGTCCGCAGCCACTGGAAATCTGCAGGCAGAACCGGCGCGGTAAAGTCATAGGCGACCGGCCCCGGCACGATGCGCGCGGCGGGCAGGTTGATCGTGGCGGGCGGCAGCATGCCGCCGTCCTTCAGCCACAGCCAGTCGTCGCGCCAGACGACTTCGGCCAGGCCCGTTTCGCGACCCGTAGCGCAGAACAGCCCGCGCGGTCCGGGTTGCGGGCGCCCGCACAGATAGCTGTGCCAGTGCCGCCCGTCATGCCCCTCGACATATTGCCCGTGGCCCATCCGCTGGATCGGGCTGTCGGGGGAAAAGCGCGCGGTGATGACATGCTTTTGCAGATGGGTCTCGTAGGGGCCGCGAATGTCACGTGATCGCGCCAGCGTGACGGCGTGGTCATAGCCGGTGCCCCCCTCGGCCGTGGTCAGATAGTACCACCCACCCCGCTGGAACAGATGCGGTGCTTCGGTCAGGCCAAGATCGGTGCCGGTGTAGATCGTGGTGAGTTGCCCCAAAAGACCGCGCGCGGGGTCCCATTCCTGCAGCTCGATCCCGTCAAAGCGGTCATGGGCGGGATTAAGCCCACTGCCTGCCGCGCGATGGTTCCAACGCATGTTGAGGAAATACTTGCGCCCGTCAGCGTCGTGGAACAGCGAGGGGTCAAAGCCGGACGAGGTCACATAGGTTGGGTCCGACCAATCGCCGTCCACCGTCTCGCAAGTGACAATGTAATTGTGAGCATCCTTGAACGCGCCATCGAGGCGTTTGACATCCGTGTAAACCAGCCAGAACCTGCCATCGGCATAAGACAGGCACGGCGCCCAGATGCCACAGCTGTCGGGGTTGCCACGCATGTCCAGCTGGCTTGCCCGGCACAGGGGCCGCGCAAACAGCGTCCAGTTCACCAGATCGCGGCTGTGGTGGATCTGAACCCCGGGATACCATTCGAACGTTGATGTCGCGATGTAGTAATCCTCGCCGACCCGGCAAAAGCTGGGATCGGCGTTGAAACCGCGCAGGACAGGGTTTTCCAGCATTCCAAACTCCTGACAAAAGGCAGGCGGGCCCCTCCCCCAAAGGGCCCGCCCACGCGACCGATCCAACCGGGAGGTTAGCGGATCAGGCCATCAGTGCGGCGGCCTCGTCTGGGCCAAGGGCCGCCGGACGGGTGCAGGTGGTGGTCAGGGTCACGAACTCCCCCGTCTCACCCGAGGTCAGGCACGCGGTCATCACATCCACCCCATGCAGCGTCCGGTCGAGCGAGCAGCGATGGTCGCGCCCGTCGGCAAGTGCTGCCACCATGTCGGCAAGGCCCGCAGTGCGGTAGTTCGCAAGCTCGCGCCCCTTGTCGACCTGGTTCACGCGGCCAAAGGGATGATCCCACGGCGTTACCGGCGTCAGCACACCATCCCGCCCGGCTGTTTCAAGCGGGCCGCCAAAGAAGTTGGGGTCGGGGACGTAAAGCGTGCCTTCGGTGCCATAGAGTTCGAAATGGTTGCGCTTGTGATGCCAGACGTCCCAGCTGGTGGTCAGGTTGACTGTCGTGCCGGAATGAAACTCCAGCAAGGCGTGGATATTGGTGGGGGTCTTGACCTCGATCTGTTGCCCGGCGCGCGCGCCTGACCCGATTGTCCGTGTCGGGGTGGCGGACGACGTCAGCGCCCCCACGCGTTTCACGGGGCCGAAAAAGTTGATCAGGCTGGCGACGTAATAAGGACCAAGGTCCAGCATCGGACCAGCGCCTGGCAAAAAGAAGAACTCCGGGCTCGGGTGCCAGCCTTCGGGGCCGTGGTTCTGAACACAGGCGACAGCGGCCGTAATCGTTCCAAGCGAACCTTCGTCGATCAAGGCACGCGCTTGTTGGTGCGATCCCCCAAGAAAGGTATCCGGCGCACAGCCGACCGACAGACCTTTTGACTTGGCCAGTTCGCGCAGGGACTCGCCCTGCTCCAACGTGAGGACCAGAGGCTTTTCTGAATAGGCGTGCTTGCCGGCCTCCAGAATGCGCTTGGTCACCCCGTAATGTGCGTCCGGGATCGTGAGGTTGATAATGACGTCCAGGTCGGGGTTGGCCAGCAGGTCATCGACGCTTTGTGCCTTGACGTTGAACTCCGCCGCACGCGCCGTCGCCGCGTCCATGTTCACATCCGCGACAGCCCGCATTTCCAGCCCTTTGAACGAAGGGGCCAGACGCAGATAAGCCGACGAGATGTTGCCGCATCCGATGATGCCGATGCCAAGATTGCTCATGTGATCCTCAGTAGGTTTTGGCCGAAGCCAGCGACCGCGTGGCAAAGCGGTGATGGTCGGCGGGGTTGTCGTGTTCCATGACGAAGTTGGTGCAGCCCACGCCGCGCAACGCAGCCATCAGGCCTTTCCAGTCAACGGTGCCGTGGCCGACATCGGACCAGCCGTCTTCGTCCTTGTTCTGGCCTGCCGGTGCGATGTCCTTGACATGGGCTGCGGTGATGCGCGGCCCATATGTCTTGATCCACTTCAACGGGTCCGCCCCGCCCCGGATCACCCAGGCCACGTCCATTTCCCATTCAAGCCCCGGCCCGCCCTCGAACATCGCAGCTTGCGGGATGGTGCCGTCCGGCAGGGCGACGAATTCGAAATCGTGGTTGTGCCAGCCGAACCCGAACCCGGCGTCGCGGTAGGGTTTGGCGATTTTCTCGAGCCGTGCACCGAAGGCATGCCAGCCCTTGGCATCGGTAGGGCGGTCGGCTGGCATGAGGTGGGGACAGTAGATCCTTTCCATGCCCAGCGTGGTCGCAACGGTCAGGGCGTGGGCGACCTCATGCTCCAGCATGTCGAGCCCGAAATGCCCGGTGCGCATGTGCAGATGGCTCGCCTTGAGCATCGCGGCAAGCCCGGCGGCATCGCCGTAAAGGCCGCCATAGCCCTCGACCGTCGTATAGCCTGCCTTGGCAAGCATCGCCAAGGTGTCCGACACGGGCGGAAAGTTGCGCGATGAGTAAAGCTGATAGCCGAACATGGGGATCATCCTTTCCGGCCGGGAGTGGGGCCGTAGGTTGCGGAGTAGAGGTCACGCAAGACAAAGGTCGGGCGATGGCCCGGCATATCTGGCGTAAAGACGAAACGGAAGGTCGGACCGGGGCCGCAGTGCAGGGCAGCACGGTCCCAACGTCCGGGCTGGTCAGCCTCGGGGGTGACAAAGAACGCCATGGCCTTGGCGGTCACGTCAAGAACATGGGCGCCATCTCTTTCGGTCACGGCAAAGGAAAGGCCCGGATCCGGCAGATCATAAGACTTCCATGGGCGAGGCGCATAGATATCGCCCGCATGCGTTCCGTCCGATCCGGTCCAGCCATAGGTCAGCACTTCGTCCGACCGGACACTGGCGCCCGCGATCTGCAGCAGGCAAAGGGCCTGATCTGCGACCCGCGCCTTTGCCTGCCCGACCTCGCGTGCGCTGCCATCCATCCGGGTGGCATAGGCGGTCACGGTCATCTCGACCGGGTCTGCCAGATCATTGATCGCCATCAGATCAATGCCGCCGTCACGCGGCACGGCGGACACAAAGACCGGCGCGTAGAATGCTTTGGCCATATGGTGCAACAGCTTCCACTCGCCCCCATGGTTCAGCGATGACCACGAACAGACCGGCCAGGTGTCGTTCAGCTGCCAATAAAGCGCACCCATGCAATGCGGTTTCAGGCTGCGCCAATGGGTGACGGCGGTTTTGATGGCAAGACCTTGCTGGACCTGGCTCAAGTACACGAAGTTTTCGAAATCCACCGGAAAGCGGAAGTAACGGAACATGGTCTCAGCGATCCGCGCATTGCCACCGGCGTTCTTCTGGTGGCTTTCCATCACCGGGCTCGCGATGTTCCAATCCTTGGGGTCAGCGAAGCGCCGGATCGTGGACATCGACGGATAGGACTGAAAGCCGAACTCGGAACAGAAACGCGGGCTGATATCACGGTAATGGTCGAAATCGCGTCCCTCGTGCCAGACGCTCCAGAAATGCATATCGCCCGAACTGTCATCGTGCCAGGCATCGCCAAAGGCCAATGGACCCGGGCTTGGGCTGGATGGCCACCAGTTGGCATCGGGCAAGGTCTGCAGCAAAGCCGCCTCGATCGTGCGGTCCAGCCGATCATAATTCACCAGATAACGGTCACGGTCTGCCCG
>JBKJVF010000213.1:0-16073 GCA_046589965.1 Paracoccaceae bacterium
ATGTGCGGCGGATCGAGGAGTTGATCCAGTGCCCGGTGGCGCTATTGTCCACATCACCGGAACGGGACGACACGATCCTTGTGACCGACCCCTTTGCCGACTGATCTGATCGGAGATTTGCCTTGGCGTTTGCCTACAAGACCCGCCGACGGTTGGCGCTGCTGATTCTGGTGGTTGGCGTGCCGGCCTATATTGTGGCGGCGGTCACGGTGGTGGGCTTGTTTGATCGCCCGCCGTTCTGGCTGGAGCTTGTGATCTATGTGGGCTTGGGTGTCCTGTGGGCGATGCCTTTCAAGGCTGTATTCCGGGGGATCGGGCAGGTCGATCCTGCGGCGTCTGTGCCTGAAAATGGAAAGGGCGACGGGACCTGATCCCATCGCCCCGACGTATTGAATTGGCGGGCAGTTACGCCTGGGCCGCAATCTTGCGGGCGTCGGCCAGGATCAACGCGCCATCCTGCAGGGCGTATTGGCCGCGGCGTTTCTTGATGAAATCGCCGGTCCGCAGCAGTTGGCCAAAGCTGCGCAGCACATCCTCGCGTTGGAAATCGCCCGGTTCGCCATGGGCCTCGATCTGGCGCAAAAGCTGCGGGCGACTGAACGAGGGCATATCCTCGACTTCCATCGCATAGGCGGCTGCGGCTTGCAGCAGGCTCGGCAGGTCTTCGGCACCCAAGCGTTCGGCAAATTCCGAAAACGAACGCGGATCGGCAAAGATCGCGGCATCGTCGAAATTGTCGTCGTCTTCGACCTCAGGCTCGATCACGGCAACGGCGTCCACCAGCGGCTCGGCGATGGCTGCTGCACCGGACCCGGCCCCGATGCGGCGCGGACGCACCGGCATCACGGGCGCGGACGGAGTTGGGATCGGGGCAGGCGCGGGGGTCGAGGCCACTGCCGAAATGGGCGCGGTCGAGGCCACTTTCGGGCGGTCGATGCGCTGTTCGGAAACCAGCACGAGCGGTCCCGGACGGTCGCTGGTCATGCCAGGTGCCGGGATGTCGCTGGTTTGCGACGGGCGGACTGCGCGGGCCAGATCATCGCGGTAGGGGTCGATACGTTCTTCTTCGGGCGCCGTGGCTTTGCCGCGGCTGACCCTGCGGTCGGCAATGGTCGCGGCGACAGCGGCCTTCAGGTGCGCAATGGCCGACAGGCGGCGACGGCTTTCGGGACCGGCCATTTCGGTATCGGCCTGCCGCATCAGGCGGGCAACGTCGGCATCCTTGTCGCCATCGAGCGCATCGGGATCGCCGTCGGCAGCGGCAAGCTCGGCCGCCAATTCCGCCTCGGCGGCGTCAGAGAGGTTCATCGCTGCATGAGCACTGCGCAGCGGCATCGGACCGGCGTCACCCAGCATCGTCGGGCGTTCGGTGGTGCCCGGACGGCGGACCTTGATCACCCGTGCCCGCGCCAGTTGAGCCTTGGACAAGAGGCCCGCATTGGCGTCGTCGCCAAGATCGTCGGGATCCAGGTCTTCATCGTCTGACATGGTCGGCGCGTCATCGCGGGTTTCAGACATGTCTGCTTTGGCGGGCGCAATGTCTTCGGCCGAAGCGGCAACGCTATGGTCGGCAACATCGTCCAGATCGTCCCGGAAGGCAGGGGCGTCGGGCTCGTCCATCGTTTCGTCCGCAGCCTCGGCTACTTCTTCCGCGATCATTTCGGGCAGGTCGTAGATGTCGCTTGCTTCGACGGAGCGCAGTTCTTCGACCAGATCGGGCGACACCGGCGGTTCGTCCTCGGGCAGGATGTCCGCAAAGTAAAGGTCGTCCGCACCGGGTTCGACGGGGTCGTCGTAAATTGCCTCCAACAGGACGGCCTCGGCCTGATGCGGGGCTTGTGCCATCGTCGCAATCATGTCGGAAAGATAGCTGCCTTCGGCGGCATCGGCAGTGAAGTCGGCGCCCTGATCGACGCGCGGCGAATCCTCGCGCCCAAGGATCAGGCGCTGCAGCAAGTCCGATTCGTTCGTCTTCCCGGCGACCGCGTTGGGATCGGTTTCAGATCCGGCAACCAGCGCGTCGGTGTCCTCGCCCAGCATTACGGCTGCGACTTCGACGACGTCTTCATCGGCGGCAGGGTCCGCGATTTCGATGTCGTCTGCCACTACGACTTCGACGAGATCTTCTTCGGCGGCCAGCTCTGCGATTTCGATAGCCTCCGCCATTTCGGCGGCAGCTTCGATGACGTCCTCGGCATCACTGTCCGCGACGTCACCGTCGTCATCAGAATCAAGGGCGACAGGGGCGTCGAAATCCAGCGCCTCTATATCGTCGGCCAGGGCTTCATCCATGACCGGCGACGCAACCTCTGTCGGTTCCGGCGCGGGCGAGGTCGCGACGTGGTCTATCACGTCGACGGGTTCAAAGGTGTCGGCAAAGATGTTCGTGATATCGTCGGCATCTTGCAGCGCGCCATTGACCATCTGCGGCTGGACGTCTGCAACATCAGCCTCCGGCGCAGGCGAAGGGGGAGAGAGCTCGGCCACGTCGACGGCTTCGACGGCGGGAACGTCATCTTGCGCCACCGTTGCGGCAGCCTCGGCCAAAACCTCGGCGGCAGTCTGGATGGGTTCTGCAGACACCTCGGTGTCGGAAAAATCGGGCGACAGATCGACCGTCAGGGCCTCGAATGCAGGTTCTACGTCCTCGTCATAGGATGGACGCACATCGAAATGCTCGTCTTCGTAAAGATCGCTGGCTTCATCCGCGGCCCAGACAACGGCAGCAGTCACTGCGGTCGCGGCAGGGGCGATATCTGCATCAGACGTGGCGCGGCGCAGGCGGAGCAGCCGCGCGGCCACGCTTTCCTCGGCCCCGGTATCGGAGGTGGCATCCAGCGTCGGGGTGACGGTCTGCGGTTGCGGCGCGGGTTCGGCGGGCGCCTGCATGGGTGACATGGCATCGCCAGTGCGCAGGGTGACGCCGTTTTCACTGATCTTGGCCTCGACCCGGCGCTGCACTTCGCGTTCGGCGATCCGGTGCAACATGGCCGCGTCGGGCGTCGGGGGTTCCGCCCCGAAATACCGGTCATCAGCCGCAAGGTCGCGGAAATACTCCGCGATCGCCTTCATCGTCGTGAAGGGATCGTCAAAGCCTTCCAGCGTACAGCTGAAAGTGCCATAGGAGACGGTAAGTATCTTATTCGCCTCGGTCATCAGACGGCCGCCCCTTTGCAGTTCGCACCACGTTCCAGTGCCAGCAGTGTTGCCCTATTCCATGGACAGAGAAGGGTGATTTGATGGATTGTTTGTGTTCTTGAGTTGAGATCAACGCCACAATTGACAACAGTATCGGCAGGAATCAGGTGATTGTCGAATCTTCAAGCGCGATCACTCTGGTGGGTGGCGGCACCTTGCCGCGCCGTGATCTGACGGTGGCCATGGCCCGTGCCCCGCGACTGGTGGCGGTTGATGGTGGCGCGAACCGGCTGGTGGATTGGGGGCTGGTGCCCGAGGCGGTGATTGGCGACATGGATTCCGTCAGGCCGGATGTCCGGGCGGCCTTGCCTGCGAAAATCCTGCACGAAATGGCTGAACAGGACACCACCGATTTCGACAAGGCGCTGCGGTCGGTGCGCGCGCCTTTGGTGCTGGCGGTCGGGTTTCAAGGTGCGCGGCTGGACCACGGCTTGGCGGTTCTGACGGCATTGGTGGCGCATGCGCGACAAGCCTGCATCGTCATCGGGGCTGCGGATATCGTCTTTCATGCGCCCCCCAGGATTGGTCTGACCATGCGAACAGGGGACCGCCTGTCTTTGTTCCCGATGGCGCAGGTCACGGGGCGCGGCACGGGCCTGCGCTGGCCCATTGATGGCATCACCTTTGCGCCCGATGGGATGATCGGCACGTCAAATCAGGTGGTTGCACGGCGGGTGGAGCTGGAGTTCGATAGACCCGGAATGCTGGTCATCTTGCCGCGCCAAAGGCTGGATGCAGCGATTGCGGCGCTTTCGGGTCAATGACCCGGCAGCGCGCGTGACGTCATGCGTTCACGCCAGATGATGTAAAGGCCGGACCCGGTGATGATCGCGATGCCGATCCAGGTGATGCCATTCGGAAAATCGCCAAAGACCAGATAGCCGTAGATCACCGCCGAGACGAGTTCGGTATAATGCAAAGGTGCGAGGGTCGCGGAGGGTGCGTATTTCAGCGCATAGGTGATGCACATATGGCTGACCGTTGCCCAGAACCCCACACCTAACAGCCAGATCCAGGCAACGCCCTGCGGCATCACCGGATCAAGAACCGTGTTGCCTGACCCGTCGAACGCCACCATCGCGATCAGGCAAATGATGCTGCCGATCCACGAGGTGTGCACCTGCATCATCACCGGATGCATCAGCGGTGACGCCGCACGCGTGATCAGCATGTAAAAGGCAAAGGAAAACGCGCAGCCAAGCGGGTAGAGCGCGACCCAGCCGTAGATGTCCAAGGACGGCTGGATGACCAAAAGCGCACCACCGAATCCCACCACCGATGCGGCGATCCGGCGCGGGCCGATGCTGTCACCAAACAAAAGGTATCCCATAACCAGCAAGATGAAGGGCTCGACAAAGACAATCGCCAGCGCGTCGGCAATCGGCATGACTTCCACTGCCGCGACAAAGGTGAAGGTCGAAGCGATCAGCAGCAGGGCGCGCACGAACATCAGACCAAAGGTTTTTCGATCAAGCTGCCAGCCAAGGCCCATCCAGACTGCCACCGGAACCATCAAAGCGCATTGCAGCACGAAGCGGGTCGTCGTGATCTGACCCACCGGGATGGTGTCGGTGGCAAGCTTGGCGCTGACATCTAGCAGTGGGGCCAGAACGCAAAAGGCCAGCATCAGGCCGACGCCGCGATAGGTGTGGTCGATCACATTTGCTGGGGCGATTGCTGCTGTCATCCGCCTGTGCCTAGCAGTTCGGGACGTTGACGGCGAGGCCGCCGAGCGAGGTTTCCTTGTATTTTTCGTGCATGTCGCGTCCCGTCTGGCGCATTGTCTCGATACAGGCGTCAAGGCTGACGAGGTGGATGCCATCGCCGCGCATGGCCAGACTGGCCGCAGAAACGGCCTTGATGGCGCCAAGGCCGTTGCGTTCGATGCACGGGACCTGCACCAGACCCTTTACCGGGTCGCAGGTCATGCCGAGGTGATGCTCCAGCGCGATTTCGGCGGCGTTTTCGACCTGTTCGGGCGTGCCGCCCAAAACTGTGGCAAGGCCTGCGGCGGCCATTGCGGCGGCCGATCCCACCTCGGCCTGACAGCCGCATTCAGCGCCGGAGATGGAGGCGTTGTGCTTGCACAGGCCGCCGATGGCGGCGGCCGTCAGTAGGAAATCGCCCAACTGGCTGCGGCTGGCGCCGGGGACGTGGTCAAGCCAATAGCGGATCACGGCGGGCACGACGCCAGCCGCGCCGTTGGTGGGGGCGGTGACAACCTGTCCGCCTGCCGCGTTTTCCTCGTTCACCGCCATCGCGTAGAGCGACATCCAGTCGTTGATCGTGTGCGGCGGGGTCATGTTCAGCCCGCGTTCGGCCATCAGCGCCTCGTGGATGCCACGGGCGCGGCGGCGGACCTTCAGGCCCCCTGGCAAGATGCCGGTGCCAAGCATGCCACGGTCGATACAATCGGTCATGACCTGCCAAATCCGTTCCATCCCGGCTTCAAGTTCGGCGGCGGTCCTGTGAGTCAGTTCATTGGCGCGTTTCATCTGCGCGATGGTCTTGCCCGACGATTTCGCCATCGCCAGCATTTCGGCGGCGGTCTCGAAGGGGAAGGGGACGTTTGCCTTGGGGCGGGCCTTCTTGTCGGTGGTCGCGGCAAGCTCGTCGGAGGTCAGCACGAACCCCCCGCCGATGGAATAGTAGGTCTCGGACAGAATCACGTCGCCTTGGGCATCCGTGGCGCGCAGGATGAGGCCGTTGGCATGGCCGGGCAGGGCGGGGCCAAAGTCAAATTGCAGGTCAGTCCTGGGGTCGAATTGCAGGGGCGGCAGGCCGGGGACCTCGATCAGTTTGCTGTCCCGTATCCGGGCGAGGGCCGCATCGGCCTTGTCCGCGTCATAGGTGGCGGGCAGAAAACCGGCGAGACCAAGCACGGTTGCGCGGTCAGTCGCGTGACCGACGCCGGTAAAGGCGAGGCTGCCGTGAAGGCTGGCGCACAGGCCGCTGGGATGGAACGGCGATGCGCGCAACAGGTCCAGGAACATGCCCCCCGCCACCATCGGCCCCATCGTGTGGGAGGATGACGGCCCAACGCCGATCTTGAACATGTCGAAGACAGAAAGGAACATGGAATGGCTTTCGGATTCAGGTGGGGGCGGTAAAGGGTGTTGGACCAAGGTTGTCGGTCTTGGCCGCAGCAAGGGCGGCGGGGCGTTGTTCGAGCGCGGCGAATAACGCAAAAAGGGCGGGGAAATCACGGGCCGGCCAGCGGGCGGGGTGGCCAGGTTCCAATGTGCTGATCCACCGCATCAGGGTGGCGAGAAAGTAGCCAAGGACGGATGGCGCGTCAGGTGAGAGCCATGAGGGTCGGTCGCGCGCAACCATCTGATCAAGCAGCACCAAATCGTCGCGCAGGCGGGCAGTTGCGGTCAGGGTAACGGCGGCAGCGGCCTCTGGTCCGGCGACACGCTCGGGGTGGAAGATCTGCATGGTGGTCGGATGCACTTCGTTGGTGACAAAGATGAACCATTTCAGAAACGCTGCCCGTTCCGGGCTGTTCGGGGCAGGTGCAAGTCGCCCATGCTTTTCAGACAGATAAAGCAAGATCGCGGCTGTCTCGAAGATCGCGCCATCGGGTGTTTCCAGCACCGGGATTTTGCCCAATGGCTGCAGGGCGCGATAAGCCGGACTGTCAAGTGCGCCGCCTGCCCGGTCGATGGTGACGGCGGTATAGGGCACGCCGAGTTCTTCGAGGACGAGACGGACAATCAGGGCGGCGCTGTCGGGCCAGGTGTGCAGGATGTAGGTCATGAATGAACCTTGGTGGCGGCAGGCGAGGGTTGCAAGCAGGTCATGTCGCGGACCCCTGGGGTGGGGTCGCGGGACGCGGTGCGGTGAACGCATCGGGGCCCAGCCCTTCGGCGGCGATGAGGCGCTGGGTCGCGGGGCGCGCCTGCAGCCTTTGGGCCATGTCGGCCAATGCAGGATAATCGGACAGGACGAACCAAGGTTGCGATCTGCTTGCATAAAGGACCGACCATCGCATCAGGCACGCGATGTAGGGCGCAAGCACGCCGCCCGGCGTGAACAGCCCGGGCGCGTCGGCCACAGCGGCATCAACCAGCGCGAAATGGCGTTTCAGCCGGGCCGCGAGAAGGGCATGATGAGCCTCCATCGCCGCCTTGGGCACGTAGTCCTGCGGATAGAACAGCTGGCGAAGGTCGGCATGCAGGGTGTTCGACACAAAGAACAGCCATTTCAGCAAGGACGTCCGGCCCGGAGCCGCTTCGCCCGGACCAAGGCCGTGGCGATCACACAGCCACAGAAGGATCGCGCCGGTTTCGAACACGACACCTTGCGGGGTTTCAAGCGCGGGGATGAGGCCTGTCGGGTTGATGGAGCGGTAATCCCCCGTGTCGGCGCTGCGCGCATCTGGCACTGCCCGTGCCGTCTGGTAGGGCAGACCTGCCTCCTCCAGCAAAAGTCGAATGATCAGCGAGGAGCTGTCCGGGGTCTCGTGCAGCAAATACATCCGGTTGTCCTCCATCCAGTTTCCGACCCTAGCGTCGGGGCATCCCAAACCCGTGCCGGTTTACGACCAGGCGGGCAAATTCTGCGGCGTCCTGGCGCAACGCGACAGGTGCTGCGGCCCAAGTGACACAAAACCCCCTCGCACATGCCTGTGCAACTGCATATAAGCGGGGCCGCGATGGCCAAGTGCCGCACCGGAGGAGATGATTGGATGCCGACACCCCTGTCCCTCGCCGATATCGCCAAGCAGGCTGCCGCACGTCATGCGACGGGATTTGTCGAAGATGGCATGAAGCTGGGGCTTGGCACCGGTTCAACTGCCGCCTTCATGGTCGCAGCATTGGGCGAACGTATCCGCAACGAGGGGCTGCAGGTCACCTGCGTTGCAACCTCGACCCGGACAGCGGAACAGGCGCGGCAAGAAGGTGTCACGGTCGTCGCTTTGGACGATGCGAAATGGCTTGATATGACCATCGACGGCGCCGATGAGGTCGACCCGCAACTGCACCTGATCAAGGGCGGGGGGGCCGCCCTGTTGCAGGAAAAGATCGTGGCGACGGCGTCGGACCGTATGGTCGTGATCGCCGACGCGGCCAAGCTGGTGCCCCATCTCGGCGCGTTTCCCCTGCCCGTGGAAATCGTGCCTTTTGGCTGGCAGACGACCAAGGCGCTGATCGAAGAACTGCTGGTGGACCTGGAGGTCATGAACCGCGACTGCGTCTTGCGGATGAAAGGTGACCAGCCGCTGATCACCGACGAGCGCAATTTTATTGTTGACCTGCACCTGAAGTGGATCGGCAATCCCCGGCAGGTGGCGCTGGCGCTGAACCAGATCCCCGGCGTGGTGGAAAACGGGTTGTTCCTCGATATCTGTGACACGCTGGTGATCGGTCATCCTGACGGGCGCGTCGACGTGCGGCATGCCGACCTTGGCCGTGCCGGTCTGGATGATGCGCAGCTTTATACCACTCCCAACATTTTTGCCGATCTGGGGGACTGACGGCATGGTGTTCGATTGCGATCTGTTTGTGATCGGCGGCGGATCGGGCGGCGTGCGCGCCGCAAGGATCGCGGCTGCGGAGGGTGGTGCAAAGGTTCATCTGGCCGAGGAAAGCCGGATGGGCGGCACCTGTGTCATTCGTGGTTGCGTGCCGAAAAAGCTGATGGTCTTTGCGTCGGGTTATGCGGAGATCATCCACGATGCACAGGCCTATGGCTGGGATGCGACGGTGCAAGGATTTGACTGGCCGCGCTTTCGCCATGCGCTTGAGGCGGAGTTGAACCGGCTTGAGGCGGCCTACCGTGCGACGCTGGTCGGTGCGGGTGTGACCATCCACGACTCGCGGGCGATCGTTGAGGATGCCCATACCGTGCGACTGGCAAGCGGCGAAAGACTGCGCGCCAAGCACATTCTGGTGGCCACCGGTGGCCGGCCCTTCGTGCCGGAACTTGAGGGCAGTGATCTGGCCATCACCTCAAACGAAATCTTTCATCTCGCTACGCTTCCCAAGCGCGCGCTGGTCGTCGGCGGCGGGTATATCGCATCGGAATTTGCTTGTATTCTGAATGGGCTGGGCGTCGAGGTCACGCAGTTCTACCGGGGTGCGCAGATCCTGCGCGGCTTTGACGACGAGGCGCGGGGGCATGTCGCGACCGCGATGCAGGCGAACGGGATCACCATCCGTTGCGGCACCGATGTGCTGCGTCTGGAAAAGACCAAAGCCGGCATCAGGGCGGTGGGAACGGACGGGTCCGACGATGTCTTTGACCAGGTGTTGTATGCGACAGGGCGCAAACCCAATGCGGCGGGCATCGGGCTTGACGCCTTGGGCGTGCAGTTCGGGCGCGCGGGTCAGATCGTGGTCGATGACTACAGCCAGACGGTGGTTCCCTCGATCTATGCCGTCGGCGATGTGACGGGCCGCATCAACCTGACCCCGGTTGCGATCCGCGAAGGGCATGCCTTTGCCGACACGGTCTTTCGCGGGGTGCCGACCAAGGCCGACCACGAACTGGTCGCGTCGGCGGTCTTTACCCAACCGGAGCTGGGCGCTGTCGGTCTGACCGAAGAAGCGGCGCGCGAGCAGGAAGAGATCGAGGTCTATTCCGCCACGTTCCGCCCCATGCAAAGCCTGTTTGCGGGCCGTTCGGACCGCGTCTTGATGAAACTGGTCGTGTCGGTGGCAACGCGGCGCGTGCTCGGTTGTCACATTGTCGGGCCCCAAGCGGGCGAGATGATCCAGCTGGCCGCGATTGCCGTCAAGATGGGGGCAACGAAAGAAGATTTTGATCGTACGGTTGCGGTTCATCCCACGATGTCAGAAGAACTGGTCACAATGCGGCGGCCAATGCGCCGCAGTTGAACGTCAATTGCTTGATTTTCTGTCCCGAGTATCCAGTTAAAGGGACAACTGAACGTAAGAAAGGTCGATTATGTCGGATAACGGCGGTCCCTGGGGGGGCGGGGGCAAGGGTGATGATCGCGGCACGGGCGGACGTCCGGGCGATAATGGCCGGGGCAATGAGCCGCGCAGGCCGGGCGGGCCGCGCAGGCCTGGCGAAGGGCCGCAAATTCCCGAAATCGATGAACTGATGCGCAAGGGGCAAGAGCAGCTTCGCGTGCTGATGGGTGGACGGTCGCGGACCGGCGGCCCGGGCGGTGGTGGCGAGGGGGGCCCAACCGGTCCGATGTTCTCACGCCAAGGCATCGCATTGGCTGCTTTGGCTGCGGTGGCACTTTGGGGCTTCATGTCCTTTTATACCGTGCGCCCTGAAGAGCGTTCGGTTGAGCTTTTCCTTGGCGAAAGTTCGGGCGTCGGCAGTCCGGGCCTGAATTTTGCGCCCTGGCCCGTGGTCAGTTATGAAAAAGTTCAGGTGACGGGCGAGCGGATGACCGAAATCGGCGCGGGCGACAGTGCGGCCGACAGCGGTCTGATGGTCACCCGCGACCAGAACATCGTCGATATCGGGTTCCAGGTGGTCTGGAACATCGCCGATCCCGAGCGCTACCTTTTCAACCTGCAGGACCCCGAAGGCACGATCCGTGCGGTCGCGGAAAGTGCGATGCGCGACATCATCGCGCGGTCAGAACTGTCGCCGATCCTGAACCGGGACCGGGGTGTCATCGCGGCCGACCTGCAGACGGCGGTGCAGACCACGCTCGACAGCTATAATGCCGGGATATCGGTGATCCGGGTGAACCTGCAACGGGCGCAGCCCCCGCGCGAGGTCATCGACAGCTTTCGTGAAGTGCAGGCCGCCCAGCAGGAACGCGACCGGCTTGAAAAAGAGGCCGATGCCTATGCCAACCGCGTGACCGCGGGTGCGCGGGGCGAGGCTGCAAGTCTTTTGGAGGCTGCCGAGGCCTACCGCGCGCAGGCCGTCAACTCTGCCTCGGGTGAGGCGAGCCGCTTTACCTCGGTCTACGAAGAATATGTGAAGGCACCCGAAGTTACACGGCGCCGCCTTTACATGGAAACCATGGAAAAGGTCCTGGGCGGCATGAACAAGGTGATCCTTGACGGCGTGTCGGGTGGCGAGGCTGGGCAAGGCGTCGTGCCCTTCCTGCCGCTGAATGAACTGAACCGGATGACCACGCCGCAAGGCGCTGGTGCTGCCACCACGACCGGAGGAAACAACTGATGCGCGCGATCTATGTCATACCGGTGCTGATCGTCTTGATTGCCACCGTCCTGTCCTCCATCTTCATCGTGGACGAACGCAGCCGCGCGCTGGTGCTGCAGTTCGGTGCTGTTCAGCAGGTCAAGACTGATCCGGGCCTCGGCTTCAAGCTGCCCTTCGTCCAGGAGGTGGTCTATTACGAAGACCGCATCCTTGGCCTGCCGACCACCCCGGTCGAAGTGACCATGCTGGATGACCGGCGCCTGGTGGTCGATGCATTCGCCCGCTGGCGGATCGTCGATCTGGTCGCGTTCCGTGAGGCTGTGGGTGTTGGCGGCGAAGAAACCGCATTGCGCCGGCTTGAGGGGATCGTGAACCCCGCCATCCAGGAAGTCCTTGGTTCGGTAAACTCGGCAAGGGTTCTGTCCGAAGATCGGACCGCGCTGATGAACCAGATCCGCGACAATGCCCGCAGGCAGGCGCTGGCGCTGGGCATCGACGTGATCGACGTGCGACTGACCCGGACCGACCTGCCGGAACAGAACCTTGCGGCCACTTTTGCCCGGATGCGGGCCGAACGTGAACGCGAGGCGGCGGACGAGATCGCACGCGGTGGCGAAGCAGCACAGCGGGTGCGCGCATCGGCTGACCGGACGGTGGTCGAACTGACATCGGACGCGCGCCGGCAGGCCGAGGTGGTGCGCGGTGAGGCGGATGCCGAACGGAACAGCATTTTCGCCGAAGCTTTTGGCGCGGATCCGGAATTCTTTGCCTTCACGCGGTCGATGACGGCCTATGAACGCGCGATGCAGACGGGCAATTCGTCGATCGTGATGCAGCCCGACAGCCTGTTCTTTGAATATCTGCGCTCCGACACGGCACCGGTGAAAGAAACGCCCGCTGCCGCGCCATG
Source organism: Paracoccaceae bacterium (assembly GCA_046589965.1). Taxonomy (GTDB): domain Bacteria; phylum Pseudomonadota; class Alphaproteobacteria; order Rhodobacterales; family Rhodobacteraceae; genus JAJNPS01. The sequence continues at coordinate 12,212 of JBKJVF010000213.1, forward strand.
AGCGTGATTTTCTGGGCCATTGGCCTGGTGCTGATTGTCGAGGGGCTGGTGCTTGCACTGGCCCCTTTGCGTATCGACGACGTTCTCAAGATGCTGGCGCGGCTTGACCGGGACCAAAAACGGATGATCGGGCTGGTTGGCGTGGCGCTGGGCGCGGCGATGGTGTGGCTGGCGCGTGCCTTGGGCGGATAATGGCCGTGACTTGTTGCCCATGCGTGCTCGATCACGTCCCCGATCACAAGGCATTGAGAATTCGTAATGAGGTTTTGCATTGCGGTTTCTTGCGCCTATCTCATGATGGAAGTTCAGACTGACGTCGGCGGGCACGTATCGCGCGAATGGGTCGGTCAACAGACAAAGGAGTTTGGAGTGCTTATGCAGGTTTCCGATAAAGCTCGCGGGGCCCGTCTTGCGGCACCGCCGATGCAGCGTCCGGTTCCGCGCGTGTTTCTGGCGCTGACACTGGGTGTCGGTCTGGCGCTTGGCCACGCGAACGGCGCTTTTTCACAAGTCGCGCCCAATGGCGCACCGGAAAGCTTTGCCGATCTGGCTGAACAGATCAGCCCTTCGGTCGTCAACATCACGACCTCCGCCATGGTGGCGGGGCCGACTGAAGGCATGCCCGGCGTGCCGCCAGGTTCGCCCTTTGAGGATTTCTTCAAGGATTTCATGGACCGTAACGGTCAGGCGCCTCAGGACAACAGCCCCCGGCGGTCCGAGGCACTGGGATCGGGTTTTGTGATTTCCGCCGATGGCTTCATCGTGACCAACAACCACGTCATCGAGGGTGCCGACGAGATCGAGATCGAGTTTTATTCCGGCAAACGGCTGGATGCCAAACTTGTCGGCACAGACCCCAAGACCGACATTGCGCTGCTGAAGGTGGAAAGTGATGCCCCCCTGCCGTTCGTGTCGTTCGGTGACAGCAATGCGATGCGTGTCGGCGACTGGGTCGTGGCAATGGGCAACCCGCTTGGTCAGGGCTTTTCGGTCAGTGCCGGGATCGTCTCGGCCCGTAACCGTGAACTGAGCGGGACGTATGACGACTACATCCAGACCGACGCGGCCATTAACCGCGGCAACTCTGGCGGGCCATTGTTCAACATGGATGGTCAGGTCATCGGCGTAAACACCGCCATCCTGTCGCCCAATGGCGGCTCGATCGGCATCGGGTTTTCGATGGCGTCGAATGTCGTGTCCAAGACCGTCGCACAGCTGAAGGAATTCGGCGAAACCCGCCGTGGCTGGCTGGGCGTGCGCATCCAGGATGTCACGCCCGACGTGGCCGAAGCGATGGGGCTGACCGATGCCAAGGGGGCGCTGATCACCGATGTGCCGGATGGTCCGGCCAAGGACAGCGGTCTGTTGGCGGGCGACGTGATCCTGAGCTTTGATGGTGTTGCGGTTGACGATGTGCGCGATCTGACCCGGAACGTGGCTGACGCCCCGGTGGGCAAGGCGGTTCCGGTGGACATCATGCGCGATGGCAAGGCCGAAACCCTGCAAGTGACGCTTGGCCGCCGCGAAGAAGCCGAAGCCGAGCCGACGCCCGCCGTGGCCGAAGCACCGAAAGATCCCGCGACCGGCGAGATCCTTGGACTGACGCTGAGCGTGCTCAACGAGGAGATCATCGGGACGCTGGGCCTGCCGGTTGGCAGCGAAGGTCTGATCGTGATGGGCGTCGACCCGGCATCGGAGGCCTACAGCAAGGGCCTGCGCGACGGCGACCTGATCACCGAGGCCGGGCAGCGCCAGGTTTTGACGATCAAGGACCTGGAAGACCGGGTGACCGAGGCACGTGACGCTGGTCGCAAGTCGCTGCTGCTGCTGGTCCGGCGTGCCGGTGACCCGCGGTTCGTGGCGCTGTCGGTCGACGAAGAATAGGACGGATTGTCCGATCCGGCGAAAGGGGGGCCTTGGCCCCCCTTTTTCATGGGTGCGCTACAGCTGGTCGCGCCGAACTTCGATCAAGCCCAGATCGCGCGCGCCGGCCAGCGACAGGGTTTCGCTGTCCAGCCCCCGCGACGATTGAAACCTGCGGATCGCGTTGCGCGTCGCGGCATCAACCTCACCCGTCACTTCGTGCAGATAATAGCCGCGTGCCTTCAGGGCGCGCTGAAGGCTGGCCAGAAATGCGTCATCCATTTGCCCCGCGCAGGGTGTCTGGAACCACACGACCTCACGCTCCTGGACCATGTGCTGGTCGATCCTGGTGGTGAAGATCGCGGCCTGGGTGATGGTGCCGTCTGCGGCGCGGACCTCTGGCGTCACCAGCACCTGTTCGGTGACGGTTTCGATGACGGCGGGCAACTCGTCATTGGCCCAGCAGGCATCCGACGGACCGCCGGGGGGCGCGTCGCTGGCGCGGCGCACAAGATCAGCCGAAAAGTCGGCACGGGTTGCGGGTTCATCTGGGACGGTTTGCCCGCATGCGCCCAAGATCAGCGCCAGCGCGAGGCCCCGGCCGGATAACAAGTGACGTGTCATGCTCTGCCTTTTATCGCCGCCCGTTCATGCCGAAGCGGTATTTTTCGCAACCTTACCGGGAAATGCCGCGTCGCGAAAGGGTGGGAGGGCCGAATGGCAAGGGTCGGTGTGGCCCGATAGCGGCACCTTTTGGCCGATGGGCCCCGCAGCTACACAAGCTTGGCACCTTTCTCGCGGCCTCTGGCAAATCGGCGGATCTTCACTTATGTCCGTCGAAAGTAGCGACAAATCAGGATCCGGGACGAATGGCAAAGATCACTTACGTGGAATTTGGCGGCAAAGAACATGTGATCGAGGTGGCCAATGGGCTGACCGTCATGGAAGGCGCGCGCGACAACGGCATCCGCGGGATCGAGGCCGATTGCGGCGGGGCCTGCGCCTGTTCGACCTGTCATGTCTATGTCGATGCGGCTTGGGTGGACAAATTGCCCAAGAAGGAAGCGATGGAAGAAGACATGCTGGATTTTGCCTGGGCGCCTGATCCCGTGCGGTCGCGGCTGACCTGCCAGCTCAAGGTTTCGGCTGCGCTGGACGGCTTGCGCGTGCAGATGCCCGAAAAGCAGATCTGATGCGGTGGGCGCTGGCGCTGGTCGTGATGGCTGGCGTCGGACCCAGCCTTGCCAAGACGCCCTTGCCCCAGCCCGCCGTTGTTGCGGCGGAGCTTTTCGCCTCCACCAGCCGCTATGATCACGCTGTCCTTGGCGACGCGTTGGAATGGGGCGGCCTTCGTCTGACGATTGATACCTGCCCGCCTTGCGCCGACCGTCGGTTGCAATCGCTGGTGATCCGTCTGCCCGAGGACCGTGTCTTTGAGGATGTCGAGGCGCGCGTCGTGGATGTGACGGGGGACGGTCTGGCCGAAGTGGTCGTGGTGGAAACAGACCTGCAACGTGGTGCAGCGCTGGCGGTCTATGATGCCAGTGGTCGCCGCATCGCCACCCCCTTTTTCGGTCAGCGCCATCGCTGGCTTGCCCCGGCGGGTGTGGGCGATTTTGATGGCGATGGCCGGATCGAGATCGCCTATGTCGACCGCCCGCATCTGGCCAAGGAGCTGGTATTCGTGCGGCTTGAACGGGATCGGCTGCGCGAAGTCGGTCGTGTGGCGGAGCTGACCAATCACCGCATCGGCGACGATTTTATCACCGGTGGCGTGCGCAATTGCGGGCAGGGGGATGAACTGGTGCTTGCCTCGGCCGACTGGACGCAGGCGAAGGTCGCGACCATGGCGGGCGCACGGGCGGCGGGGAAGGTCGCGCGCATCCCCTCGCTTTTGGCCTGCAAAGACTAGCGCCGCCAGATCCACGCCTGACTGGCCAGCGCGCCTTGCAGTTTTGACAGCAGGCGGTTGCCTTGGGGAAGCGGTGTGCCTGATGCC
>JBKJVF010000113.1:0-7540 GCA_046589965.1 Paracoccaceae bacterium
CCGCGCGCACCGCGTGACCTATGTGGGTGAGCTGGGCTGGGAGATTTATGCGACCTCTGAGCAGACCGCGCATGTGTTCGAGGCGCTGGAAGAGGCGGGCAGCACCCTGGGGTTAAAACTGTGCGGCCTGCACACGCTGGACAGCTGCCGGATCGAAAAGGCCTATCGCCACTGGGGTCATGATATCACCGACGAGGATCATGTGCTGGAGGCGGGGCTTGGGTTCAGCGTCAGCCGCAAGAAGCCTGAATTCATCGGACGCGATGCGGTGATGCGCAAGCGCGAGGCGGGGCTGGATCGCCAGATGCTACAGTTTCGCCTGACCGATCCGGAGCCGCTGTTGTTTCACAACGAGGCACTGGTGCGCGATGGTCAGATTGTCGGACCGGTGACGTCTGGCAACTACGGCCATTTCCTTGGTGGGGCGGTGGGCATGGGTTATGTGGCCTGCAAGGGGCAAAGCGAAGCCGATCTCCTTGGCGCATCCTATGAAATCGAAGTGGCCGGGGTGCGCCACAAGGCGATGGCGAGCCTAGTGCCGATGTATGACCCGACATCGGAGCGAGTGCGGGCATGACCGCCCTTCATCAGGCATTCCAGGATAGGCACCGCGCCGATTGCCTAGTGATGCCGAAGCCATTGGCCGCAGCGTCAAAGGATGAGATCGATGCGCATTTGATCAAAGGCGCTGGCGCATGATCATGGACAATTTTGCACAGATGAAAGCAGGCACAAGATGAGCGATATTGGCGAGGTCTGCGAACCCGTGCGGTCGCGGCGGTCTGGTGGGCGCGAGGCGCGTGTTGCAATGCGTGCGGCCCCTCTTGCCGATGACGTGCGGCCCGTGCGCCCCGGCATGCCGGGCGGGCGTTACAAGCCCCTGACCGAAGAAGGCATTGCCCAGATACATGAAAGTGCCCTGCAGGCACTGGAAGTGATCGGCCTGAGCCAGGCCCCGCCATCGGGTGTGGAGATCATGACGGCGGCCGGAGCCATACAGGGTGATGACGGGCGGCTGCGGTTTCCGCGTGCGCTGGTGGAGGACATGCTGGCGGTGGCGGCGCGCAACATCACCTTGCATGCACGCGATCCCCGCTACGATCTGCACCTGACCGGGTCGAACGTGCACTACGGCACGGCGGGTGCGGCGGTGCATATCGTTGATCCGATCACGCTCGATTACCGCGAGTCGACCGCCCAGGACCTGTACGATGCGGCGCGGCTCGTCGACAACCTCGACAACATCCATTTCTATCAGCGGACAATGGTCTGCCGCGACGTGATGGACAACCGCGAGATGGACCTGAACACGCTGTACGGCAGCCTGTCGGGGACCGTGAAGCATGTGGGCACGAGTTTCAGCGACCCGTCGCACGTCGCCGACTGCTTTGATCTGATCCACATGGTCGCAGGTGGCGAAGAGAAATGGCTGGAGCGTCCTTTCGTCAGCAATTCCAACTGCTTTGTCGTGCCCCCGATGAAGTTCGCCGAAGAATCCTGCATCACGATGGAGGATTGCATCCGGCGCGGCATGCCCATGCTGCTGCTGAGCGCGGGGCAGGCGGGGGCGACAGCGCCCGCACCGATCGCGCTGACCATCGTGCAGGCGGTGGCGGAATGCCTCGCGGGGGTCGTGTATGCCAACGCGATCAAGAAGGGCGCGCCTTGCATCTTTGGCACATGGCCGTTCGTGTCGGACCTGCGCACCGGGGCGATGTCGGGCGGCAGCGCCGAACAGGCACTGCTGACCGCCGGTTGCGCCCAAATGCACCGCTTTTACGACTTGCCCGGCGGGGCGGCGAGCGGAATTTCCGACAGCAAGCTGCCCGATATGCAGGCGGGATGGGAGCAAGGGATCACCAACGCGCTGGCGGGCCTTGCGGGCCTGAACATGTGCTACGAGGCGGTGGGGATGCATGCATCCCTGCTCGGGTTCTGTATGGAATCGCTGGTGCTTGGCGACGACCTTCTGGGCCAGACGATGCGGTTGGTGCGCGGCATTGACGTGACGCCGGACAGCACCTCCATCGAGGCGATGAAAGAGGTCTGTCTGGGCGGGCCGGGGCATTACCTAGGGTCGGACCAGACGCTGAAGCTGATGCAGACCGAATACATCTACCCGAAGGTGGGCAATCGGATGAGCCCCAAGGAATGGAACGAGGCGGGCAAACCACTGCTCCTTGACGCAGCCATCGCGCGCAAGAATAGTATTCTGGCCAAGGCGGGCAGCCGCATCGATCCCGAAATCGACGCTGCCATCCGCGCCAAATACAACATGTACTTCAAGTGAGGTCCGAATGATTCCCGCCAACATGCTGAAATTCTACATTAATGGTCAGTGGGTAGACCCGATCTCCACGACCCGTAAGGGCGTCGAAAACCCCGCCACCGAGGAGATCGTCTGCGAAGTGGCACTGGGGTCGGCGGCGGATGCGGACCGCGCGATCATGGCGGCAAGAGCCGCATTTGACAGCTGGACCGTGACGCCGGTCAAGGACCGCATCGCCTTGGTCAAACGCATCCTCGCGGTCTACAACGACCGCATCGAGGACTTTGCCCAAGTCATGTCGACCGAAATGGGCGCCCCCATCGCATTCGCTCGCGGCTCGCAAGCCTGGGCGGGGCAGGTCCATATGGAGGCCACGATCAAGGCCGCCGAAGAAATGGTCTGGGAATACAATCGCGGCACCACGCGGATCATCTATGAAGGCATCGGGGTCTGCGCGCTGATCACGCCGTGGAACTGGCCGATGAATCAGATCGCCTGCAAGGTCGCCCCGGCGCTGATCGCGGGTTGCACGATGGTGCTGAAACCTTCGGAAATCGCACCCCTTTCCGGCACGCTATTCGCGCAGGTCTGCCACGATGCGGGCGTGCCTGCGGGCGTCTTCAACCTGGTGAACGGGGCCGGACCCGAGGTCGGCGTGCGGATGTCGGTGCATCCCGAGGTCGACATGGTCAGCTTTACCGGCTCAACCCGCGCAGGCACCCAGATCGCCGCCGCCGCTGCCCCGACCGCCAAGCGTGTGGCCCAGGAAATGGGCGGCAAGAGCCCCAACATCATCCTGCCCGGCGCCAATATTGCCGAAGCTGTGGCCGCGGGCGTGGGGGCCGTGATGGGCAATACCGGTCAATCCTGCGACGCGCCGACCCGGATGCTGGTACCCCGCGCGCGTCAGGCCGAAGCCTTGGCAGCCGCCAAGGAAGCCGCCGAGGCGATCGTCATCGGCGATCCGCTTGACGAGGCAACGGGGATGGGGCCGCTGGTGTCGAAAATGCAATTCGACAAGGTCCAACGCCTGATCCAGGCTGGCATCGACGAAGGCGCCACGCTCGTCACCGGCGGCACAGGCCGCCCCGTCGGTGTCAACCGGGGCTGGTTTACCCGGCCCACGGTCTTTGGCGATGTGGTCAACTCGATGACAATCTCGCGCGAGGAAATCTTTGGGCCGGTCTTGGCGATCCAGCCCTATGACAGCATCGAGGACGCAATTCAGCAGGCCAATGACACGATCTATGGCCTTGCCGCCTATATCGCGGGCCCGGCCGAAGATGCCAAGCCCGTGGCGCGCCGCTTGCGGGCGGGCACGGTGAACCTGAACTACCCCGACTGGGATACCTCCGCCCCGTTTGGCGGCTACAAACAGTCCGGCAACGGGCGCGAGTATGCCGACTGGGGCATCCATGACTTCTGCGAGGTCAAGGGCATCGTCGGCTACGGCGCGTGAACCATCGGGGCGGGACCAAACCCGCCCCCACCACACGGGGACAACATGCATTACGGATATATCGGCCTTGGCAACCTCGGGGCTGCTTGCGCGGGCTGCCTGCTGAAGGCCGGGTTTCAGGTCACAGTCTATGACCTGAACCCGACCCTTGCAGAGCCACTGGTGGCGCAGGGTGCGACCCTTGCGACCAGCGCCGAAGATCTGGCCGCAGCCGCCGATCACGTCATCACCTGCCTGCCATCACCGGCGGTATCCGAACGGGTGCTGGGAAACATCCTGCCGCATATGAAGCCGGGGGCAAGCTGGGTCGAGATGTCCACCCTCGGGCGAGACGAGGTGCTGAAGCTGGCGGGCGTCGCGTCAGAGGCAGGGGTGCGGATGATGGAGCTGCCCGTGACTGGCGGTGTGCATCTGGCTTATCAGGGCAAGATCACGATGCTGGCGGGGGGCGACAAGGACCTTTTTGATCTGCACCACGCCGCAATGCAGGCGATGGGCGACAAGATCTTTCACATGGGGCCGCTCGGGTCATCCTGCATCATCAAGGTCATCACCAACATGCTGGCCTTCATCCACCTGAAGGCGACGTCGGAGGCGCTGATGCTGGCCAAACGCGGTGGCCTTGATCTCGCGCAGGCCTGGCATGCCATCGCGGCATCGTCGGGCAATTCCTTCGTGCATGAGACAGAGGGCGCGCTGATTCTCAACGGGTCTTACGACATCGCGTTCAACATTGATCTCGCCCTGAAAGACCTTGGATTTGCACTTGGATTCGGGCGCGAGTTCGGCGTGCCGCTGGATCTCGCCTCGATGACGAACCAGACCTACATTGCGGCCAAGGCAGCCTATGGCGGCGAGGCGCAGTCGCCGATGATCGCCAAGCTCTTGGAGGATCTGCTGGGCACGGACTTGCGCGCCGAAGGGTTCCCGGCGCGGCTGGTCTGATTTTCACCTTTGACCAAATATCCCGCGGGAGGTCTGGAGGGTGCGATACCCTCCAGCCGCCTCAGTCGAGCAGGATTTGCTCAGCCTTCGGTGCCGGTGGATTTTTCTTCAGCCTCATCAGTGGTTTCTGACGCGATCTGAAAGCTGCGCAAGATGAAGTCCGGCACATGGTCGCCCATGCCAACAACGCTTGGGCCGCGATCGTCGCGACGGTCGCGACGGTCATCGGGGCGGCGCTCACGTGGTTCGCGCGGTTCGACCGGACGTTCGCTGCGTTCATAGCGGCGTGGTTCCGCTGCCGGCGCGGGGGCTGCGACGACCTCGGGCTCCGGGGTGACAGCGACGGGAACCTCAACAGGTGTTTGCGACCGGGGCGCGCGCGGCTCGCGGCTGCGCTCTGGTCCCTTGCGACCGCGTTCGGGCCGCTCGCCTCGACCTGCGGCGGCACGCGGCGCGCGGTCGGCGGGGCCGTCCTCGAAATCGATGCCCTCAGGCAGCGGCATCGCGGGAATTTCCATCTTCACCAGCGAACTGATCGCGGCAAGGTATTTGGCGTCATTCGGCACCGCGATGGTCATCGCCTTGCCGGCGCGACCCGCACGACCCGTGCGGCCAATGCGGTGGACGTAATCCTCGGGGTGGCTTGGGACGTCAAAATTGAAGACATGGCTGACCGCCGGGATATCAAGACCCCGTGCTGCGACGTCAGATGCGACCAACAGGTGCAACGTGCCATCACGGAAGGATTCAAGCGTGCGCGTGCGCTGGCTCTGGTCCAGATCACCATGGATCGGGGCCGCATTAAAGCCGTGCGCCTTGAGCGACTTGGCCACCACGTCCACATCCATCTTGCGGTTGCAAAAGATGATGGCGTTGGTGCAGGCCTCGCCCTCGGCCTTGATCAGCGCGCGCAACACGGCACGCTTGTCGGCGAAACTGCGATCTTTGCGGGCAGGGGTAAAACTGACCAGCCCTTGCGTGATCGTGGTCGACGCCGTGGCCTGACGCGCAACCTCGATCTTGACCGCGCTCGATAGGAAGGTGTTGGTGATCCGCTCGATTTCGGGCGCCATGGTGGCGGAGTAAAAGAACGTCTGGCGGGTGAAGGGTGTCAGCGCGAAGATGCGCTCGATATCGGGGATGAACCCCATGTCGAGCATCCGGTCGGCCTCATCCACCACCATGATTTGCACGCCGTTCAGCAACAGCTTGCCGCGTTCGTGATGATCCAGGAGGCGGCCAGGCGTTGCGATCAGCACATCGACGCCCCGGTCGATCAGCTTGTCCTGTTCGCCAAAGCTGACGCCGCCGATCAGCAGGGCCTTTGTCAGCTTGGTGTATTTGGCATAGGTCTCGAAGTTTTCGGCCACTTGCGCTGCCAGTTCGCGTGTGGGCGCCAGCACCAGCGACCGGGGCATGCGCGCCTTGGCACGCCCTTGACCCAAAAGCGTAATCATCGGCAGCACGAAGCTGGCGGTCTTGCCGGTGCCCGTCTGGGCGATCCCCAGCACGTCGCGACCCTGCAACGCATGCGGGATGGCTTGTTCCTGGATGGGGGTTGGGGTGGTATAGCCAGCTTCCGCCACGGCCTTGAGCACGCGCGGGTCCAGCGCCAAGTCTTCGAATTTTGTCATAAGCGTCCTATCAGGTTGCGGCATCGGGCCGCAATGGGACGCTATTTCCGGGCGCCCCGGCGTGGTGACCGGAATGGTCATGGGGCGCGATAAAGCAAAAGCCGTGTCCGGTCAAGGGAATGGGGCATCAGCCGCGAGGATCCAGGACAAGACTGGATTATCCGGACGTTCCATGCGATGATCAGTTCATTGAACGAACTATTTTGATTGCATATTTCAGAGGTTTATCATGTTGCGTTCCCTGTTTTGGGGTGCACTTGGCGCCCTTGCCTCCATGTCACCGGGTTTCACCGACACATCCGGCAAGACTTCCCACCCTTATGTCCTTGCCGCGATTGCCGAGTCGCACGGATATGGCCTGTGGTTGACGGCCCCCGATGGTGGATGCCGATCCGTGCGTTATGTTGTGACGGACGGCGGCGCGCGGCTTGGGTTCAGCAGATCGCTGCGCCCGGGCGAGGGTGCCGTCGTGCGCATTGGCCATGGCTTTGCCCAAGGCGACCACATCTTGGACATCATCGGCGTCGGCTGTGACGATCCTCCTGCAGAGGCACGCCGGGTTCGTTTGGGCAAGCCTTCGCCGGATCACGGCGGGCGCGTGCGCCAGGGCGATTGACCGGCAGCATTTCGCCGCGCGCAGCATGTCGCAAGACAAGTTTCCCGGGATGCCGCTATCATCATGACATCACGGCACAGGCAACGAGGGCGATCATGCTGACGCGGCGCGATTTTCATACCCGATTGCTGGCGGGTCTCGGCGCGCTGGCGCTGCCACGGGCGGCCTATGCAACAACTGTGCCCGAGGCCGTCCTGGACGAGGTCTGGTTGAACCGGATGACCTATGGCGCGACGCCCGCAACACGTGCCGAGATTGCCGCGATGGGCAGATTGCCCTGGTTCGAGGCGCAGTTGGCGATGGCGAGCAAAGCGCCCGACATCACCCGGCGTCTGACGGAGACGCGGCTTCAGATCAGTTATGAGGCCGAAAGCGATCAGGAAGGGCACAGCTGGCCCGCGTTAGACGAATTGCGGGGTCTGACGTCGTTGACGGCGAACCCTGCCGATCTGGTCCGACTGGTGGATTGGTCGATCGGGATGTCTTACGCCGAACGCGCCCGCCCGGCGGATGAGGTGATGGCCGCCACACTAATCCAGGCGGTCCACGCGCCATCCCAGGTGCACGAGGTGATGGTCGGGTTCTGGCATGAGCATTTCAGCGTGAACGCGCAAAAG
>JBKJVF010000232.1:0-41481 GCA_046589965.1 Paracoccaceae bacterium
ATGTGCAAGGCCTGCGACTATACGATCCACGGCGCGCAGCACCATTTCGGGTGGGACAATTCCCTGCCCCCGGCGCTGCGCGTCGCCCCCGGCTCGACCATCGAGTTCCACTGTCACGATTCCTCGGCGGGCCAGCTTGGCCCGTCGTCGACGCTGCAAAGCGTGGTTGACCTCGACTTCGGCAAGATCAACCCAGTGTCCGGGCCGATCTTTGTCGATGGTGCGATGCCGGGCGACGTGCTGAAGGTGACGCTAGAGGGGTTTGCGCCCAAGGTGTTCGACGGCAAGGGCTTTGGCTGGACGGCGAACATTCCCGGCTTTGGGCTGCTCGCCGACCAGTTCACCGATCCGGCCCTATGCCTGTGGAGCTATGATCCCACCAGCATGGAGCCTGCCCTTTGGGGCAAATCCGCCCGCGTGCCGCTGAAACCCTTCTCCGGTACGATCGGCAACGCTCCCGCAGAGGCGGGCCACCATTCCGTCGTCCCACCGCGCAGGGTCGGCGGGAATCTCGACATCCGGGACCTGACCTCGGGTGTCACCCTTTACTTGCCGGTGGAGGTGGAAGGGGCGCTGTTCAGCGTGGGTGACACCCATGCCGCACAAGGCGATGGCGAGGTGTGCGGGACGGCCATTGAGTCCCCGATGAACGTGGTCCTGACGCTGGATCTGGTGAAGAACCAGCCGCTGAAGACGCCACGCTTCACAACTCCCGGCCCGGTCACCCGGCATTTGGACGCCAAAGGCTATGAAGCGACGACCGGCATCGGGCCAGACCTGATGACAGCGGCCAAAGATGCGGTCTCGGGGATGATCGGCCTTCTTCAGGCGCAACAGGGCATCTCGGCGGTCGACGCCTACATGCTCTGCTCTGTCTGCGGCGATCTGCGGATATCCGAGGTCGTGGACATGCCGAACTGGGTCGTCAGCTTCTACTTTCCAAGGGTTGTCTTTGAATGACACTTGCGGAAGCCTTGCCAACCTCCGGGGCTGTCGCGGCCCCGGTTCCCGTGCTGCGGGTAGAAGGCCTTTGCGTTTCGGTCCGCACTGAAGCTGGGTTGAAACCCTTGGTCGAGGACCTGTCCTTCACCCTGCACAAGGGCGAAACCCTTGCCATCGCAGGCGAAAGCGGATCGGGCAAATCCATCACCTCGCTCGCCATCATGGGCCTTCTGCCACCCCCCGCCGTGCGGGTGACGGGGGGGCGGGTGATGCTGGGGTCCGAGACCCTGACCGCCCTCCCCGAAGCCGCCCTCCGCGCCATCCGGGGCGACCGGATCGCGATGATCTTTCAAGAACCGATGACCTCGCTCAACCCGGTGATGACCGTTGGCGCCCAGTTGACCGAAGCCATCCGGGCGCATGACCCTGTCAGCCGCTCGGAGTCCGCAAAGCGCGCGGTTGAGGCGCTGAGGGCCGTTCGCCTGTCAGAACCGGAACGGCGGATGCGCCAGTATCCCCATGAGCTTTCCGGCGGCATGCGCCAACGCGTCATGATCGCCATGGCGCTGGCGCTGCGGCCTGAGGTGCTGATCGCGGATGAGCCCACCACTGCACTCGACGTCACCGTCCAGCGTGAGGTGCTGGATCTTCTGCGCGACCTGCAACGAGACCTTGGCACGGCGATCATCCTGATCACGCATGACATGGGCGTGGTGGCGGAGATGGCTGACCGCGTCATCGTGATGCGGCAGGGACGTCAGGTTGAGACCGCGACGACCATCGACATTTTCGCCAGACCGAAAGCCGATTACACGCGCGCGCTTCTTGCAGCCGTGCCGCGCATGGGGCAGGGGGCCGCGCGTCCGCCAGTGACAAGCGAGCCCATCGCCAGGCTGACCGATGTTGTCGTCCGTTATCCGCTCCGCGGTGGCATTCTTGGTGGCATCACCCGGAATGTTCATGCGGTGGAACACGTCAGCTTTGACATACTGAAAGGTGAGACTTTCGCCCTGGTGGGAGAATCCGGCTGCGGCAAGTCAACCATCGCCAAGGCGCTGGTGGGCCTTGCCCCGCATCAGGGCCAGATCGAGATTGCCGGGCAATCCATGGAAACGCTTGATCCTGCGGGCCTCAAGGCCATGCGCCGCCGTGTGCAGATGGTGTTTCAGGACCCGATGGCCGCGCTCAACCCTCGTATGCGGGTGGGCGAGCTGATTGCCGAACCGCTTGCGATCCATGGCATTGGCACCCCGGCGGATCAGACCGGTCGCGCGCGCGACCTCATGGCTCGCGTGGGGCTGGAGGCGGCACAGCTTGACCGCTATCCGCATGAGTTTTCTGGCGGTCAGCGCCAGCGCATCTGCATTGCGCGCGCGCTGGCACTGCAACCCGACCTCATCATTGCAGACGAAAGCGTTTCTGCCCTTGACGTGTCGGTTCAGGCCCGCGTGCTGGATCTGCTGCGCGATCTCCAGCGCGAATTTGGGGTGTCCTATCTCTTTATCAGCCACGATATGGCGGTGGTCAACAACGTGTCTGATCGGGTTGCCGTGATGTATCTGGGTCAGATCGTCGAACTTGGAACGACGGCACAGATTTTCGGCAACCCGCAGCACCCCTACACTCGCCTGCTGATCGAGGCCGTTCCCATACCGGACCCTGCCCGCGCGCGTGCGACCATCCCCCGCAGAGCGTCAGACTTGCCCAGTTCGTTGCACCCACCGGGCCACGCGCCGCAACGTTTGTCTTTGGTAGACATTGGTGACGGCCACTTGGTTGCCACATAAGCGGCCAGGTCGGACTACGTCCATCCAACAAACGAATTTAGAGTGTTCGCGAGTATTCTTCTACCCTTGGCTATCCATCAGTCGGCCACCCAAGACCCGCTATGGCGAAGACGCGAGGACAGGGTGGAATGACCCTTCGCGAATTGTCTTGACGGCGGCTTTGGATACTTTGTCGCGCGACGCGACGTGCCGCGCCGGATCACAAATGCGTAGCCCACCGGAACCTAACTCCAACACCCAGAAACGGTTCTTCATATCAGTCGTCGAACCTGAACGTAGCGAACGACCGCTTTCCGCCGAAACCAACCTTCCACTGAACCCAGAACAAACAACGAAAACAAAGTTCGAATCCAATTTCACGTCAACTCGGACGCCAGTCGGCTCGAACTCCAATTAAGTGTGGCAAATATTCAAATTGCTACAGATACTTAGACGCTCAACACCGAATTGGCGCAGTCATCAGGTTTGGAGAAGACGTTCTCCAAGAAAACGTCTCAGGCCACCACGGTACCTAGACCAGTGCTCAGCCCGGCCCGCATAATCCCTGGAAACAGCGCAAAAAATTAGGCCACAGCCGGATAGGGAGAACGCTTTCGTTGTGGCACGTGGCGGAGGAAACGCGACTGCGGACGAACCTTCTCTGGTGCATAAACTATTGTTTTTATTATATCTTATACCGGTCCGAATCCCATTTGACGAAACGTGACTGACATCCAGACAGGGCGATCTAGCCAACTTCGCCGTCATGATCGACCGACCGCTGAGAAAATGACAGGCCGCCATCAATTTTTGTGAAGACCTCACCGAAGTGCCAACGCCAATGCTCGGACGTATCCACAAATCACAATGTTTCCAGCGGCCAGCATCGGACTGAACCAACGCCACCAGTAGCGGACGGTGTCATGGCCGCTCTCGTTGCCATGCTCGTGGAGAAGGTCTTCGACGATGCTGAGCGACAGTGGGAAGCGGATTTAGAGTATCACCGCCTGGCAGATGATATAGGGGCAGGTCTTTAAGTAGCGAAATGCGAGCGCTGGGTCATCTAGCGAGGGTAGTGGCGCTGAAGTCACGTGGCAACAAAAACTCCTTTGACACGACCAGGTTCGGCTGCAACTGCAGGCGCTAGCCTACAACCTGGCGACCTTCTCGCGCTGTATCGAACAACCCGAGGCCATGGCCGATTGGTCTTTGACCAGCCTCCAACTGAAACTCATCAAGATCGGCGCCGCGTCGTCCGTCACACCCGCGCAATCACCTTTCAATTTGCGGAAGCTGCGGTCACCGGCCCGATGGTGCGCGCCATCCTCGCCGCCATCCGCCGCCTTCGAGCGCCACCGCTATGCGCGTAACCGCAATCCTGGCCCAAAGTGAACGAAAGCGGCACGACAGGCCAGTGAGCCGCGGTGAAAAACGGGCTCGCCGGGTAAGGATGGCCAAGCTTTGCTGCCCAGTCGACGCACATTCGAGCGCACTGGCAAGCGCAGTCGAGGCCGGAAGGGCAAATCACTTGATTTGGAGGCAAAATCCGGCGACCTTGGTATCAAGCGGCAGGCCATTTGAGGAATTTTGGGCTAGATCTCCAGCGTCCCCTCAGCTGGCGCTTTCCTTCTCCGCCGCTTGGGTATGACTGTGGAAAGGAAGGCTGGACATGTTTGGCAACGCGCAGACGATTTCGCTGATGACCATCCACGATGATTGTGCCGGTGAAGGGGCAAACCTAGCGTTTCCCAACATGTCCTCCTGCGCTGCCATCGTGTGCGTCCTGGGGGACCGCTTGGTGGGTATTCACAAAACGCTAGGAGCGATCACAGGCAAGCAGCTCGCCCTATTCGAATATGCCAAATCCCTGATCGACAATGATACGGTTTACAAGATCGTCATTACCGGTTGGAAGGCAGGAGTGGGCTGTACCGTTGGGCACGATGCCGCGACTGTCCGCAACGCGCTCGGCAATCCGAATGTTGCCACATATTTTTTCAATCTTGCGACCACGACGAAGGGTAGCCGCGACAGCGATGCGTACAAGACTGGCACGTCCAAAAGCAAAATGTCTGACCTGTGCACGTTCGCGGCGCGAAACGGCACAGACTTCCCGCGGATAACAGTTAAGCGCACCACCAAAGTGACCAACGCAAACATTGCGACGCCAACGCTTCGGGCGGCGGGCCACAAAGACGTCTCGCCAGCGTTCCGGTTCGGCGCGGTGGCTGAAGACGTGACCAGTTCGCATGATCACGCAATCAGCCAGAACAAGTTCACACAGGTCTGAGCTGGCACTCGGTTCGCGGAGGCGAAGTGCATTAAGGATGAGAACTCTACCCAATTAAAAATAATTGGCTGGCGGCTTTCCTCAATTGAACCGCGAGACCCATCTGTCTAAATGCCAACTGCGGACTTTGGCCCACCGGAAAGCTCCGAAAATGGTTGACCGATGGCACGGCGTCGGAAAGTCTTTGCCGATAAGATGATGTTGCCAATGTTTTTGATCTCGTGGTTTGGACAGGTCCGGACAGTATCGATTGATGGAGGCTTGATGCGAAGAACCCTTGCGTGGACGTGACTTCTGTTTCTTATTCCGATCTCGCCGGTTGCGGCGCAAGAACGTCGGGTCGCCGATTTCACTTGGCAAGAGCTAGCCGTTCTGGCGGCGGCAGATGGAGTGGGCGACACTGCATTTGGCTACGAGATTGGACTTGCCAGCGGCGGCGACGAATTCGAGAAACGGGCTGACCAGCGCGCGCTGATCCAGTTTCTGCGGGACGAGGCAGCGCTGCGGACTTTAGGCGATTCAGGTTGGCGCGAGGATCTCTCCGCCATAATACTGAGTTTGTCGGTGGATGTTGCCGTCCCAACGTTCGATTTTGACGACAAGATGTTCCGATTCTGCATTCCATTGTAGGTCAATTTCGACCCGGACCCGGGTCTGGCAGGCTCGTCGCTCCAGATCGAATACATCCAGCTGGCAGTGGATTTTTATGGGCACGACAGTGGTCTGTGGGCGTTCCTGCCGCAGAGCAGTGGCGATGAGACCGACCGGCCTTTCCGCGACGGGTATGCCGTCAATCCCGGTGCGCCGGGGGTCAGCATCAATGTCGGCAACACCGCTACGGAAAAGCTCAAGGACGAAGCCGACGCTGAACGCGTCTACCGCCCCTGTTTTCACGAGCATGTGGCTAGCCCCTACGGGCTATCAACCGTCCCCAAATAACTATCGTTGCCAATATCTTGCACAGGTCAGGTCTGACACCGCAGTGAGCTGCCGAACATCACGCAATTCGGTCCAAACCGCTCTGCCTGTACTAAAGTTTTGCACCCTCAAAGCAGCACGCCGGGATGGCCTTTGACCATCCCGGCGACGATGCCGTCGCGCGGACACGACTACATCAGGGCACCGGGAACAAGTGGGACGAGGGAACGAACCTGCCCGGCGAGTGACCAACGCCCGCGGAACCAACTGGTTCCCACAATCTATGACCACCAAAGTGTATGCCCAAAAACTCGACCATTGAGCCTCAGGGCAGAGCTGTTATGGCACCGGGCGGCGCGGCCCCCAGGGTCAGGTGAACCCGCGTCACTCCGTCAGCAAAGGGCATGTTGAACGCGCCGCCAGCGTGTTCGGCAGCCTCGCCATTGATGGCCACTTTCGCGATGCCATGGCCCGATCCTTCGGGATTTGCCACGACAACCTCGACCGTTGCGCCTCGGTGGCGGACAGTGACCGAAACACCCGCCCACGCTTTCGGGATTGTGGGATCAATCACCAGATGATCGCCCGCCCGGGTCAGGCCCATGATCCCCTCGATCCCGGCGCGGTACATCCAGCCTGCGGCCCCTGTATACCATGACCAGCCAACGCGTCCTTCGTGGGGGGCGGTGGAATAGACATCCCCCGCAATCGCGTAAGGCTCGCCCCGGTATCGCGCTGCATCATCGGGTGTCAGGGCGTGATTGATCGGGTTCAGAATGACAAACAGGTCCACTGCCTTGTCACCCTGCCCCAGCATCGCATAAGCCATCACCACCCACATCGCCGCATGGCTGTACTGCCCGCCATTTTCGCGCAGGCCGGGCGGGTAGCCCTTGATGTACCCCGGGTCGAGCGCGGTGCGGTCGAAGGGCGGTGCGAACAACAGCGCAAGCCCCGGGTCGCGGCGGATCAGCCGTTCACCGACCTCGGCCATTGCCTGACTGGCACGTGCGGGGTCGCCAGCGCCCGAAAGCACCGCCCAGGACTGCGCGATGCTGTCGATCTGGCATTCGTCTGACGTGGCGGACCCCAGAAGGGAGCCATCATCAAAGGTGCCCCGCCGGTACCATTGCCCATCCCAGGCATTGGCCTCGATCGCGGCGCGCACGGTTTCAGCATGCGCACGCCAGCGGGTCGCGCGCGCAGGATCGCGGACATCCGCCAGCGGTGCCAGCATCGTGACGGTCCGGATGAACAGCCATCCCAGCCAGACGCTGGTGCCTTGGCCATGTTCGCCGACGCGGTTCATCCCGTCGTTCCAGTCGCCGGTGCCGATCAGCGGCATCCCATTCGCGCCAGTCAGTTCAATGCACTGGTCGATGCCGCGCGCGCAATGCTCCCACACGCTGGCGGTCTGATCGGACGCGCCCGGCTGGAAAAAGCTGTCATGCGCACCCGCTGGCACCTGCGGTCCGTCCAGAAACGGCACCATTTCGTCCAAGATAGCTTTATCGCCACTGACCGCAACATAGCGGGCCACGCCAAAGCCCAGCCAGACCCGGTCGTCCGAAATTCGGGTCCGCACGCCCTGCCCGGAATGTGGCAACCACCAATGCTGCACATCGCCCTCGGGAAACTGCCGCCCCGCCGCGCGCAACAGGTGTTCGCGGGTCATTTCAGGCCGGCTGAAGGTCAGCGCCATGCCATCCTGCAACTGGTCGCGGAAGCCATAGGCACCACTCGCCTGATAAAAGCCCGCCCGCGCCCAGATGCGACAGGACAGTGTCTGATACAGCAACCAGCCATTCAGCAAGATGTCCATCGACCGGTCTGGTGTCTTGACCTGCACCGATCCAAGCAAGTCGCCCCAATGCGCGGAAACCTGATCTTGCACCGCATCCAGATCCGCGCTGCGAAACCGGGATATCAGATCGCGCGCGGCCTCGATGCTCTCCGCCTGTCCCAGCAGCAGTTGGACCTCGACCCTTTGGCCGGGGGCAAGGGTGACAATGCGTTGCTGTGCGGCGCAAGGATCGAACCCTGCCCCGACACGCCCCGACAGCTTTTCCCCGCGCAATCCACGCGGATCGGCCATGCTGCCGCCTGTGCCCAAGACTTCAGCGCGGTCGCATGTGTGGCCGTGAACCTGCGACCCCATATCGGCGAAGGCGACGCGCCCGGGAAACGCCATCGCAAAGGGGTTTCTCGCCATCAGGGCGCCCGTCTCGGGATCGCGCTCGGTGGTGACGGTCGCTGCCGACACGTTGCGCGATGTCCCCAAGACCCATTCGGCATAACTCGTCACGGACAAACGACGCGGACGATCCGACCGGTTGTGCAAGGTCAGCCGGGTTATCCGCAAGGGCGCATCCATCGGCACTGTCTGCACCATGCTGGAGGCAATCCCCCCTTGCTGGTAATCAAACCGCGAATATCCAAACCCGTGCCGCGCGACATAAGTCCCTTTGCCCCGCATCGGCAGCGCGGTCGGCGTCCAGATCGCGCCGCTGTCTAGGTCGCGCAGATAGATCGCCTCGCCGGGGGCGTCGGTGACCGGGTCGTTTGACCAGGGCGTCAACAGGTTTTCGCGGCTGTTGCCCGCCCAAACCGCACCTGCCCCCTCAGCCGACACCACGAAACCAAAGTCCGGATTGGCGATCACGTTGACCCATGGCGCGGGCGTCGTTGCACCGCGCTTCAGCACGGTCACGTATTCCCGGCCCCCGGCATCAAAGCCGCCCGTGCCGTTCCAGAACTCCAGTTCCGGCAGGTCCGGCTCCGCGATCGGTTCTGTCGGCATGGCCACCGGCTCTGGCAGCTTCAGGGGTGCGAGTGCTGGCAACGCATCCAACTGCTGGCTGATATCCCCCCGGCTTGCGGTCAGTACGACCCGCGCCACCGAAAGCAGCAACGCACGGGTTTCCGGCGTGACCAGATCGGCGCGCAGCACATGCACGACGCCTTGCGTGCGCGTCGCACCCTCAGTCCGCGGGCGGGAATGCGCTGTGCGCACCGCGGCCTCGATGGCGATCTGCAAGTCCTGCACATAGGACGACGACCGATCATTCAGAATGACCAGGTCTACGGCCAACTGGCGTGCCCGCCAGTATTCGTGGGCGGCAAGAATCTGGCGCACCTGGCCCACATCTGTCGTGTCATCGATCCGCATCAGAACGATCGGCAGGTCACCTGAAATGCTGTGCGGCCACAGCCCCGATTGCGGCCCTGCGCCCGCTATGATGCGTCCCGAATGTACCCGCAGCCGTGGATCGCCGCGCAAGATCATGCCCGCAAGTGTCTGAAAATCCGCAGCTTCGGTGTTCGAGATGCTCAGATGGCGCAATTGCACCTGCGCTTGCGTCCAAGCCAGCGTGGATGCGCGTTCAAAGGCCGACGGATCGCGGTGGCGATCCACCAGGTCCAGAAGGGCCACATGATTGTCGGCCACCATGGTCCAGAAGGTGACCCGCGCCATCCCGCCTGGCGGGACCAGGACCCGGCGGCGGATCGAAAAGATCGGGTCAAGGACTGTCCCCGTGGTGCCCGACAAAGGTTCTGTCGCCATCGCCGCCCGCGCCAGACGCCCACCTCGCCCGATGAACCGCGCGCGGTCCGTTTCGTGTTGCATGGGGGCCGTCTCGTCGCCCTCCACGACCGCAATATGGGCCGCCCAAACCTCCGGCTCGCTTGGCGAACGACGCCGGCGGGTCGCGATCAGCACCCCGAGTTCCGGCATGAAGTCGGTAACGACAAACATCTTGGAAAAGGCCGGATGCGCAAGGTCGGCCGAATGCGGGGCCAGCGCCAGTTCCATATAGGAAGTAAGGTCGATCTCGCGGGCCGTCCGGCCAGAGTTGTTCAGGGTGACACGTCGCGCCTCGGCATCATCTTCGGCCGAAACCACCACTTCGGTCACGGATGCCAGGGTGCGTGCATGTGCGATGAAACTGGCTTGATGCTCGCTGAAGACAGCGCTGTGCAACTGGGGCACCGCACCGGTCGGCCCTGACGCCGCCGACCAGAGTTCGCGCCGTTGCGGGTCATGCAGAAAGATGAACGCGCCCAGATCGTCGACCGTCATATCGCCGCGCCAGCGGGTAACGTCGAGGTCACGCCAGCGGCTGTAGCCCGCACCCGTCGGCGTCACCATCACGCCATACCGCCCGTTGGACAAAAGATGCCCCGTCGGAAGCGCAGTGGCCGGGGCGTCGAACCGCCGGGTCCGCGGCATATCTGTCGGGTCTGCGGCCCGGATCGCGACCTCTTCGGCGCGCGGGCGCGCCACCGCCACGTCGCGCGGCACGCGTTCCTGCAACAGCAGATCTACCGCCTGCATCATCGGGACCGCATGGAACCGGGTCCGGAACAGTCCATCCAGCGCGACATTGGCGATGGCGGTAATCGTCATGCCCTGATGATGCGCCATGAAGCTGCGGACAATCGCGCAGTCCTTGTCTTCCGGCAACCGGGCCGGGGTAAAATCCACCGCCTCATAAAAACCAAAGCGCCCCTCGGCCCCCATCGCGGCAAGACGCGTGTAGTTCTGTACCGCGCCCGCAGGGTCCACCATTGCGGCAAGACCGGTGGCATAGGGCGCAATCACCAGGTTCTGGCTCAACCCACGTTTCAACCCAAGGCCCGGCACACCGAAGTTCGAATACTGGTAGGTCATTTCCAGATCACGGGCGTTGTAGGCGGACTCCGATATCCCCCACGGAACGCCATGCGCCGCACCATAAGATTGCTGACGGGCCACGATCAGCCTTGTCGTCTGGGCCAGCACCGAACCCGCCGGTGCCCGCATGACCAGCGATGGCATCAGGTATTCAAACATCGACCCCGACCACGAGATCAGCGCCGCACCGGTGCCGACGGGCGTGGCCGATCGTCCCAGCCGGAACCAGTGCCGCGTGCGGACGTCCTTTTTTGCGATCGCGAAGAGGCTCGCCAGACGTGCTTCGGACGCCAGAAGATCATAGCAGTTGGGATCGACGGAATTGGTGGCAACTGAGTACCCGATCGACAACAGCTCTTTGTCGGGATCGAGCATAAACGCAAAGTCCATCTCCATGGCGAAGCGGTCGGCGGTGTCGGCAAGGGCAGCAAGCTGCCCCGCATGCGACGTGCCCGCACCTGGGCTTTCGGTCAGTCTTTTGACCATGGCCGCAGTCCAATAGCCAAGCTCGGTCCCCGCCCCCACAAGTGCGATGACAGCCTGATGCGCAAGTTCGGCATGCCGCAAAAGACTGTCGCGATCTGGTTCCTCCAGACTCGCGTCGATGGCATCAAGGGCTTTGCTGCATGAGGCGCAGGCCGAGGCAAGCTTTTCGGTGCGCGCAAGTTCGATCCGCGCCAAGGCCAGCATGTCGCGCACCCCTGCAAACAGCTGTTCGTCGCCTTGCGTCTGCACCGCCCATTCCCGGCACGATTGCGCCACCGCGATCAGATGGCCGGCCAGGTTTCCGCTATCGACGGACGACACATAGGCCGGGTCCAGCACACGCAGGTCGGTCGTGTCGTACCAGTTGTAAAGATGGCCTCGGAACCGTTCCATCCGGCCCATCGTGTCCAGCGTTTCTTGCAGACGTCGGATGGCGTCGGCCTCGGAAATCCAACCCATCTCGCGCGCAGCCGCCACCGACAGAAGGTATAGCCCGATATTGGTCGGCGACGTCCTGTGCGCAATTGCGGGGTATGGGATTTCCTGAAAGTTGTCGGGCGGCAGGAAGTGGTCTTTTTCGGTCACGAAGGTTTCAAAGAAACGCCACGTGCGCCGCGCGATCAGCCGCAATGCCACAAGGTCGGTCGGGGTAATGGCATCCACGACCTTGGCGCGTTGCGGGCGGCTGATGCGTTCGGCAACCAATGGTGCCAGCGCCCAGATAATAGCGAATGGCACAACAAGTGGCCAAACTGCCGGGTTCACGACAAGCACGACTGCTGCAGACACCAGGGCAAGTACGACCCCACCGGCCATGAACCAGTACTGCCCGACCAGCCCCGGACGACCCGACGCCCCCGCCTGTGCCGCGGTCAGCCATTCCAGAAAATGCCGCCGGGTGAAAGCCAGCCTGCGAACGGTGCGACCGATGGCATCGCCCATGCGCCACGCCTGATCGGCCAGAAACACGATGCTTAGCGTGACCTGCGCCAGCGCAAACAAGGTGTCCGAGCCCAAAGCCGCAAAATGCGGACGCAGGCTCAGCCCAAGGCGACGCGGCACGATGGCATGCGGCAAACCCAACAGCCGCGGCAATGACACCATCGCCAAGATGACAAGGGTCCAGATCGCCGCCTGCGTCAGGGGCAGCATCCAGCCCGCCACCAATGCGGCAAAGGTGAAGGGTCCCACCAACGAGCGGCGCAGGTTGTCGGTCATCTTCCACAGCCCGACCGTTGGCACCCCGCCGCGCTCGGTTTTGCGCGCCCCGAAAATCCAGGGCAGCAATTGCCAGTCGCCGCGCGCCCAACGATGCTGGCGTTTAACAGCGACATCAACGCGGGCGGGGAAATCCTCGATCACCTCGATGTCCGACGCCAGCGCCGCCCGCGCAAATGTGCCTTCGAAAAGATCATGGCTCAACATCGTGTTGTCGGGCACCCGCCCGTCCATCGCCGCCATGAAGGCGTCAACGTCATAAATGCCCTTGCCCGTAAAGGACCCCTCACCAAAAAGGTCCTGATAGACGTCCGATATCGCCGCCGCATATGGCTCGATCCCGCCGGGACTGGAAAAGACGCATTGATAGAGCGATCCCTCCAACCCCACGGGCAGCGCGGGCGTCACGCGCGGCTGCAAGATACCGTAGCCTTCGGTCACCCGCTGCAGGGCCGGATCGAAGATCGCTGCATTCATCGGATGCGCCATCTTGCCGATCAACGCCCGAACCGTATCACGCGGCAATCGCGTATCGGCATCCAGCGTGATGACGTATCGCACATCGGCCGGCACGCGGTCATAGCCGGCTTCAAATGTCGTGTCGGTGGCCCCGCGCAGCAGGCGGTTCAGCTCGTGCAGCTTGCCGCGCTTGCGCTCCCACCCCATCCAGACGCCTTCGGACGGGTTCCACAGCCGCCGACGGTGCAACAGCAGGAACCTGCTTCCATGCTCCATCGGATAGCGTTGGTTCAGTTGCTCCACCGCTTCGGCAGCGGTGCGGATCAGGCCGGCGTCCTGCGCCAGCGTCTCGGTGGCGGCGTCCGGGCCATCCGTCAACAGCGCATAATGGACCGCGCCATCGATGCTCGACAGATAATGGACCTCAAGCCGTTCTATCTGTTCCAGAAGGTCGCGTTCATCCGCCAGAAGGACAGGAACCGCAACCAGCGTCCGCAGGTGTCCCGGCACGCCGCCGGTCAGTTGCATTCCCGGCAAGGGATGCGGGGCGACCGTGCGCGTGACAATGTCGTTGACCAGAGCAGTCCCAAGGTCAGAAGCGGGGAAAACACCCAGAACCGCCAAAGGCAATATCATCCATAGCGGCGCGCCGACCAGCCAGAGCGCTGACAGCAAGACCACGAGTGATGCAAACGCGATGATCCCGACATAACTGCCAAGCCCCCAGGCCGCGATGGCGCGAAAGAGGCGCGACCGAAATCGCGGCACATAGGCAACTGCTGCCTCAAGGGACGCCCGGCCGCGCCCCAAAAGCACATAGCCCGGGTCTTTTTCGCGTGCAGTGGTGCCTTTCGCGGCCAGCGCCAGCACCGCGTCCACGACGGCCAGTTCATCCGGGAGGCTGCCCGCACCTTTGCCCCGCGCGACCCCGCGGGCCACTTCTTCGATGGCCGTGCGGTAACTGTTGCGGGTCGCGAAATCCATCGCGGCAAAGTCGGATCCTTCGAGGAGCCTCGCATCGACCAGACTGACCGCCTCGAAGAACTCCGCCCAGTCAAGTTCGGAAATGACCCGCATGCTGGTGACGATATTACGCATAGTGACGTTGGACGCGCCCTGTCGCTGCAACGCGCGTTGCACAACCTCGTCAACATCGGTGCCCTGCCTGCGCAGCCGGTCTTCGAGCCACCCATGAAGCGGGGTTTCGACGGGATCCAGACCACGCAGCCGCCGCGCGAGTTGCCCCGCGATGATTTCCGGCAGCGGAGCGTTGTCATAGGCAGCAACCGCGATGTGCAACGGCATCGCGGGCCCCGATGTGCCGGTCACCCTGTCCACCAAGGCGTCAGCCTCGGCCCGCAGCGTTTGCGCTTCAGCAATCTGCACCGCCAAACGGCGCATGTTTTCAATCAGCACGATCCGCAAGGTAATCGCGACCGCCCAGATCTCGCCGATCATCAAAGGCGTTCGTCGCTGATAGGCCTGGACGAACCGCGTCAGGACAGGGCCTGAGATCAAGCTGTCGGTATGCGCAACATAGGACCACGCGATTGAGAAAACGCGCGGATAGCCAGCAAGATGCCCTTCGTCCAGCTTGGGCAATTGACGGTAAAAGCCAGGCGGCAAATCCTCGGTGATTTGCCGCAGCTGAAGTTCAACCAGGTGGAAATTGTCCAGCAGCCATTCAGCCGCAGGTGTGACCACCCGCCCACGCTGCAATTCGGCCGCACTCGCACGGTAGGTGGTCAGCAATATTTGGGCGTTGTGCTTGAGCCGGCGTATCAGGCTCGGCACAGGTGGGGCATTGGGCGTGACCCTCTGCGCATCGGCAAGGGTTTCGGCATGATGCTCCAGCCGTTCAGTCCCGAAAAGATCTGCCCGTATTGGCGCTGCGTCGCGCCAGGTCGAAATGGTCTTTGCTGGTCTCAAGCCGACAGGCGCATGGTCACAGAACTATGGTCCCCGGAACGCGCGTCCCCTGTGGGGCCGGGGGTCGACTTTTCAACAGATTTGGAGCTAGTTTGGTCAATCGGTTCCGGCAAATTGACGGCATGTCCGACGCCGTTCGCTGATCGCAACCGTAGCGCCATCTCGTTCCATTTCTTCTCGATGCTTGTCCAGTCCATCAGCCACTCCTTCCAAATTTGGGAGGGGACCTCATCGTCCCGCATCAAACAAACGCGATGCATTCACTTTGGTTCCTGCAATGCGCGGGACATCCACAGAAAGTGCAGAGACGCTTGGTCGGCACGGCTGACGTGGGATGCCATGAAGAAAGTTCATGCAAAAAAAGGGGGTAGGTTTCCCCACCCCCAGTCATATGAAAAAGGTCGTCCTGGTAACAGAAAGTGCGACGTGTCGTCTTAGAAACCGTACACCAGCGAAACACCAAGTTTGTTTTCGCTGCGCACCGCACGGCTATCGTTGTATTCCGTGAGGTAGCTCACACGGGTAGCAAACGCGTCGGACATCTGAAAATTGACGCCCAGGTCATTGTTGACCCGAAGCGCGGAGTCAGACTTCAAAACGTCGGTGTCCATCGTCGCGAAGATCGTGTCGTTGAACTTGTGATAGAACCGCGAAGACGCGATGTATCCGATCTCGGTGTCGTTGCCGCCAGCGCCGTTCTCAAGATAGCTGGCACCGACGCCAGCCTGCAGGCGCCAGGTCGTCTGGGGCGTATTGATGACCCGGTAGCCCGGACCAAAACCGAGGAAACCGTCGGTCGCAGTCTCGGTCGCCAGCGTCGCCAAGCCATCTGTCACAACACGGCCAAGGGCGAACCCGTAGAAATTCTCGGAAAAGTAGTAGTTCGCGTCATAGACGCCGAACACGCTTTCCTCGGATTTCACGCCGTCAGTTTCGGAAAACTCAAGGATCATGCCGATCGTCTGGACAAAGGGTCCGGACGCATGACGAATGCGAGCGCCGAGTGTGAAGTCGCTGCTATCCGATGCACCTGAAGTACCGGAATAGCCAAGCGATGCCGACCCCGACAACCCTTCGCGATACTCCGGACTGCCAAAGCGGTACTCGTCGTTTGCGCGCTCGATGTCGATGCGGGCCTGGCGCTCGATGTCGTTGATTTCATCATTCACATCACGAATGCCGGTCAATGTCGTCTGTGCCGTCGCCGTGGCCCCCGCGATCATCAAAGCGATCATCGAGATGCCTGCCAAATGTAGTGTTTTTTTCATGCCGTCGTCCTTTCTGAACGCGAAATGCTTGCCGCGCCCTTCGCAGAGAGAACCGCCAGCTCGCCATTAAGTTCCACACAAAGAAGAACTATTTTTCTGAGCCGACGCATGGGGTTGCCAAGAGCGAATGGTCAGCTGTCGGCGGTTTTCAACCTGGGGACCCGGGCGCAGCCAACGGTCGCCCCAGAGCACTTGGCGCCTTCGTCCGATTGGGAACCGTTCGCGGCGAAATCAGTTGATGGTCCAAGGGCGCTCTGCCCTCCCTTATGTGAATGTGGAGATTTCTGATGAAAAAACTAATGCTGACAACTGCGGTTCTGACCGCAATGACCCTGCCCGCCATGGCGCAGGACGGCGTTTTCCGTAACGAGATTACTGCTGGTGCTGTGCGGGCCTCCGACTTGATCGGCGCGCGCATCTATGCGTCCGAGGCTGCGATTGACGCCGACGAATATGCAGGCGTCCAGGAAGGCTGGGACGACATCGGCGAGATCAATGATGTGATCATTACGCGTGAAGGCAACATCGAGGCGGTTCTGGTCGATATCGGTGGGTTCCTTGGTATGGGTGAGCGGCAAGTCGCCGTCGACATGGCTGCATTGCGCTTCGTCTCGGACGGCGCGACCGCGGATAATGCGGACGACTGGTTCGTGGTCATGAATGCGGACCGTACGATCCTCGAAGGTGCACCCGAATGGTCGATGACTGCGTCTGACATGAACGCGACCGCGACGACCAACACCGAAGCGGCAACCAATGACGCAGCGGTGACCACGGCCGAACAGACCGACCAGGCCGCCGCGACGGTCGATCCCGAGGCACCTGCCGCGGCCAATGATGGCGCGATGGCTGATGGCGCGGCCGGCAACGGCCTTGTCCGTGACGGTTACACCAGCCTGGCTGGCACCGACCTGACCGCCGACATGCTGAAAGGCGCGACCGTTTATGACGCCGAAGATGCGAATGTCGGCGAAGTCGGCGAGTTGATCCTGAGCGAGGACGGTCAGGTTGAACAGATGGTGATCGACGTAGGTGGCTTTCTCGGCATGGGCGAAAAGCCTGTCGCCTTGGCGCTCGACCAGGTGGAGATCCTGCGTCAGAACGACGGCAACGACGTCCGCGTTTACGTGTCGCTGTCGAAAGACGAACTTGAAGCGATGCCCGACTACAAAATGTGATCTGATACGGATCACGATGGAAAGGCCCGCATGTGGCGGGCCTTTTTCATGCGTCGACCCCCAGACCGTCTGGCGCATGAATAGGGGCTGCAGGTAACCCTGCAGCCCCTTGCTGTATCGTCCGGTAAAGTCAGTATTCAGAGCGGCGGACGTCCCCGCATCGCCCGGGCAATCATCGCGACCACAAACAGCACGATGAACACAAAGAACAGGATTTGCGCGATTCCGGCAGACGTACCGGCTATGCCGCCAAAGCCGAGTGCGGCGGCGATAAGCGCGATGACGAGAAAGGTCAGTGCCCAGCCCAACATGGTGGTCTCCTCAGAATTGATGGCGTCAGTTGCCATTGGGTTACCAACGCCACAGCCTTAAGGGTGGTTCCGATAAAGAAAAAACCCCCGGCAAGGGCTGCCGGGGGTCTAACTAGATACGATCCACACTCGTTAAGTCAGAGGCCACGATACCAGTTGTCGACTTCCTGCTCGGCGACGTCACGGGTATGGCCATATTTCTTCTGCAACAGACCGACTATCTCATCGCGGCGGCCTTTGATGCTGCTCCACTCGTCGCCGGTAATGTCGCCCCATTTCGATTGTGCGCGACCGGCAATTTGCTTCCAGCTGCCTTCAATAGTGTCCCAATTCATATCGGTATCCTTTCCAAAAAGCGGATGTACCGAAACAACGCGCGCGCGCAGAAAAGGTTCCCCTTTGGGCGGTCCGTCAGGCCGCTGAAGCATCCGCATCCAATGCGTCATGGGACGAAAGCAGGGGGAAATCGATGCGGACGAAATAGCTGCCGTCACGCTCTCCGACATTCAGGGTGCCTGACAATTGCGTGGCAAACGCCGACAGAAGCTGTTGGCCCAACCCTGTGTTGTCGGGGTCGGGCGACAGGGTCGGTCTGCGGCTTTCCGACATCGTGTTGACCACTTCCAGCGCGGCGCGGCCTGCCCCTGCCTCGTGGAACGAAACGGTCAGCAGGGTCTTTTGGTTTGCATTCTGACCCGAATGTTTCAGGGCATTGGTCAGGGCCTCGGTCAATATCAGCGACAGGGGCACCGCCTGATCGGGCGTCATCCGGATCCGGTCAAAGCTGGTCTTTGTCTCGATTTGACGGTCGTCCGATGCGCCCCCGCGCACCACCTGTGCCACGATGGTCTGCAACAGCTCATCCGCCAGCACATCCGTCAGCCCACTGGTCTGGTAAAGTTCGCGGTGCACGATCGCCAGACTCATGACCCGATCATGGAGCCCTTTCAGCAATTGCCGGGCCTCTGGCGCCACGGATTTGCGCATCTGCAGGTTCATGATCGAGGCGATAAGCTGCAGGTTGTTTTTGACCCGGTGATGAACCTCGCGCAGGAGCACCTCTTTTTGGTGCAACGAGTTTTCCAGTTCGGCCTCGTCATGCATGACCGACGACATCATCCGCTCATAAGCCTTGCCGACATCACGCAGTTCATTGGGTGCCAGGCTCAGATCCGGTGGCTTGACGATGCGGCTGCCGTCCGCAAATGCGATGATGGACGCGCGCAAGGCCCGAACATGGCGCAGCACCTGATATTCCGCCGTCAACCACGCCACCAGCAAACTCGCCAACCACATGGCAAAGGGAAAGACCCATAACGGCACCAATCCAGCCAGCGGCGAACTCGACGCGACGACTGCGGGCCAGGATGCAAGGACGTACAAGGTCCCGGGAACGATCGGAACCACAGTAAAGGTCCTCCGGTCTCCCAACGGCGTACTGGCCATGAAAGTTGCGGGCGGCTTATCCACAAATTCCACCAGCGGCATGCCCACGGGAAGCCTTTCGCCAATGGTCTCGATCCCGTAGATCGTCGTCAACACCGTGCCTTCGCCGTCAAAGGTGATCAGTGCCAACGGTTCAGACAGCTCCAGTTCTTTTTGCATCAAGCTGGGGGATGGATGCTCCAGCACCCTGTGCGGCAGTGACAAGGACACGTAACCCAAAACCTCGCCCCCTTCGTCAAAGACCGGATGCGAAAAAATCAGCACGGACTCGCCGCTAACGGGCCCCTTGGGATTAACCTTCATCATAGGTTTGGGGTCTGCGTTCAATTTTACCAGGGCGGGGTTAAGG
Source organism: Paracoccaceae bacterium (assembly GCA_046589965.1). Classification (GTDB taxonomy): domain Bacteria; phylum Pseudomonadota; class Alphaproteobacteria; order Rhodobacterales; family Rhodobacteraceae; genus JAJNPS01. Next base: position 19,236 of record JBKJVF010000232.1, read on the forward strand.
CCAAAGTCAAGCGCAACTCCTATGGAGGCGCAGGTTGTTTTTCCATCAGGTTGAATGAAGCCGGCAAAGCTGATCAAGGGTTCGCTTGCCACCAGCCCCCGCATGACTTCCACGCATGCCGCGCTGTCGTCGATGATGGGACGCACCGTCGTCGCCGTTGCCGCCGCAAGGCCTTTTGCAAGGTTTATCGCGGCAATTTGCGGCGTCGCTGCCAGAAGTGTTTCCCCAAAAAGCGCGGTTTGCCACCGCGCCTGCGCCTCCGATTCAAATTTTTCCGTCTGGAAAAAGGCCAGCAGCGCCAGGGGAGTAAGCGCAAGTGCCACGGCCGCCAACAATCGCACGCCAAGCCGACCGAAAAGTTGGCCGCGCAACGCGCGAGTGATCATGCGACTGCCAACCCGGATTGAAACACAACCCCCAAAGTCACGGCTTCGGTCAGGACAGGATTTCCGGTTGGACTGCTCATCCCCATCATGTTTGCCAACTGCGCCCGGGCGCGACTTGCGCGGCTTTTGGCCGTGCCGGTCGCCACACCCATCATCTGCGCGGCTTCCTCGTAGGAATATCCGTTTGCGCCAACAAGGGTCAGCACCTCGCGATGTTCGGCAGAAAGCTTGTTGAAGGCGACCATGAATTCACCCAAGGCAAGCCGTCCGTCATGCTGAGGCAATACCGCAAGCTTGCTTGCGTGAATGCCGTCGGGATCGGACACTTCGCGGCTGACCTTGCGGTGATAGGAAAAGAACGTGTTGCGCAGGATGGTGAACAACCACGCCCGCAAATCCGTGCCGGGCGTAAACTTGTCGATGTTCGACCAAGCCTTGACGATCGTATCCTGAACCAGGTCATCCGCTGTGGCGTGATTGCGCGCCAACGACATTGCGAACGCACGCAAGTCGCGGATATGGAGGGTGATGTTGTCGCGCGGGTCGGCGCTGCCGCTTTCTAGCGATGCTTTCATGACTTCCCTTCCCGGTCCTTCAGCTGTGCCAAAAGCTGGATGAACCTGTCCGGCACTTCTTCTGTCAGCGTGGCATTATATACCCGCCTCAGGTTGTCTTCGATCTCACGTGCCAAGGCTATCTGCGCGCTGCGCTTCGGCTTGACAACGTGGACGGTTTGTTCGCTGTCGATCTTCTTTGCCATGTCCCCTGACACTATTTTTTGCCCCGTGATAGTTTGTCATGGAACTTAACGCGGCACTAGAGCGTTGGGTTCCATCGAACTGATCAAAAAAGTGGGGAAGTGCAGATGCCGTTTCAGGAAAAGCAAAGTGTCAGCGAGACAATTGGAAAAAATCTTCCATTTCTGCGCCGGTACGGTCGTGCGTTGACGGGAAACCAAAGCTCCGGTGATCGTTTTGCTGCGGCTACTCTGGAAGCGATACTTGCAGACCAGTCATTGATATCAGATGCAACCGATCACAAGGCGGCGCTCTTCAAGGCCTTTCATAGTCTTTGGTCCGGCACAGGCGCAATCTTGGGGACGCCCGACAGTTCCCTCTCGGCACGAGCCCAAGACCACATGGCGATGCTGACCCCGAACTCGCGCGAGGCTCTGCTGCTGAGCATCATCGAAGGTTTTACCACTGACCAGATTGCCTACATTCTGCAGACCGATCAGGAGGACGTCTCAGGCCTTGTGGCGGTTGCGTTCGCGGACATGGAGGCGTCGGTTGCGGGTGCGGTGATGGTGATCGAGGACGAGGCGATCATTGCCGCCGATATCGTAGACATCGTCCGAGGCGCCGGCCACCGCGTGACAGGCACCGCGCGCACCAAAGCGGAGGCTGTTGCCCTTGCCTTGCGTGATCGTCCGGACCTGATCCTTGCCGATATCCAGTTGGCGGACAAGTCATCGGGGATCGACGCGGTCAACGAAATCCTGATCGAGTTTCCGCAGACGCCGGTGATCTTCATCACGGCCTTCCCAGACCGGCTGTTGACAGGTGAACGGCCGGAACCAGCCTTTGTGATCACAAAGCCGTTTTCCGAAGAACAGGTGCGCTCTGCCGTCGGGCAGGCCATGTTCTTTTCTTCGACGGAAACGCTGACCACTTGAAATCTCGGGAACTTTAACCGGCCATCAGATGTTGGGTTGGCAGCGTCCAGATCGCGGACGCTGCCGATAAGAGGGACTGGAGATGGCGTTTGATCTGCTGGTGCGAAATGAGCCCCTTGCGTCCCGGCGTCTACCCAAAAGCCCGATTTCGCGGCAATATCCGCTCCAGCAAGGCAGCGACCGTTGCATCCGAAAAGGGCCGGTCAAGCAGAAAGCTTCGGCCATCCTCGGCAAGGTCGGCCGCCTCGCCCATGAACACGCAGAGCGTGTTGCTGTCACTCAGTGGGGCCGACAGTTGGCTGCGTCTGAACTTTTCCGGGTTCATATGAAGAAAAGCCGCCTCGACAGCCCCTTTGCCCGAAATGGCCCGCACACCCTCGGCAGCCGAAGGTGCCGTGATGACTTCGGCGAAAGGGTCATACTCGCGGATGCTTTGCGCAAGGTCTTCGGCGATGACGCCAAATGGTTCAATGATGAGAAAAACTGACATGCCTCAAACGGCCCCCGGGCTGCGATTTCGCACAGTCTTCGCAGACTTCGCGATGGGAAAAATTAAACCATGACATACAATTCAAAGTTTCTGCGATGCCCCAAGGTATAGATTGCGCACAGTGTCCCCTCCGGGTGATGCCGCTTTTCGTGCCGTTCACGGGCGAAGAACTGGCCTTCATGCGCCGGTTCAAGATGCGCGAAACGACGTTCCAGCGCCATGACATCGTGTTGTTCGAAGGCCAGCGGTCACCGGCCCTTTACACCGTGCTGTCGGGCATGGGGACGCGATCTGTGCTTTTGGACGACGGCCGCAGGCAGGTGATCAACTTCGTCTTTCCGGGCGACTTTATCGGTCTGCAATCGGGTCTGATGGGCGAGATGAAGCATACCGTCACGGCAACAAGCGATCTGATCCTGTGCACCTTTGACCGCGCACGTCTTTGGGAGGTATTTCAGTCCAACGCACCGCGCGCCTATGACCTGACATGGATTGCGGCGGTTGAGGAACACTTTCTGGGCGAAACCATCGCGACCTTGGGCCAACGCGACGCGCTGGAGCGACTGACCTGGGCGATGCTGCGGATCTGGCGTCGCTTGTCGGCAGTCGGCTTGATGCGGGATGGGTCCGTCCCGCTCCCCTTCCGCCAGCAAGACTTTGCCGAGGCCCTTGGTCTGTCGCTGGTCCATACCAACAAGACGGTTGCTGCAATCCGCAGGCTCGGGCTGGCGCAGTGGCAAGGCGGTCGCCTGTTCATCCCTGACACCAAACGCCTGGCGACAGCCGCAGGGGTGGCTGATGAATATGAAGAAAAGCGCCCCATTCTTTAGGGCTGCGGGCAGACCCGGGTAGGGTCTGCCCACAACATCTGTTCAAAGATTGACGACCCCACGGTCACCCATATCCGGCGCCTGTTTTGACACCAGGCTGAACAGGAATTTCGCAGAAGATACGATCGGGTTCGGCCCATCCCAGTAATCTGCACGGTCCGGATCGATCTTGATGGCCACCACATGCGCCGCCTCCGGTCCATCGGGCCAGAAAGCTTCAGCACCGGGTGACCAAAGACGCTTTACCAGCGCCACGTCATCGTGAATTTCCGCCTTGCCCGCGACGGCCACATGATCGGAGCTGCCTTGATAGGCCAAAAGGACCGTGCCGTTGCCACCGACATCTTGCGCCGCACTGGACGTGGATTCGGTCAGAATGTAGATCGCACCCTCGTCCTGCTTGGCGATCGACGACATCGGACGGGCGCGTGGCGCGCTGGCGGATTGGGTCACGAACATGCAGATATCAATTTTCTTGATCATGTCCCAGACACGCGTCGTGTCTGTCTCGTGCTTAATATCATCTGATCGCATAAGGCACCTCGTTTACCTGTGAAGCGGCCTGTAGCCGCATGCAGATCAACGTGGTGCAAGGCATGCCGGTTCCAGCCTTTGTGACCGGACCGGCATGCGGTAACTTGGGACCGGGGTCCCGAACTCGCTAAAAAACACCTCTTTGGTCAGCACCGCCTGGCGCCATGGGGCGCGACAGTGACGACATCATTTCCTGGGTCGCGATCTGGGCTGACGCGGCGATGCGCTGCCGTTCATCCTGAAAGACCCGCGTCAATTCGTCGACGATCTGGTCGCGGGTGCGACCAAGGTAGCGGTCTTCGACCGTGGATCGCGGCAATAGCAAAGCCAACGCTGCCCCTGCACCTGCCAGAGCCATGGCACTTGTCAAAGGCCGATCCTGCATCACTTCGGACGTCTTGCGGCGTGCTGCCAGATGCGCGTCATACCCCTGTTCCCGCGCCGCGAGGGCGGCGTTTCGCGTCGTCTCGCTTAGCCCTTCCAGACCCCTGCCCAACGCACGACGCACGTCTTTTGTCAGGGCGGAAAGGACCTCGGCCTTGCGATGGGCAAGTTCACCGGCTGAGGCAGATCCCTTGCGGGTCGCCTTGTTGATCTGATCCAGCATCACGGCGGCGCGACTGCGCAGCTTGTCCGCCTCGATCGTCCAGTCGTCCAGAGCGGCCGGTACCGGCATTTGTGGGTCGGTCACAGGACCCCCTTCGTCTTCCCAACGTGTCATCGCTTCGAACCTCGTTCCTGCCAAAGTTGATTTCTCTGGCGTGTCATCGCCCTGGTTCGGACGCCCCAGGACCAGCCAGGCCAGACCCACTGCCGACATAGCCACGGCCATGGGGTTTCCACGGATCACGCCTTCAAGCGTGGCCGTATGTTTGCCCGCATTCCTGGTTACGAACGACGCCGCGTCCTGCCACAGACTGTCCGGGGAAAACCGGTCCCGCAGCGCAGAAAACGCTGTGGCAACGTCTTGGCGGTCGCGCTCAAGGCGGGCCTCGATATCATGCGGGACTTGCGACCCGCGTTCATGAATGGACGTCTGCTGTTGCACCGGGTTTCACCATAGTTTTGAGGGTTTCTGCATCGCGTTGCAGATTTTTGATGCTGCGTGTCGGCGCAAGGTTCTCAGCCGTCATTTGCCGCCGGGCATAAAGCACCAGCACAATGGCCAGAACAAACAAGGAAACACCGACGGCAACGCTTGCCCAGACGGCTGAAAGGCCCAGCAGCACCAGCGCAGCAACCGCCGCGCCAGCCAGAACGTTCAGGGCCGTGATGCCAAGGATGACAGCAACGACAACCGCCACCAGTGCACCGATCATGTCGCGCAGGCTGCGCTTGGCTTCGGCCTGGGCAAGGGCGACTTCGCCCCTGACCAGACGAGACAAGCCAGACAACAGGTCAGACACCAGGTCGGGCGCCGACTCCTGCCGGAACGGACCGTCGCGGGAGATCATGAACGCCCCCCGTCATAAGGTTGGCCGGATTGGTACGAGGTCTGACCAACGTGCCGGTCCGCAAAACCGTAGCCATCTTGACGGCGCTGCGAGGACCGCAGAAACCGCGCCAGCGCAAATCCAGCGACTGCAGCACCCGCAGCAAACACACCGGGGTTGCGGCGCGCCATGTCGCGCAGGTCAGATGCGATTTCGTTGACACTCCGGTCGCGCAGCGTGCCGGCAGCGGATGACACACCGTTGGCGACGGCGGACAGCACTTTTGCCTGCACAGATCCTGCCTCGGGCTCTTCGGCGGCGCGGCGCAGGGTTTCGGCCAGACGGTCACCGCTTTCGCTCAACGCGTCGCGGGCATCATCCATCCGCTCAACCGCAGAGTCGCGGACCGCAGCAGCGGCGTCAGACGCTTTTGCAGACAGGTCGGACGCGACCGCACGAACCTTTTCGGACGCCTTTTCGCTCATGTCGGCAACTTTGGATTTGGCGTCATCCATGGCATTTTCAGCGGCATGCATGGTGGCGTCAGCATTTTCTTTCATGGTGTTGTTGTTCGGGGTCATGATCTTCTCCAGCGTTTTCGGTGTTCAAAACAATCCTGTTTCACGTATGCTCGCCTAGGTCGGCGAACGTCTCAGGTCGGCAGTTCAGGAGATGCCAACAGCGACACAAGCTGGCCTCTCATCTCGTGCAATGCCGCATCATGGCCTTGCGGCAAGCTTGTCGCGATCGCCCGGTCGAACGCCTCAAGGACGTAGTCTTCACCTGACCGGATCTGTTTCATCGTGTCGGCATCGATGTGATCGAACATGGCACGCATCGACACGACGGCGCGGTTCACCGTCCCCATGAACGACCCTTCGGCATCAGGAACGGCACCCATTTCACGAACCATCTGATCAAGTCGCGCCAAGTGACGGGTGTGCAGCGCCAAAAACCTTTGAACGACTGCTCCAAACGAAGGTTCCGCTTTTTCCGCCATCTTTTCGAACCCACGATGGGTGTCCACGGTCTGCCTATGCAGGTCGATAAGGGCGTCCAGGCTCTCACCCGCGGGGTCATTATTTGCGGCGGACGTTGAATCGTAACTCGTCATGTCGCACTCCGTATTTGCGATTGATCGTTGCAGGGATAACGCAGCCAGGCCCTGCCGGTTCCCACGAAAGGGACGTTTGGAAATACTCTGGGCTTGGCCGGAACCAATCGAAAGCTCGGGCGTTAATAAAGCGAACCGGTCTGGATCAGCTTTTCCCTAGGCTGTTTCTGTTCCCTCTCCCGCCGGTTCCACGCTCTCTTCCCCAGAGAATGTGACTGAGGCCGCAGGTTTGTCCTGCGGCCTTTTTTTTCGCATGCGGCAGTGGCAGATGCCGACAGTGATCGGGAACTGATGTCTGCCAAGCGGTGTTGGTTTTCGTGCCTTGGAACGATCACCAACGCAAACCTTGAAAGGATCAAGTTATGGCCACGACCAAAACCGCCGCAGCTGCACGTCCGGCAAGCGACACGATCGAAAGCTCGCCCCTGGGTGCGCTCTTCGAGCATGCCTTGAAGGACATCTATTACTCCGAAAAGAAGATCTACAAATCGCTTCCCAAGATGATCAAGGCGGCATCAGACCCCGGCTTGAAAGAAGCCCTGACGATGCACCGTGAAGAAACGGCGGGGCAGATCGAGGTTCTTGAACAAGTGTTCGAAAACATTGGCAAGCGCGCCAAGGCCGAGAAGTGTGATGCGATCGACGGCATCCTGGACGAAGGCAACGGCCTTCTGGAAGATTTCGGCAAGACGGACGCTGGGGACGCTGCAATCGTGTTCTCGTGTCAGGCGATCGAACATTATGAGATTACGCGTTACGGCTCGATGATCGCCTTTGCCAACGCCCTTGGCTATTCCGAAGCCGCTGACATGATTTCGGGGATTTTGGCTCAGGAGCATGCCGCCGACGTAAAGCTGAGCGAAATCGCAGAAGGCTACATCAACCAAGCTGCGGCTTGATGCGATCATCGGCCGACCTGCGGTTAGCGGGTCGGCCGAATTCCATTATACTGCACGACACATGCTCTAGCGCTGCGCCGCGGCGCTCACGGGAGTGCTCCGCATCAGCCGTGGCTGGCCTTCGCGCCGCAAAGATTTCTTGTTCGGCTCGGTCACGGCGCGCGGCGCCTCATCGCGAAATGCCTCAGCCAACAAATCGCTGATATTCGTTGAACAGAAATCCGCACCAATCGCCATGATCTCGGTCATCTTGGCCTCTGACACACGGCGTTCAAATGGCATGGGCGCGTCATCGCCAATTGATTGCCAGACCGCCAGCCCGACCCGCATCTTGGGTGCTGATCGTTTCAATCGCCGAATATGCAACAGCGAGGCACGTGACGGCGCGATATCGAGAAAATTGAGGACCACGCAGTCGGCACCCGTCGCCGCTATACGGGCAAAGCGGCTCGGCGTCAGATCTCGGTGGGAAAACACATCGACGATCGCCCCATCAGCGGCGGCGGCCTGACCCAGCATTCTGGCCGCGATATCGTCCAGACGGGTCCGGCCACCCAGCACCACCATGTGATACCCATCGCCTGGCAACTCCACCGGGGCGGCGGCGTCATCCTCGGCCTCGTCGGCTTGCTCGGGTGCTGCGCGTTCCTGTTCGACGATGGGATCCAGCTCTACCAGAAACTGCATGGCCGCATCGACAAAACGACTTTCCTGGGCGGGCGAAAGAACGCCCCGCTCATAGTCCGATTGTGCGAGCATCACTGCCGGAATGCCAACGTCGCGATGATAGTCCGAAAGGTATTCGTCCTCCAGAATTTCCTCGGCGCGCAGGGTGCTTTCTACCGTGTCACCGACAAGGAGCCGCTGGTACAGCCGAGAATGCGCCGCCAAGACCGGGCGATCACCGAACAAGACGTCGAACGCCTGGAACTGCGGAATGTAGCGTCCGACGACCACAAGGCACACCGTCAACGGAGTTGACATGACCAGGCCCAGCGGACCCCAGACCCATGTCCAAAAGATCGCCGCCACAATGATCGCCAATGGCGTGACACCGGTCCGCGAGCCGTAAAGCCAAGGTTCAATCACGTTGGAGCTGATCAACTCGATGGTCAAAAACAGCGCCGCAGTCCAAAGCACTGTCGACCAGCCGGGTGAAACGGCGAATGCAAGGAACAGCGGAAATATGGCCGACAGGATCGGGCCGATATAGGGCACAAATCGCAAGACGAGGGTCAGCAGACCCCATAGCAGCGCATTCGGCACCCCGATCAGCCACAATCCGATCCCGATCGGGAAAGCATAGATGACATTGACCAGCAGCTGGATCAGAAGATATCGCCCCACGCGTGTCCCTGCATCTTCGATGACCTGCGTCGTTCGATTTATGTCATTGGCCCCGACTAGCCGGATGAATCGGTCGCGCAGTTCATCCCGCTCCAGCAACATGAAGATGACGACCACGACAACCAATCCTGCCATGGCAATCGGGCTGATGAGGGGCAAGGCCAATTCCTGCAGCGTCTCGAACGGGCCGCGACGCTCCACCACTTCAACGGCAATTGCCTGTTCCGGCGCGTCCGCCCCACTTCCCGGGGGAAGTGCCGTGGTCATTTCCGCGTTGATCGTGCTGACCATCCGGGACAGGCGCGAAACAAGTCCATTCTCCGACCCGGTTTCCTGCAAGGCATTCAGTTTGGTGACAATGTTTCCCTGAAATGTCGGCAGTTGCTGCGCCAGTTGCCCGATCTGGCTGGTGACGACCAGAACGAAGATCCCGATGACGGCAAAAGCAAAGGTGACGACAGACAGGACGGCGGCAATCATCGGCAGACCGAACTTGCGCAGATAACTGACCAATGGCGAAAGCGCGAAGGTGATCAGCATGGCGATAGCAAGCGGCAGGAACACGTCCCTGCCAAGGTGCAAAGACGCCACGATTGCAATGAGCGTGATGATCGCGACGCCGGTAGAACTTCCTGCAGCTGGCGGATTGGACTGGTCACCGGGATCCCCCCCACCCCACACGCGCGCGTTGTCAGAGGTTACCTCGGCCACCGTCGTCTGATTTGCCATCAAGTCGTCCCCTTTTGCGCGCTGGTAAGCCAGAACGCCGCAAACTGGTTTCGGTTCCGCGCGCATCCATTGATCGCTGGCCCGAATTCCCGGAACTTGCCCGCTCCACGCGCGTTTCTTTGGCGAGCAAGCAAGCTCTTTTCTGCACAAAGGAACCATCGCTATGGATCACACCCTTCACCAACCGCTGGACGCCAGCGACATGACCGAAGCCAATCTCGTCGATGCCGTCATCTACGGCGCTGACGATTACGAAATCGGAACCGTGGCCCACGTTCATGGCAGCGGTCCTGCCAGCCAGGTCATCGTCGATGTGGGCGGATTTCTGGGAATTGGCAGCAAGATGGTGGCACTGAACGCAAGCCAGTTGCAGTTCATGCGCGACGAAGACGGTGTTGTGCACGCGGTCACCGCCTGGACGAAGGATCAGGTGGAGCAACTTCCCGAACACCACCACTGACGCCAAAAAAACGTCGCTCGCGCAGGGACACTGCGCGAGCGATCATTTGAGCCTATTTGCGAAGATTTATGCCAGCGTTGGCGATAATGTGGCCGCATTCTTGCGGCTTTCTCTGCAATCGGTCACCGCCAAATTCGTCACCTAAGTCAACGCAGGCTGACGGCAACGTTGGCGGGGCTACTGGGGCGCTCAGGGCTTTGGCGCAATGCTGCATCCGGCCAAACGGCAGTGCGACGCGGCGCCCCCTTTTTCTGCGCACTGACAATGGCCTGCCGTGCAAGCGATGCGGCCAATAGACCTTCGTGATTTCCGCAATCATACCGCTCACCCGAAAATCGGAATGCTGTCAGCGGCAGTGCATTCGCAGCGATCGCGATTGCGTCCGTCAGTTGGATCTCGCCTCCCGCGCCGGGGGGGGTATGTGCCAGAACGTCAAAGATCATGGGGTCAAGGATGTACCGTCCAACGGCGGCAAGCGTCGAAGGCGCTGATCCCGCGGCAGGTTTCTCGACCATTGCCGTCACGGGAACGCACCGCCCCGAAGGCCCCGACTTGATCTGAAAAATACCGTACTGACAGGTTTCGTCCGTGGTGACCTGCATCGCCGCAACCATCTGACCCGCACGATAGTCAGCCGCCATCTCGCTCAGACAATCTGCGCCAAAGATCACGTCGTCGGGCAGGATCACGCCAAACGGCCCGTCCAGCGTCTTTCCCTTGCAGCACAGGATCGCATCGCCAAGTCCATTGGCGCTTTCCTGAATGATAAAATCCACCACGACCGCGCCGCCCTGTTTGCCAGCCACCGCCACCGGGGCAGTGTTCTGCAGACTGTGGATGGCGTAGCTGTCATCGGCTGCGAGAAAATCTCGGATCGCCGTCTTCGTAGGACTGACCACGACCAGAATACGTTCTGCCCCTGCCGCGACGGCCTCCCGCATGGCAAAATTGATCGCCACTTCGTCAAAGACGGGCAGCAACTCCTTTGCCGTCACACGGGTCAGCGGAAGCAAGCGCGTGCCCTTGCCAGCAGCAGGGATAATCACGGTCCTAAGGGCGTTGGTCATCGGGATATCCTTTGGTTTGCCGGAAAGGTTCACCTCGACAACAGGTGAACTCCTGAACTGGTTCCCTGCCCATGCACGCAAATCCAAACAGTTTTTCGCCCGACCCGGATGACATCCGGGCGCTGGATGCCCCGCCAGTTCAGCGGCAATCAAAACAGGCGATGCGCGACGGAAAGCCACCACTCCGATGATTGCAGCCGTCCATACGCCGGGTGAGCGAGGATGGAGATTGGCCCGCGCAGACCGTCAGGCCCGAGGTCTGTGATGCGCCCGCCGACGGAACGCAAACCGACCTTCGCGAATTGGTCACCGAACAATGTATCAAGGAATGACGACCATGGGGATTATCTGGACACTCATCATCGGCTTTGTCGCCGGTGTGATCGCAAAATTCGTGACACCGGGGGACGACGAACCATCAGGCTTCGTGCTGACCACCATTCTTGGCATCATTGGCGCCATTATCGCCTCGTACCTTGGTCAAAGCCTTGGGTGGTATGACGCGGGCGAAGGCGCTGGCGTGATCGGCGCCGCCATCGGTGCGATCATTGTCCTTTTCGTCTGGGGCTTCGTGCGTCGCCGCGCGTGACCCCGACCCGACAGGCGAAAGGACGTCAATCATGTCAATGGCTTCACCTTCATTGCTGGCGCTGCTTGGGCTCGTTGCATTTGCCGGTTTCCAAAACAGAAGTCGGATCAGCGACATGCTGGCCGACGCGCGGGAAAGCACGCGTGCCGATGCCCCAGCAGTCCCACTCGGCCCAAGTCTCGAAAGCCGTGAGGACCCGGGCGCCGCAGGCGGGTTCCTGCCGGACATCGTGCGCGTGTTCCAGGGCGGTTCGACGGGCGGTGCCTTGTCCGGCGGACTGGGCGATCTTGTGGCGCGCTTCAAATCGTCGGGCTGGGGCAGAAGCGTGAACAGTTGGGTCGAAACGGGGCCGAACCTCCCGATGGAGGCCAGCGATCTTCGAAGCGTGATTGGCGATGAGACGTTAGAAGAGTTAAGCGTCAGGACCGGCATGTCACCGGAACAACTGCTGTTGCGCTTGAACTTCGCATTGCCACAGGTTGTGGACCAGTTGACGCCCGCGGGCCGTATCCCGACGCAGGTCGAGGCGTTGTCCATGATCTAGCTTGGCGCTGCGACCGGGCGGCGTCGATCCGCCATGAGCCTTCTCAAAATGCGGAAGCGGTCCCCATCTTTGAAATATTCCGGCGCGACGTTCTGCGCCATATGTCCCCTCGATAGCTAGGAAATACAACATGACCAATCACTTCGCTCTTGGCATGAGCAAGGCGACTGCCTTGACCAGGGCTGGCAAACTCGTCGAGGCAACCGTCCTAATTCAGTCCTTGATGACCGACACTCCACCTGCGGAGGACGATACGGTGATCGAGGGAACTTTCACGCGACTGAAAGATGGCGAACCACAGGATGTCGCCGAGCCCGTAAAAGCACCCCGCGCGGCCAAGTCGCCGCCAAAGCGATCAACTTTGAAGGAAACGCTGCGCAAGATTGGCGCGGGCGGCATGCCGGACCATGGGCTGACAGCACATCGCCAACCACACGTCCCCGCCAATGCGAGCTTTGAGTCACATACCCACTCCGCCAAAGCGGGTCGACGGGATTACAAGCTCTATATTCCGGCATCACGACCGGCATCGAAGATGCCCCTTATCGTCATGTTGCATGGCTGCACGCAGTCACCTGACGATTTTGCGGTCGGAACCGGCATGAACGCGCTGGCAGAAGAGCACGGGTTTGTCGTGGCATATCCGGGCCAACCGACTGGTGCCAATGCCAACAAATGCTGGAACTGGTTCAAGCCGGATGATCAGGCGCGCGCGCAGGGCGAGCCCGCATTGATCGCAGGCATCGTGCAGGACATCCTGGCCGATCATCCGGTCGATCCGGCACGGGTGTTTGTGGCCGGTCTGTCTGCTGGCGGTGCAGCGGCGGCAATCGTCGCGTCCGCATATCCCGACGTCTTCAGCGCGGCTGGCATTCATTCGGGTCTGCCGGTGGGCGCAGCGACCGACATCCCCCAGGCGTTTGCCGCAATGCGCAATGGCGCGGTCGGTGCGTCGATTGCGCATCCGGTCCCGACCATCGTCATCCACGGGCTTGCCGATACCACGGTCAACCCAAGCAACGGCAAAGCGGCCCTTGCCCAGGCGCTTGATGCCTTCGGCCCGCTGAAATCCAGCACACGCAAGGGTCAGTCCTCGGGGGGCAGATCGTACCGCCAGACCACCTATTCGCGTCCGGATGGGACAGCAGTGGGGGAACATTGGGAAATCGCTGCGGCTGGTCATGCTTGGGCAGGTGGATCATCCGAAGGCAGCTTTACGGACCCCACCGGCCCGTCAGCCTCCGCAGAAATGGTGCGCTTTTTCATGCAGCAAAAGCAGTCTTAAGGATAACGCAGGCCGGGGTCTGACTGATCGCGCGGCGGGGCCGGGACCTCACGGTCTTGCCGCGCGAATGCTGCCGTGTCGCACCAGGATGGAACCGCGTCGGCGTGACTGGCGTTTGGTTTGAGCGCCAACGCGTCTGTCCACATGCCAACAAACAAGGAATACATTTCATGTTCAGCCAGTATTATCGTCGCACGGTCCTTGGCATGGTGGCCGCCGTCTCGCTGAGTGCCAGCGCGCTTGCACAAGACGCGGTGCGCGTGTCGTCCAAACTCGACGCCGAGGGGGGACTGCTTGGCAGCATGATCATCCAGGTGCTGGAAGCCAACGGAATCACGACCGAAAACAAATTGCAGCTGGGCGCGACCAAAATCGTGCGCGAGGCGTTGGTCGCGGGTGAAATCGACATCTACCCGGAATACACCGGCAATGCGGGGTTCTTTTTCAGCAATGATACCGACCCTGCCTGGAAGGACGCAGGACAGGCAGCCGCGATGGCCGCCGAACTTGACCTTGCCAACAACATTGTCTGGTTGAAACCGGCACCCGCCAACAACACCTGGGCAATCGCTTTGCGCAAGGATCTGGCCGACAGCAATCAATTGGCATCCATGGAAGACCTGAGCGCCTACATCCTTGAAGGTGGCGATTTCAAACTTGCCGCCTCGGCCGAGTTTGTGGAAAGCCCAGCCGCCCTGCCGGCCTTTCAGTCGGCTTACGGGTTTATGCTGGCGGCTGACCAGATGCTTGTCCTGGCAGGTGGCGACACGTCCGCGACCATCCGTGCGGCGGCCGAAGGTACGTCGGGCGTCAACGCCGCGATGGTTTACGGCACCGACGGTGCCATCGCCGCGCTGAATTTGGTCGTCATGACCGACAGCAAGGGTGCGCAGGCGGTCTATGAACCGGCACCGACCATCCGTGCAGAGGTGCTGGAGGCCTACCCGCAGATCAGGGACCTGCTTGACCCCGTCTTTGCCACACTCGATGCCGCCACCTTGCAGGGGCTGAACGCCAAAATTCAGGTCGAGGGTCAGGATTACAGCGCGGTCGCAACTGAATATCTGACCGCCGAAGAGTTCCTGAAGTAGGTCGCGGGACCATCCGACTTCCCGATCAGGGGGGTCCCTGCCCTTTCCTGAAAGTCCGCGCATTGATCAAGAATCGTCCACTTTTGTTGCAGGTTGCGTTGGTCATTTTTGGCGCGGTGGCGTTACCGTTTCTGACGCATGCACCCAACAGGCTGATCTCGGGCCAGCCAGTGCCATTCTGGCTGGTCCCGGATGCTTTGGCATGGGTGCTGATGGCGCCTGCGCTATTGCTGGTGGTCGCTGTGACGTTGGAGCTGACCACCGGCCTTGCCCGAGGTTTAGGACTGGTGACCGTCTTGTTCATTGCGGGTCTGGTGCATGCGGCGGCGGTCGGTGCAGACGACCTCGCGCTAACAGCGTCGTCTGATGCGGCACGCACGTCTTTCGGTTCTGGTTTTTGGGTGATGGCGCTGGCCGCAGCCCTGATGTTGGCAGATCTGACCGCGCGCGCCGGCCTGTCACCTTTTGCTCGGGTTCTTGCAGGGCTTTTGGCGGTGACGCCGATTGGGGTCATGATCTTCAGTGGCCATCTGAATGCGATGTCGATCATGGTGGAATATGCCAACAAGGCGGACCTTTTCCAGCAGGCCGTCGGACAGCATTTGGTGATCGTGCTGGCCGCCATGGTGCCGACGCTGCTTATTGGCGTTCCGCTCGGCGTGCTTGCCCATCGCAGGGCGGGGCTGGGTGGACCAATCCTGTCAGTCCTGAACATCATTCAGACGATCCCGTCGATCGCGATGTTCGGCCTTTTGTTGGCACCGCTGTCGGCTCTTGCCGTGGCGGTCCCATCTCTGCAGGCCCTTGGCATCAGCGGCATCGGCCTGGCCCCTGCGATCATTGCGCTGACGCTCTATTCGATCTTGCCGATTGTCCGCAACACGTCCGAGGGGCTGGCAGATGTGCCCCGTGGTGTGATCGACGCCGCAGAAGGCATGGGCATGACGCGCCGCCAGCTTTTCTGGCGCATCGAAGTTCCCTTGTCGTTGCCGATCTTTCTGTCTGGGCTGCGGATCACCGTGGTGCAGGCCATCGGTCTGACCGCGGTGGCCGCACTGATTGGCGCCGGGGGCCTTGGCGCAATCATGTTCCAGGGTCTGTTTTCAAACGCCTTGGACCTCGTGTTGCTGGGCGCGCTGCCCATCATCGCCATCGCCGTCCTGGCGGATGCACTGTTCAAACTGGCGCTGGCCCTCTCGCAAAGGCGCATCCAATGATCGATTTCTTCGATGTCTCCAAGTCCTTCGGCCCGAATACAGTCGTCAGCGGCCTGACCCTGTCGATAAAGAAGGGCGAGTTTTGCGTGCTGATCGGTCCATCAGGGTCCGGCAAATCCACCATTCTCAAGATGATCAACCGGTTGGAAGAACACAGTTCTGGCGAAATTCACTTCGCTGGAGAGCCCGTTCGTTCTTTTGCCCCGGAAATTCTGCGCCGCCGGATCGGCTATGCCATCCAGTCGGTTGGCCTTTTCCCCCACTGGAGCGTGGCCGACAACATCGCCACCGTGCCCCGGCTGTTGCACTGGGACCCGGCGCGCATCGCCACGCGTACGACAGAACTTTTGCAGATGCTGAATCTGGATGCGACGCGCATCCGCGATGCCTATCCACATCAGTTGTCCGGTGGCCAGCAGCAGCGCGTGGGTGTCGCACGCGCATTGGCGGCCGATCCGGATGTCCTTTTGATGGATGAACCCTTCGGCGCACTCGACCCCATCACCCGCGACAGTCTGCAAGCCGAGATGGTCCGCATTCATGCCCAGACCGGCAAGACCATCGTCTTTGTGACCCATGACATGGACGAGTCCTTGCGCCTTGCGACCCGCGTCGTGGTGCTGGACAAAGGCTTGGTCGTGCAATCGGCCAGTCCGCGAGACCTTCTGGACAAGCCTGCGGATGACTTCGTGCGCGCCTTCCTTGGAAAAGACGACTACGGCTTGAAGCTCTTGTCGGTAGAGCAGGTCCATGAGCGGATGCGCCCGCTCGTCATTCCGTGCGGCCCAGACACGGTGGTGCCTGACGACAGTCTGCGTCTGGCCCTGTCGCGGATGGTGGGGGCAAAAAACAACCGCATCGCGGTGGTCGGCCCAACGGGCGCGCAGGTTGGAACCGTTTTTCTTGACGATCTTGCGTCATGACGGGCGTAGCTTTGCGCGCCCCCTTTCGAACCACACCAGTTGCGCGCTTTGCAGTCGGGTTGGCGGTCTATCTGGTCTTCGTTTTCGCCCTGCCCTACAGCGCGCCCGTTTTTTCTGCACTTTTCCCGGAACTTGAACGGCCAATCTACGAACAGCAAAGCTTTGTGACGCTGGTGTGGGCACATCTTGCGCTTGTGGCGGGTGCAAGCGTCATCGCGACGGTGATCGGCATCGGCGCGGGGATCTACGTCACGCGGCCACAGGGTCGCGAATTTCGTCGCATGGTGGAAACGCTGTCGGCCATGGGACAGACCTTTCCGCCCGTGGCTGTGCTTGCGCTGACCGTTCCCGTGATCGGATTTGGATTTTGGCCAGCACTGGTTGCCTTGTCACTCTACGGCATCCTGCCGATCTGCGAGAACACCATCTCCGGCCTTGAAGCGGTTTCACCCGCCGCACGCGAAGCTGCCGAGGGCCTAGGGATGAGCCGTGGACAGCAGCTATTTCAGGTGGAACTGCCCCTTGCCGCACCGATCCTGATCGCCGGCATTCGAACCTCGGTGACCATCAACATCGGCACTGCTGCAATCGCATCGACGGTCGGTGCGGTATCGCTGGGGTCACCCATCATCATCGGCCTGAACGGCAGCAACACAGCCTACGTTCTGCAAGGTGCGTTGCTGGTTGCAGGTCTGGCCATTGTGGTGGACCTCGGGTTCAGCGTGGTCGCGGCAAAAGTCGCCCGCTGGCGGCAAGCATCGAGCTGATGACCGTGCGACTTTCCTAGATTTTCCGTCCGCAAAGGGTGCGCCCATAGCCGCTTTCATAGCGGAGCTGATGCTGCGTCGGATGCTTTACCGGAACGAACGGCGCTTACCATGCGTTGGCTGAACTGGGGGCCCAGATCACAGGCACGCGCCCTTGGGGGAATTGCCCTGCAATCCGACGGCTCGAAAGGAAACTACCGTGATTTCACTCTCCAGCATCACGCAGATCGTCAGACCGGTTTATGCCGAAATGGACCGAAAAAACTTCAGCCTGATCGCGGCTGGGGTTGGACTGTTCGGCATGATCGCGCTGTTTCCGGCACTGGCGGCCATCGTCATGTTGTGGAGCCTTTTTGCCGATCCCTCGGACGCCGGTGCGCTTGTGGCGCTCGGTGCCAATACATTGCCGCCCGATGTGTCGAAGGTCATGTCCGATCAGATCGAACGCGTGATTGCGGCGGGGTCTGACCAAAGTTTCGGATGGGCACTGCTGCTGACTCTAGCACTTTCGCTATGGTCGGCGCGGGCTGGCGTGGCAGCCTTGATGCGGGGCCTTAATGCCGTGCATGACACGCAGCCAAGGCCAAGCTGGTTTGCGGAAACACTCGCATCCCTGACGCTGACAGTTGTGTTAAGCGGGTTGGCACTGGTCCAGATCGCGGCGATGGTCATCGCGCCGATCGTGATGGCCGTCATCCCGCTTGGGACCGGGGCGGAGATTGCGGCGGATGCTGTGCGGTGGCTTTTGACCACGGCAGTGGCGATCCTGGCCCTTGGCGCTGTCTATCGCTACGGCCCCAATTTGCCCGATCCCAAACCCGCCTGGATCACACCGGGTGCGATCCTGGCGGTCGTCTTGCTGCTGCTGATGTCGATTGCCTTTTCCGTGTATCTGGCCCGGTTCGGCAACTACAACAAGGTCTATGGATCGATCGGTGCGGCAGTGGCCTTGCTGATCTGGTTTTATCTTTCGGCACTGGTGGTTTTGCTGGGCGGGGCGCTCAATGCCGAACTGGTCCGACGTGGCATGCTGCCGTTTAAATCATGACGCGATGGGCACATCTCGACACGGCCAATGTCAGTCTTTTCCCTGCCTATGAGCGTCCATGTGATCGCCAATGCAGGTGTCGGCGGCTCGCCCCGCCGGGGAACAAACCCGACGTATTTTTGTTTTGATTTCGTGCGTGACGGCAGGCGCATGACATCAAACGGAGCCTTCCATGAACAAGACAAAATCTGACGGCAAAGCGACAAAAGGCAGCTCAAACTTCAAGGATGATCCGGCGCGCGCTGCAGAAGCCGGTCGCAAGGGCGGCCAAAGCTCAGGGGCCGACACCAAAGGCGACAAGGGTGCCAAAACGCAATCGGCAGGCCGCAAATAGCCAAGTAGTTGATTGGCGCAGAACCCACACCGTGGGTTCTGCGCTTTTTCTATTTTCGAATATTGAGTCTGGGCTCAAGGGCGCCTGTTGCTGTCAGGCGTCACACGAACCGAGTGATCTTCGAACATTGAACCAAGCCGGGTCAGCTGCCACAGCGCGCAGAGTCCGACGATGATATAAACCAGACGCGACAAGGCCGCCGTCTGACCGCCGAAAATTGTCGCCACCAGATCGAATTCGAAAGCCCCGACAAGCAGTCAGTTTATGCCGCCAATGATAAGAAGTACTTGGGTGATGAAGTTAAGTGTACGCATGTGCAGTCCTTTTTGTTGTAACCACAGGTCAAACCGCCCATCGCTCAGATTGTTCCGGTTGCTGCCTGATGCGAAGGCTGCGTGCGGACTCCAGTGGTCACAACGGGCAATCGCGCAAATGTCGCCAATGCCTGCCCGACAACCTGATCCATGTTGAAATACCGGTAATTCGCCAACCTGCCCACAAACCAGACATGACGCAGTTTCTGCGCGAGCGCGTCATACTTCCGGTACAACTCAAAGTTTTCCTCGCGCGGAATTGGATAGTAAGGGTCGCCGGTCGCACTGGGATATTCATACACGACACTGGTCCGCCTATGGCGCTGCCCGGTCAGGTGTTTGAATTCCGTGACGCGCGTAAAATCCTCGGTCTGCGGATAGTTGATCGTCGCCACTGGCTGGACGTGTTCCGCGTCGATGGTCTGATGCACAAAGCGAAGCGAGCGATATGGCAACTTGCCAAAGCAGTGGCCAAAGTATTCATCGATCGGCCCGGTAAAAATCAGGCGCTTGTATTTGACCTTCGACTGGACTGCGGCAAAAGATGTTCCCAGACGCAGGTCGATATTGGGATGATCAAGCATGCGCTCGAACATGCGGGTGTATCCCTCGGCGGGCATCAGCTGAAAGCTGTCGGTAAAATAGCGATCGTCGTCGTTTACGCGTGTGGGGATGCGCGCCGTGACCGACTTGTCGAGCTGCGATGGATCAAGCCCCCATTGCTTGCGTGTGTATCCGCGAAAAAACTTTTCATAAAGCTCGCGACCCACGGTGGACAGCACGACATCTTCGGAGGTTTTGATATCGGGTATGTCGATCCGCCGTTCGGCAAGAAAGGTCGGGACATCTGCTTCGGTCAGGTCAAGGCCGTATAGCCGGTTGATCGTGGTGCGGTTGATGGGGATCGGCACCAGCGTGCCGTCCACCTTCGCAAGCACACGATGTTCATAGGGTCGCCATTTGGTAAACTGCGACAGATAGTCCACGATCATGGCGGAATTGGTGTGAAAGATGTGCGGGCCGTATTCGTGGATCAGCACGCCTGCGTCATCTCGACGATCATAAGCATTGCCGCCGATATGCGGTCGCTGGTCCACCACCATCACTCTTTCGCCGCGTTGCGACGCGATCCGCTCTGCCATGACGCTACCGGCAAATCCGGCGCCGACGATCAGCCAATCATACATGCCGGGCCACCCCCGAGCGCTGCGAGGAACGCGCCTGCATCTGGGCAGGCATCTTGGATTGCGGAACGAGCAGACCCTTGATCGCATCGTTCATGACGGCCCACGTCTTGTCCCAGGACATGCCCGCCAGAATGTCATCGACCCGTCGGCCAAGACCCGGGGCCGGGACGGTCAGACTTTGACGCAGGACCTCGGGCATGGTTGCGGCATCGGCAATGGCGACCACACCGTTTTGGCCGTAAGGCGTCACGACATCGGCGATTGCGGTCGAGGCAAGCCGTAACCCTGCCGCCAGAAACTCGGGTGTCTTTGTCGGACTGATGAAACGGGTGGCTTCATTCAGTGCAAAGGGCATCCATCCGGCCTGCCAGTTGGCAAGATAGGCCGGCAACGCGTCATAGGATTTGGCCCCAAGCCAATGCAGGTTCTCACCGCGTGGCAGCTCGTCATGGCTGATCTTGACCACCGGCCCCAGCATCACGAACTGAGTCTCCGGCAGCGCAGCGGCCGTCGACCTTACCAGATCGAGATCCATCCGTTCGTCGATCACCCCGAAAAACCCGATGCGCGGTTTGGGCAGATGACGCTGGTCCTCGGGGTCCGGAATGGGTCTGCGGGCCTTGCCGAAATGCGCCGCATCGATGCTGCTTGGCAGACAAAAGACCTTGGGGTGACGGCGACGTTTGGCCTCGTAGAGGCTGCGCCCCCCGGTAAAGACCAGATCGCACATGGCGAACAGCCGGTCCTCAAGAAATCCAAGCGCGTCTGGGGCAAAGCGAAAGGCGCTCAGTTCGTCCATGCAGTCATAGACACAGACATCGGCCGCAAGATGCGCCGAAAAAGACAGCGCCATCGGCGTGTAGTACCAGGTGATCAGGGTGCTGTGCGGCATGCCCGCAATCATCGCGTCCAAAAGCCCGCGGATCGCGCCGTCGACATCGGCAGTGCCATGCTCAAGTTCAGGCGTGACAATCAGCAACCCGCTTGAATCCTTGCGCAGATGAAGGCGGTCCGGGCCGTCGTGACGGGTCATCTCCTCGAAATAGACGACCGTCTTTGTCGCTGCGGCGCGGCGCAGAAGGTGGTGTGGACGCTGGACAACCAGGTCCCAACGCAGATGGGAAAAGCACACAAGCAACTGGGGCGTCGCGGGCTGCGCGCCGGAATTGAGAGAGTCCATGTCGATCTTCTTGAAGGATGGTTGCGAGGCGTCAGCGCCTTGCAAGCTCAACCAACGAAACGACAATGTGTTCCCTGACATGTCGCTCGATCAGCTGCCGACCATTTCGCCGCCATTGGGATGCAGCGTTTGCCCCGTCATGTAAGACGAATCCTCACAGGCAAGGAACAACGCACAGGGGGCAACCTCGGCGGGCTGACCGGGACGGCCAAGGGGTGTATCCATGCCGAAACTCTCAACCTTTTCGGCGTCGAACGTCGATGGGATCAAAGGTGTCCAGATCGGGCCGGGCGCAATTGCGTTCACCCGGATGCCTTGCGGCGCAAGCATGGCTGACAGCGCACGGGTAAAGGCAAGGATCGCCCCTTTGGTGGAGGCGTAGTCGACCAGCTCTTTTTGCCCGCGAAAGGCAGTGATCGATGTGGTGTTGATGATTGCATCGCCCGCCTGCATCTGCGGCAGACAGCCCTGCGTGACGTAGAATTGCGCAAAGATGTTGGTCGCAAAGGTCTCGTGAAGCTGGTCAGTGGAGATGCCCTCCAGCCGTTTTTGCGGATACTGCACTGCGGCATTGTTGACCACGATGTGGACGCGCCCGAATTCCTGCAGGGTCTGCTCGACGGCGTCTTGTGCCGCCGACGGATCGCCCAGATCGCCCGCAATCGACAGCACGCGGACGCCTTCATCCTTGATCAGTCTGACCGTGTCCTCGGCGTCCTCTACCTCGTCCTTGTAATGAATGCACACATTCGCGCCTTCGCGCGCAAATAGTATGGCGATGGCGCGACCGATGCCGCTATCGC
>JBKJVF010000141.1:0-3974 GCA_046589965.1 Paracoccaceae bacterium
GTGCCAAGTGCGGCCATCGTGGCCAGAGTGGTGGCGATCAGTGTGGCTGCGCTGGCCACCGTCACTGACCGCAGAGCCGCATCCTGCACATCGGCATTCGACAAGGCGATGGCGTACCAGCGCAGCGAAAAGCCTTGCCAGTCCGACACCGCGTTGCCTGCGTTGAACGAATAGAACACCATCGTGAGGATTGGCAGATACAGCGCCACAAAGACCAGAATCGCGATGGCGCCAAAGCCCGGGAGGCGCTGGACGGAATAGCCCCTAGCCATGTTGTGCCTCGCGTTCGTTGGCGCGGATGTAGACGTAAAGTGCCGTCCCCACGACGATCAGCAAGGTCACCGCCATGGCCGCGCCCATCGGCCAATTGCGCCCCTGACCGAATTGCAGGTCGATGAAATTGCCGATCATCATGTTCTTGCCGCCGCCCAGGATGCGCGGGATCACATAGGCCCCCAGCGAGGGCACAAAGACCAGGATCGACCCCGCCACGATGCCGGGTTTGACGATCGGCAGGATGATGCGGCGCAGCACCTGCCAGCGGCTGGCGTAAAGGTCATATCCTGCCTCCAACAGCCGCATGTCGAACCGGTCGATGGCCGCAAAGATCGGCAGCACCATGAAGGGCAGGTAGACGTAAGTCATGCCCATGAAGATCGCGACATCGGTATAAATGATCCGCAAGGGGGTCTCGATCAGACCGGACCACAGAAGGAAGGTGTTCAGAATACCTTCCTGCCGGATCACCTCGTTCACTGCGAATGTGCGGATCAGGAGGTTGGTCCAGAACGGGATGGTGATCAGGAAGAGCCACAGGACGCGGGTGGTGGGGGGCTTGGTCGCGATGAACCATGCGGTTGGAAAGCCGATCAGGCAGGTCAGAACCGTTGTCATCACCGACAGCTTGATCGACCGCCAGAGGATCGTCAGATGCGCATCGGCCAGCATGAATTTGCCCGGCTCAAAGATATCCTCGGACCACAGGATGCCGCGCCAGCCGTCGAGCGAAAAATCCCAGACGACATTGCCGTATTCGCCCGGAGACAGGAACGAATAGACCACCATGATCATGAGCGGGCCTGCCGCCGCCAGTGACAAGAGCACCATCGCCGGCACTGACAAGGCCCAGGCGCGGCGGACCGATGTCGCCTCCTTGGCCTCTTCTGCGGGGCTCATCGGGTCATTCCTCCAGCACCTGAACGGCGCCCGGCTCAAAGCGAAGGCCAAGTTTCTGACCCTGTTCCAGACCAATCTCGCCGGTGGCGCTGCTTTGCAGGCGGGCGACAACCTCGGTGCCGTCGCCAAGTGCCAGATGGCAATGCGTGTCGGTGCCGAAATAGACGAGGCTGGTCAGGGTCGCCGCAATCGCGCCTGCCTCGGCAGGCTCGCACAGGCGGACCTGTTCGGGGCGCACTGTCAGCGTGACCCTTGGGGCCGATCCGCTGCTGGCCGCGTCGACCAGATCGCCGGTTGCCAATCGAAAGCCGTTGGCCTCGCGGGTTGCGGACAGAAAATTCGTCTCGCCAATGAAACTGGCGACAAAGCGGTTTGTGGGGCGGGTGTAGATGTCCTTGGGCGTGCCGACCTGCTGCAACTTGCCCGCCGACATGACGCCGATCCTGTCGGACATCGTCAGCGCCTCTTCCTGGTCATGGGTGACAAAGACAAAGGTGATGCCGGTTTCCAGTTGCAGACGTTTCAGTTCGGTTTGCATTTCCTTGCGCAGTTTCAGATCCAGCGCGGATAGTGGTTCGTCCAGCAACAAGACCTTGGGTTGCGGGGCCAGTGCGCGGGCAAGGGCGACACGTTGCTGCTGGCCGCCCGACAGCTGGCTGGTCTTGCGGTTCGCCATCGCCTCCAGCTTGACCAGTGCTAGCATCTGGTCGGTGCGCAACGACACCTCAGAGCGCGGCTTGCCGAGCATCTGCAGGCCAAAGGCGACGTTCTGTGCCACGGTCAGATGCGGAAACAGAGCATAGCTTTGAAAGACGGTATTCACCGGGCGCTGGTTCGGCGGCAGAAAGGTGATGTCCTGACCATCCAGCCGGATCGTGCC
The DNA here is from genome assembly GCA_046589965.1 of Paracoccaceae bacterium. Classification (GTDB taxonomy): domain Bacteria; phylum Pseudomonadota; class Alphaproteobacteria; order Rhodobacterales; family Rhodobacteraceae; genus JAJNPS01. Next base: position 2,057 of record JBKJVF010000141.1, read on the forward strand.
GGATGTCGGCATCTCGAACCCCGCAATCAGGCGCAGCAGGGTCGTCTTGCCACAGCCTGACGGACCCAGCAGCGTAAAGAACTCACCCTTGCGGATATCAAGCGACACATCGTCCAATGCGCGCACCAAAGCGTCGCCTTGCCCGAATTCCTTGACGGTGTTGCGGGCCTCGATAGCGTAGCTTTCGGTCACGGTGACTCGATCCTTGCGACTTTTGATCATATTGAACGTGCGCGGACGACCGGCGCAACGAAAACTTACGCCGACAGCGCCATAGATGCGCGGTGCGCCGCCCAAGGCTGCGCGGCCTCGATTTCTGCACATAATGCGATCAATCGTTCGTCATCGCCAAAAGCGGCGGCAAGGTGGATGCCGATGGGCAGGCCACTCTGCGACCAGCCAAGGGGCAGCGATGCGGCGGGCTGGCCGCTGGCGTTGAAGACTGCGCAGAACGGCGAATAGGCAAAGATGCCGTCGGGACCGATGCGGTAGCCCACATAATCCTCGGTCGTGTGGTTGAACCGCCCGATGCGGGCAGGCGGTTCGGCAAGGGTCGCGGTCAAAAGGATATCGGGACCGTCATCGAAGAACGCGGCCATCTGGCGACCAAAGCTGTGGATCTCATTGACCGCTGCCAGATAGCGCGTCGGGTGCAAGGTTTCCGCATGGGCGAAAGCCCCGCGCCCCACGCCTTCGACCAGATCGGGTGTCAGGGGACGACCCTTCAACCCCGACCGGATGGTCAGCGCCGTGCCGATGGCCACGATGTCGGTCCAGGCGCGCATCATCATCGCGACATCGGCCTTGGGGCGCGAGGGTTCGACATGATGGCCAAGGCTTTCGAGCAATGCGCCAGTAGCGGTCACGGCGGCCGATACGTCAGGATGGATGGGATCACCGGTCAGGGTCGTGTCGCAAATGGCAATGCGCAACCGTCCCGGCGGGCGGGTGATCGCTGCGGCATGGCTGTCGCGCAAGGGCGGGGCTGCATAGGGGGCGCCAAGGTCCGGCCCGGCACAGGCATCGAGCATGGTCGCGGTATCGCGCACCGATCGCGTCAGAAAGCCGTCAATCGCCATCCCCGCCCAGCCCTCGCCGGCATAGGGGCCGTCGGGCAGACGCGCGCGGGTCGGCTTGAACCCGAAGAGCCCGCAGTTCGAGGCCGGGATACGGACCGATCCGCCGCCGTCCGAGCCATGCGCCATGGCCACGATCCCGGCGGCCACCGCAGCCCCCGCCCCCCCGGACGACCCGCCGGGTGTGTGGTCAAGGCTCCAGGGATTGCGCGTCGGGCCGCCATAGACCGCCGCCTCGGTCGCGGCACCGATGCCGCCTTCGGGGCTGGTGGTGCGCCCGAAGGTCACGACCCCGGTGGCGCGGATGCGCTCAAAGATGGCGGAATCGCGGGCATAGCGGGTATTGGTGAACAGGCGCGACCCGGAATGCGACGGAAATTCCACCGCCTCGCATCCCAGATCCTTGAGCAGGAAGGGCACGCCTTGAAAGGGACCATCGGGCAGGCCCCGGGCGATGGCGCGGCGGGCTGCGTCCTCTTGCACCAGCAGCACGGCATTCAGGGCGGGGTTGCGTTCTGCCACCGCGGCAAGCGCGGCATCCAGAAGCTGATCCGGGCTGACCTCGCGCGTTGCCACAAGCTGTGCCAGGGCGGTGGCATCTTGCGCGCCCAGATCGCCAATCATCGCGGGTCCCTTGTCATGTTATGTGCCTATCGCCTTTTTCCGCCCAAACAAATCCGGCACTAAGTTGCCATCATGTGTGCCCCGCGTCGGAGTTGAGCACTGCTTGCAGCGCCAAGGCAAGGGTGGCTTCGGTGAAGGGCTTGGCAAGATATCCGTTCAGCCCGGCCGCGAGGTAGCGATCGCGCTGGCTGACCTGCGCATCTGCGGTCATGGCGACA
>JBKJVF010000235.1:0-8880 GCA_046589965.1 Paracoccaceae bacterium
GGTCATGCTGGCGGCGATGACGGATCAGCCGGGCGTGCGTCTGCCCGGCGAGCGGCGGCACTCGAACAGGAATATTCATACAAACGAAGGCGTTGAACTGACCCCAGCAGAGGTGCAAACCCTCTCCGCGCTTACCGGCCAGGCCCTTTAGCGCCGCGCGCGCACCATCGCATCCACTTCATGACGCGCCACCGTTTCGCGCAACCATTCGGCAAAGCTTCGCGTCACGGGTCCCGACCCTTCTACCAGCATCCAATAGCCGATCCCAGTCTCGACGACCGTCCCCGGCATCACGGCCAGGCGTCCCGCAAGGATCGCATCGCCAAGGGTAAAGAGACTTGCCAGCATCAGACCCTTGCCCTGTATCGCAAGGTCCGCCGCGATATGCTCGGCGCTGACATGCGGGCCTTCGGGTTCAGCGGCGACCAGCCCTTGCGCCGCCGCCCAATCTTCCCAGCCAAAGGTACCAGCCGTTTTGCCGCCCGGCGTGTCGATATGGACCACGCGCCCCGCGAGCACACCAGCGGCTTCGGTCGGAAACGCCATCCCCGCCGGCCCCGCCACCGCCGTCGCGTCCCGCGTGATCCGCTCCCATTTGCCCGAAGGCGGCGCGATCCCGTGACAAATGCAGATATCTGCCTCTGCGTCGCGACGCAGCGGATCAGCCGCTGCCGACACATAGGGGGTCACCCCGGGGTACAGAGCTTCGAACGCGGCCAACCGGGGCAACAGCCACAACACCGTGAACGACATCGGGGCTACGATCCGGATCTGCGGCTTTGCCGTCAACCCACACATCGCCGCATCGGCCTGACGGATACGCTGGAACGCGTCACCAAGCGCCGCAGCCACAACTTGACCCGCCTCGGTCGCGACAAACCGCCCCCCCTCGCGCCGGACAAGCGGCTGGCCCGCCTCGCCCTCAAGGTCGCGGATGCGGTGACTGACGGCCGCCGGGGTCATTCCCAGTTCGCGCGCCGCCACCGACAGCCCGCCCAGCCGAAGCACTGCGTCCAATGCGCGCAATCCCACATGGTTCGGAGGCTTCATCTGATTTGGCATCATTTTACCAGCGGTAAAAGCACAGCACGTCAAAGTCAAACCTTGATGACGTCTAGGCCAGCGCGCTGGCCACATCCGCCGCGACGGCCCAATCCGCATTCAGGACCAGAAGGTCTGCGGCAGCACGCCCCTCTAGCCGGGCCAGAGCCGGTTGACCGATCACCTGCGCTGGCACCGTCACCGCCATTTTCAGCGCGGTTTCCGGCGACAGTCCCAGCACATTGATGGCGCGTGTCACGCTGTCGGCCATCGTCACATGTGCCCCCGCCAGCGACCCTTCACGATTGACCAACATGCCGCCTACCAGCCGGATATCCTGTCCATAGAGGCTGAAGTGGTCCGGCCCTCCGACCGTCGGCATCGCATCGGACACAAAGAACATGCGGTCCGGCGCCGGGCGTGCGCGCACCGCCATTGCGACAATTTCGTCTGCAACATGATGGCCGTCGCAGATGATCCCGGCATAGGCGAGCGAATTGATCGCAGCCCCCACCACCCCCGGCGCGCGGCCAAGAAGCGGCGACATCGCATTGAAAAGATGGGTGAAACAACTGGCGCCTTCGGCCAGCGCCGCACGCACGACACCGGCTGTCGTGTCACTATGGCCGATCGACACGACGGCACCCGTCGCGGCCAAGGCCGTGATCTGGCCAGCCGTGGTCGCCTCCGGCGCAAGCGTGATCATCACCGGAATGCCGTGTTGTCGCAGCGACGTGACATGGGCGATGGTCTGCGCGTCCAAAGGCCGGATGAACCGTTCCGCATGGGTACCCCGCCGCGCGGTCGAGATATGCGGTCCCTCGACATGCAGGCCAAGGATGCCCGCCGCGCCCCAGACCTGATGCATGGCTGCGACCGCCCGATCAAGGACGTCCGGCGCGTCGGTGATGACGGTCGGCAAGATGCCAACGGTGCCAAACTTGCGATGTGCGGCGGCCACGGCCAAAATCGTCTCAGGCGTCGGCGATCCGTTCACCAGCGCCCCGCCCCCACCATTGACCTGCAGATCCAGGTAGCCAGCCGTCACGGTCCCCCGCATCCGCTCGCGATGCACTTTGGGCGGTAGTGTGGAGATCGGCACCAACGCCTCGACCATGCCTCCTGACATCGCAAGCGCCATGCCTGTGCGCAGGGTGGCACCGTCAAAGACCTGATCGGGACAAAGCCAAAGGCGGGCGGGGTTCTGCATCATGGTTGCGCTCATTGCCGTGGAACATGCTCAGATGCAAACCAGAAATAGGGGCGCAAGGCGGACTGCACTTCGGCCAGGATCAGCGCCTGTGGAAGTGGGCCACCCATGCGACGGGCCGCAGCAATGACTTGCCGCGAAAAGGCTTGTTGCAACATCGGATCAGGCAGATCGCGCCCCGCAAGGCTGCGCATCAGCGCGTCGATGGCAGACTGGGCCCCGGTTTGCGGCCAATAGTACCGGATCCGGTCCGCCAGCCCGAAATGGCGCTGGACCTGCAGATCGCCGCCAGCGGCGTGATAATGCGCCTGCCAATGCATCGGCGCGGCAAGCATCAATGCCTCCATCACCGCGGGGACAGACGGGCCCTCGCGCCAACCCATTTGCCCGGCCAACTCGTCAAGACCATAGATTGCGCGGCGATTTGCAAAGGTCAGTGCAGGCCCGACCTTCAGGAAAGCGAACCCGAGTTCGCAAAGGCGCGGGAATACGGCGGGCATCTGATAATCCGTCGAATGCGCCTCAAGGCAGACCCCTGGCCAGTCATCCAGTACCGCCACCAGTTCAGGGTCCCGCATCATCGGCAACGCATGCACGTGCATGGGTGAAAACTCGACGCCCGGCTGGACGACCAACCCGCCGATCTGCCCCAAAGCGCCGGCAATCCCAGCAGACTGAAAAGCCTTTTCATGGGCTGACAGCGTCGCCCTTGCCGAAGCAGGTGTGGTGGGCGCAATCTCACCCGTTTCATCCATCCGGGCACCGCCCGGCGGGGGAACCTCGGTGCCGATGACAAAAAGCAATGCCGCCGGATCAGGGGCCGCGTTCAACGCCACCGCAGCCAGATCGGCCGCGCGCAACGCGGTCACCTCATCGCCCAATTGTGCCGGTTCACCCGCGCAGCCTTCGGAGCAATCGAGATGGATCTTGGTAAAACCCGCGCGGACATAGTCCGCAATCATCACGCGGGCCTTGGCCATCGCGTCATCCGCGGACCCCGCACGCCAGACCTGCGGGCCGAGATGGTCGCCACCAAAGATCAGATGCGCTGGCGGCAGGCCAATCTCGGTCGCCAGCTGCCGGACCGAAGCAATGAATTCTGCAGGCCGCTGTCCGGTATAGCCACCATCCTGATTGACCTGATTGCTCGTGGCCTCGATCACCAGAGGCTGGGCCAGATCACGCGCGAGCATCAGGCTGGCCCGCAACACATCCGGATGCGCAGAACAGACCGACGGGATGGCGATGTTTTCGCCCGCGCGGTTGCGCCTGATGATGTCGCGCAAGATTTCAGACATGACGCTCTGCCTGCATCGCGGCATAGGCGGCACCGCGCGCGCCGCTGGCGTCGCCACCTTCTGCAATGCGGATGTCGGGGATGCTGAATCCGGGCAACTGAATCGCGCGAAATGCCGTTGTCAGATCGTCCGTCAGGCCGAGCACTCCCGACATGCCACCCCCGATCACGATGCAGGCGGGGTCGATGACGAAGGCGATGGTTTTCAGCATCTCGGCGACCAGTTCGCACCAGATGGCGCGGACGCGGGCCAGATCTGCATCGGTCCGCCATCCGGCGGTGATCTCAGGCGCGCTCAGGGTCCGACCTGTCACATGCCGCGTCAGACGCTCCAGCCCTGGCCCGGCGATCAGCGTCTCGGTGCAGCCGGGCCGTCCGCAGCCGCAGGTCAGGATGGGCAGGCCGTGCCTCACGACAGGGCCAGCGGCGATGCCGAAATGGCCGAACTCGCCGCCCAGGGTCGATAGGCCGTCGACCAGACGCCCATCGACCGCGACACCACCGCCGATGCCTGTGCCCAGAATGAGCCCGACCGCAGGCGACATGCCACGCGCGGCACCAAAGATCGCCTCTGACAGGGTCAGCGCACGGCAGTCGTTGACATAGGTCACAGCCCGTCCGGCGGCAGCGGCGATATCGGCAGGAAAGGGGTGACCGGTTGCGGGAAGGTTGGCCGTATAGGCAAGCCCCGTCGCGGGGTTCACCAGCCCTGCGGCTGCGATGCCAACCGGCAAGGACTTGCCGGCCTGCCCCCCGGCCCAGGCGATCTGGTCGGCCATCGCGGCCACAAGACCGGGATAATCCCGCGGTGTATCGATGCGGCGTTGGGTCACGCGGCCCCAGTCGGCATTGAAAATCTGTGCTTCGATCTTGGTGCCACCAAGGTCGATGCCGACGGCGATCACGGCATCACCGGATAGATCTTCACGCCTGACACCACACGGCTGAGCGTACCCATCCCGGCAAAAGGATCATCGACGTTGAGACCCAGACTGTCGGACCAGACGACCGCCAATATCTGCGCCAGCATAACCGGCAGAACGACATTGCAGCCATCGGTGGCCAAATCGACATCGCCGCCCGGCCCCACCGCCGTCACCACCGACCCCGGGAACTGGGACCGCAACTCGGCCACAAGGTCGGCGTCATAGCGCGCCGCATGCGGATCGGCACTGGTAAACACCCAGATATCGGTCGCCCCCCGCACAAAGCTTTTCGGCCCATGGCGAAAGCCCAGGGTGCTGTCCCATAGCGCCGGGATTTGTCCCCCCGACAGTTCCATCACCTTCAGTGCCGCTTCACGCGCCGCAAAAGCCAAGGGCCCCGCGCCCACGAAAACCGCGCGTTCTGGTCGCCGCGCCAACAGGGCGTGCGCCTCAAGACCGGGCATCGCGGTCTCAGCCGCATCCGCCAGCGCAAACCAGTGGCCCTGTGCAAAGGTGCCATCAAAGATCGCCAACGCCGTCAAAAGCATGGTCGTAAAGCTAGACGTCATCGCAAAGCCCGCGTCATGCGTCGCTTCGGGCAGGATGACGGGGGTGCCCGCGCGCGTCGCCAGCGCCGAGGATGCATTGCAGGTGATGTTCAGACGCGGCCAATCCGGGGCCAGCGCGTCCAGCGCGTCCAGTGTCCCGATGCTTTCGGCCGAATTGCCCGAACGGCCGAAACTGACGATCAGCTTCGGCGGGCCGGGCAGATAGGCGGTTGGACGGCTGACCAGATCGGTTGTCGGCACCGCGCGCAGATCCAATTCCCTGCCTTCAATCGCGGCAACAACGATGTCCCCGATATAGGCAGATGACCCGGCACCGCAAAACCAGGCTTCTGTCACGTCTAGCCCCGCCACCCAGGCGCGCAATCCGGCCACGTCCAGCATGGCCCCCCAGTCGCGCCAGATCTCAGGCTGTGCGTTGATCTCGCGCCATGTGGCGTGGCGGTCCAGGTCAAGGGTCATGTTGTCTGGGTCACTTTCGACAGTGTGGCAGGTGCATCGGGGTCATGCCCCAGTGCCAGTGCTGTTTCCAGCACCATCGGATAAGTCAGGCACAACAAGGCAGCCGTCGCCGCCGCAGGGGTCAATCCGGTGGCACCAACATCTGATGGTCGCAGGCGAAACACCGACCCACCCGCCCCGCGAAACCGCGCCTCTGCCGTGTCGAGGCTGGGCTGCACGTCGGGCTGTTCGGTATCAAGGATCAGGATCAGCAGCGGATTGGTCACCAGTTGCAACGGGCCGTGCAGGACCTCGGAACTCGAATAGGCCTCGGCATGAAGCGCGCAGCATTCCTTCAGCTTCAGCGCCAGTTCCTGTGCCGCGCCATAGCCCGTGTCGCGACCGATCACATAGACATGCCGCGCGCGCAGCAATGCTGCGACAAGTTTACTGTGCTGCGGAAACGATACGCCGGTCAGTTTGTGAACCGCGTCGCCGCATGTCTCCATCTTTTGGTCGTATCCCGGCCGCATTGCCCCCAGCAGCGCCATGCCCGCCGCGATTGCCCCGATCACGGATTTCGTCGCGGGCACAGCACGTTCCGGCCCGGCACCCAAGGGCAGGACCAGATCGCAGGCCGCCGATACCGGCGAGCCATCGACATTGATCAGCCCGATCACCCGCCCGCCCGCCTCGCGGATGCCATAGGCGGACCGGACCAGATCGTCGCTGCCCCCCGATTGCGACACGATCAACGCGACGGATCCAGCCATGTCCACGCCACGCCCCACCGAAAAGATCGACGGCGGCAGGCTGGTCATGGGCAACTGCGTTTCGCGCATGAATTCATAGGACAGGATATTGGCCGCCGCGTCCGAGGACCCCCGCGCGATGGTGTAGATGGCACGCGTCCGGTCAAGGTGCAGCGCCGCGATCTGGCCCATCCGGGGCGCATCAATCGCCTGTCGCAAGGTCGCCGCGAAAACCCCCGGCGCTTCGGCAATCTCGGCGCGCATATGGATGCCGGCAGGTTGAACGGTGGTCATTTTCGCAATCCAATCGCGTCAAGTGCGGCCCATGTGGCGGTCAGTTCGACCATTTGTCCAGTCATACGCGCCTGATCCAGCGCCATTGCCGCCACCCCAGCCTCCATCGCGTCCAGAATCGACACGGGCAGACCGGCCGCCTGACCGCGCAGATATCGTGCAATATCGGCGCACATCATCGCGTCCGCGCCGTAATGCGCGCCCTTGGCCGCCACCCCTTGGGTGTAATCGTGATCGGCAAGCCTGCGACCATCCCGCGCCGTAACCCGAAGGTATCCCCGGACGAAGTCACCCTCGGCCATGCCGTGACTGCCCATGATGCAGAACCGGCGGTGTTCGTCCGGCACATTCAGGTTGGTATGAAATGCAAGGCTTGCCCCAGATTCGTATCCAAGGATCGCGGTTTGAAAGTCGATGATGTCTGCATCCGAACGGAACGGATCATCGGCACTTTCCCAGACCGATTTCTTGACGTGGAAAATCTCTGCCTCGGCGTTGGAGACGGGCGCATTCTGCGGCAAGAACGACCGCCGCCCGCCGAAACTGGCGACCTTGGCCGGTCGGGACCCGGTGACCATGTTGTAGATATCCAGATCATGGCAGCATTTTTCCAGCATGAAGCCGCCCGCCAGATCGTCGCGCCTGCGCCAGTCGCGCATGAAAAATCCGCCGTGATAGGGCGCGATATGCTCGTTGGCCTCCAGACTGACGATCTGGCCCAGATGCCCCGCCGCCATCGCCGCGCGCAGATCGACCATATGCTGCGAATAGCGCAGCACCAGCCCCACCATCGCCCGCCCCGCGCCGCCATGCGCGGCCAGCAGCCGTGCCAGTTCCAGCGTCTCGGGGATCGACATCACCACCGGCTTTTCGGTGAAGACCTGCACCCCTGCCTCCAGCCCCAGCCTGATCTGGTCAAGGTGAAAGACGTTGGGCGAGAACACACAGTAAAGATCGGGCCGCGCATCCGACAGCATCGCCTCCACCGACGGATAGCGCGGCGTGTCGGTGCCGATCATGTCCAGATGCGTGGGCTGGGGATCGTAATAGCCGACCACGACGGCCTCGGGCATGGCGGCTTTGAGCGTGCTCAGCACATGACCCGCGCGCAGGCCCATGCCAGCCGTAACAATACGCATCGCGGTCTCCTTGCACGGTCAATCTCGAGGCCTGATGCCGCAGCGGCATGCAACCGGCTCCACGCGGCCGCCAGAGCCGAATCGCGCCACGGAACAAGGGTATCAAAAGATTTCAGATTTACTACCTACTTAATACCAATTTCGTGGAATAGCTGGCGACTGGCCGATTTCTTCCTTTTTTTCCGCCATTGCGCAGTTCATCTGGCAATCCTACTGGTATTGGTCATATTGAAGACATACCAATTCAAAGGGTCAGGCCGGAAATGGACAGTCTTGCCTTCTTCCACCCGCAAAGCTGGTTTCGCACTGAGCGCGGGCCGCGCTATGAGCAGCTTTACCGGCATCTTGCGGATGCCATCAGGGCGGGCGTCTTGCCTGTCGACATCCAATTGCCCCCCGAACGCGAATTGGCCGATATCGCCGATATCAGCCGCGTCACTGTGCGCAAGGCTGTCGCGCAACTGGTCAAGGACGGTGTTCTGGAACAACGCCGCGGGGCTGGAACCTTCGTGAAAACGCCGCGTGCCAAGCTGGAACATTCGCTATCGGCATTGCTGTCGTTCACCGAATACATGCGCCAGCGTGGCAAGGCGTCGACAAGCCGCATTCTTCGCCGAGGGCTGTTCCTGCCCAGCCCGGATGAACAGATCGCCCTTGGACTTGCAGGCACCGACCGGGTGGCGCGGGTTGACCGGCTGCGCAGCGCCGACGACACCGTCATGGCGCTGGAATGGTCGTCGCTGCCAACCGACATCCTGCCCGACCCCGACGCGGTCGAAACATCGCTTTACGATGTGCTGCGGGCGTCAGGCACCGCGCCCACCCGTGCCGTCCAGCGGATCACGGCGATTAACGTCAGCGGCACGGATGCAAGGCTTTTGAACCTGCCCGAAGGTGTCGCGGTCCTGCGCATCGACCGCACCGCCTATCTGCCATCGGGCCGACCGATCGAGTTCACGCGTGGGCTGTACCGGTCCGACATCTACGATTTCGTCGCTGATCTGAGACTGGAGCAACCCACGTGACCCTGACCTTTTCCGCGCGCATCGACGGTGCCGAGATTGCCTGCCAGATTGGCAGTGATCAGGACCTTGCTGCCCCAGTATTTTGTTTTTCCCTGATGGCTGCGCCGCGTGTTGTCTCGGGCGGCACGCTGATCCGGCAAGTTGCGGGCTACGCCGAGGTGCAATTGCCGGACATCCGTGCGGGCGAGG
>JBKJVF010000083.1:0-5609 GCA_046589965.1 Paracoccaceae bacterium
CTGGCCGATGCCTACGGGATTGCGCGGCGCAACTATTACTATGCGCTGGCGGATGCCCGCCCCGCCAGCCGCAAGTACGCGCGGCGTCGCGATGGCGGCAAAGGCGGCTGGATCACGCGCGCTGAGGAGTTCATCAGCCCCAAATATCACCTGTCGACAGCCCAGCATGCGGCACGGGTGGCGGCATGGGGGTGATCGGCAAGCTGATCGGGGCCCCGGCGGCGGTCTCTGCCCTGGGGGATGCGGCCAAAGGGATGGCGGAGGTTTTCGTGCCGTCTGCCACCCGGCGGATGGAGCTGTCCGCCGAGGCGCAGATGGCGGCGCTGGACCAGTTGGGCGACGAATTCGGCAATCCGTCGGTCGGCTGGTTCGACCGGCTTGTCAACGGCGTCAACCGCCTGCCGCGCCCGTTTCTGGCGTTCGGGACGATCGGGCTTTTTGTCTTTGCCATGGTCGACCCGATCCAGTTCGCGCGCCGGATGGTGGGACTGAATGCCGTGCCGGAACCATTGTGGTGGTTGCTGGGGGCGGTGGTCGCGTTTTACTTCGGCGCGCGCGAGGCGCATTACTTTCGGGTGCGCCCCGTGGCGATGCCCGGCGGGCTGTCAGCAGCCCCCGCAACGCCCGAGCCAAATCCGGCTTTGGAAGATTGGCGAAGCGGGTCTTGATGTGAACCGGGGCAGGCACCTTGGTGGCCCGCCCCGGTCCATCGATCATGGTCAGTCGGCGCGGGTCAGACCCGCCTTGTAGACGAGGCCTGCCACAACCCCGCCGACCAGCGGCGCCGCGATGAACACCCAAAGCTGCGCCAGCGCGTTGCCGCCGACGAAGAGTGCGGGGCCGATGGACCGTGCGGGGTTCACCGACACGCCCGTCACGTTGATGCCGACAAGGTGGATGGCGGCGAGTGTCAGGCCGATGGCCAGTCCGGCAAAGCCTGCGGCCGAACCCGTCCCGGTGGCCCCCAGGATGACGGTCACGAAAATGAACGTCATCACGGCTTCGAACACCAGGGCGGCTGTCAGGCTGTATTGGCCAAGGTATCCCGGACCAAAACCATTCTGACCAAGACCGTTTGTCCCGATGGCATAGTCGGCCTTGCCCGAAGCGATCAGGTAAAGCACCCCTGCGCCAAGGACCGCACCGACAATCTGGGCGATTGCATACCCGATGAAGTCACCCACCGTCATGCGTCCCGCGGCCACCATCCCCAAAGACACCGCCGGGTTGAGATGCGCGCCCGAGATCGCGCCCAGACCGTAAGCCGCCGCCACGATGGCCAGGCCAAATGCCAGGCTGATGCCGGTCAGTCCGATGTCAGCCCCCGCAATGACCGCGGCACCGCAGCCAAAAAACACCAAGATGAATGTCCCTATGACCTCTGCGATCAGTTTTTTTGTCATGTTCCCTCCTTTTGGCAGGTTCAGGCCCATGGGCCTGCCTGTCCGTTTTCACAGGGCTGCCATGCATCCGCGTTTGTCCGCCACGGTTGCCTGACGCCCCGGCAGACGCTATGTCTTGAAATGTAAAATTCGTAAGGGGAAAAACCGGTGCGCGACCTCAAGCTGCCCGAAGAGCGCCATCCCGAAAAGGCGCATCGCCCGGACAATGTCCAGCCGAAGAAACCGGACTGGATCAGGGTGCGCGCGCCGACCTCCGAAGGCTACAAGCGAACCCGCGATATCTTGCGCGAGAAAAAGCTGGTGACGGTCTGCGAGGAGGCGGGCTGCCCCAATGTGGGCGAATGTTGGAGCCAGGGCCACGCGACCATGATGATCATGGGTGAGATCTGCACGCGCGGCTGCACCTTTTGCAACGTGGCGACCGGCAAGCCACAGACCCTGGACGCGTTCGAGCCGGGCCGGGTGGCCCATGCGGTGGCCGAACTTGGCCTGAACCACGTCGTGGTCACTTCCGTGGATCGGGATGATCTGGCGGATGGCGGCGCGGACCATTTTGCACAAACCATCCGCGCCATCCGCCATCGCGCGCCGGGTACGACGATCGAAGTGCTGATCCCGGACTTTCTGAAATGCCCGGCCTCGGCGCTGGAGGCGGTGGTGGCCGCGCGCCCTGACGTGCTGAACCACAACCTTGAAACGGTGCCCGGCCTTTACCCCGAGGTGCGCCCCGGCGCGCGGTATTTCCACAGTTTGCGACTGTTGCAGCGGGTCAAGGAACTGGATCCCACGATGTTCACCAAGTCCGGCATCATGGTGGGCTTGGGCGAGGACCGGCAGGGTGTGCATCAGGTGATGGACGACATGCGCGCGGCGGATGTCGATTTCCTGACCATCGGGCAGTATCTGCAACCGACACCAAAACATCACCGGGTTGACCGGTTCGTGACGCCTGACGAATTTGCGGCCTATGAAAAGGCCGCGTTCGGAAAAGGGTTCCTGATGGTTTCGGCGACACCGCTGACACGATCATCCTATCATGCCGGCGACGATTTTGCGCAGCTGCGCGCGGCGAGGATGGACCGGTTGGGGCGGGGATAGCCGCCGGCGGCTACGGCCAGCCTGCGGCGCGGCTACCGCCCTTTTCCAATCAGAACTTCACACCCATAGTCAAGTCAATCGCGGTATCCAGTTGTGTCCCGTCGATGATCCCAGCCTCGACAAACACACCTTGTGCAAAGCTGTAATCGGCCGAAACGCCGTAAGCCGTATCAAAACCACTGCCACTATCAACCGAAAGGATCGTGCCGGTTAGGTTCAGCTTCTCCATCGGGCTGTAAACTGCGTAAAGTTGGGCCGCATGTAAGTCGCCGGAATCGGCAACCGAGGTCCATTGTAGCCCTGCCTTGACCGGACCAAACGCGCCTTCGGCACCAAGGAAATAGCTGGTCGCATTATCGGACCCGTCGCTAATATGTTCAAGTCCTGCGCGCAATTCCGTGCTGCCCATTTGATATATTGCGGCAATGTCGACGACATCCAGCTCTTCGATCCGATGGAACGACGTGCCAACCTTCAGATCGCCAAAGGTCCCGTCATAACGCAGACCAACGGGGCTATCGATTTCGTCCAAAAGATAGGACGCCGTCACAATACTGCTGGTCAGACTGGACAGTTCCAAATCATACAGACGTGAGCCACCCAGTTTCGGCGTATCGAAATACTCGTCGATGACGGCGCGCGGAACACCGACCTGCACCCTGCCGAAATCACCTGAAAAACTGAGCGCCCCGTAGACGGCGATTTCGCTCTCGTCGTCGATTGAAAACGCGTCAAATCCGACGAAACCGCCAAAGCCCGGGCTTTTCTGATTGTAGCCAATATCGGCGGTGCCGTAACCGAGCGTCTGGCCCGAGTCGCCGGAAGGTTTAAGATACTCCAACTCGAATACGCCGGTGGCAGTAAACCCATTGCCGAATTCAACTGAAAACGCGGGTAATGCGCTTGCGGCTACCAGAAGTGGTGCAGCCAGAACTATGCTTTTCATATATGTGGACCTTCGTGGCGTCTAATCAGACAGACACGATATGACGAAATGTGGCAGTTGTCAGGTCTAGGCCCAGATGAAACCTGCCTGTGTGGCCCGCCGGTCACTCAACCCCCGGCACAAGTTTCAGATAATCAGCCAACGCCTGCCGGTCGCTTTCGGGAAGGCGTGCCATGTTGTCGACGACCTCTACCATATGGCCACCAACGGTGTCGAACTCGGGCGTGAAGCCGGTTTCGAGATAGGCCACGATATCCGCCTCGGACCAGGTCAGCTTGGCCGGGGTGATATTGGGGATGCGACCTTCGCCGTTGGGGTTTGGGGCCCCTGCCAGCCACCGACTGCGGTCGGGGCCGCCAAGCAGATTGCGCGGTGTATGGCATTCGCCGCAATGGGCCATCGCCTCGGCGATATAGCGGCCGCGGTCCTGTGATGGGGACAGATCGCCGTTGATGGCCCAATCTGTGTTGAGGTACAAAAGTTTCCACATCCCGACCGAGCGGCGGATGTTGAAGGGAAAACCAAGCTCATGCGCCTGACTGGGGGTAGCGTCGGGCGGCAGTGTGCCAAGATAGGTGTGCAGGTCGGCGATATCCTGCAGCGTCATATGGGTATAGGCGCCATAGGGCAGGGCGGGGTAATAGTGCTGTCCTTCGGGCGAGACGCCGTGTTTCAGCGCGTTCACCAGATCAGACAGGGGCCATGCGCCGATGCCATGTTCGGGATCGGGCGAGATGTTGGGGGCGATGAAGGTGCCGAAATCGGTCACGAACCTCTGGCCGCCCACCAGCACCCGTTTGGCCTCTCCGACAGCGCCGGGGGCCATATGGCAAGATGCGCAACCGGCGGCGGTAAAGACCACTTCGCCGCGTGTAACATCGCCCTGAAGGTCGGCCACAAGTGCGGGATCACCGCCACGCGCGGCGGTTGCGAACCAAAGGCCCGCAGCCACGATCAGCCCCAGCAAGACCAGGTATCCCAAAAACCGCCGCATGCTGGCTTCCTTTTCGATCAAGGCCAATGACAATCACATTGCACAATTTCGCAGTCGTTGGTCCAAAGTTACCGAATTGCTGCCAACTGGCCAGTGGGCGCCACGCCACTTGCGCCGTCTTGCCTAGCGTTTGGGCAGGGTGAGCCAATCCGGCCAGCCAAAGACGCGCTCGATGATCACCAGCGCCAGACAGGCGGCAACGACACCCACCACCAGTTTCACGCGCCCCATCGATGGCGGGTTTGCCACCCAGCCGCGCATCCGGACAAGCCAGCCAAGGTGGTTCATGCCGCCGGACCGTCCTCGGTGAACCGGACCTTGCCGATATAGGGCAGGTTGCGATTGCGTTGGGCAAAGTCGATGCCGTAGCCCACCACAAATTCATCGGGGATCTGGAACCCCGTCCAGGTGGCCTTGATATCGGCCTCGCGCCGGGATGGTTTGTCCAAGAGCGCGCAGACCTCCAGCCGGGCGGGTTCGCGGGTCAGCAAAAGGTTGCGCACGTGCAAAAGCGTGAAACCGGTATCCACGATATCTTCGACCACCAGCACGTCGCGGCCGGCAATTTCGCCGCGCAAGTCCTTGAGGATGCGCACTTCGCGGCTGGAATGCATGGCGTCGCCATAAGACGAGGCCTCCATGAAATCGACCTCTACCGGCAGGTCAATCTCGCGCACCAGATCTGCGATGAAGACAAAAGATCCGCGCAGCAGACCCACGACGACCAGCTTGTCGGTGCCCGCAAAGTGGGCGGTAATGTCGCGGGCCAGACCCTCCACCCGGGCGGCAATGGCCTTGGCGCTGATCATCTGGTCGATCACATATTGGCGTGAAGTCATGCCCGCCCCCCTTTACTTGGCCCCAGTCAATACCCAATACCAGACGCGGAGTCACCGAAAGAGACGATGCCCAGCCATCACGAAACACGTGTTGTGCCCTATACCGGCGACCAGATGTATGCGCTGGTGGCCGATGTCGCGTCTTATCCGCAGTTCCTCCCGTGGAATTCCGCCGCCCGCATCCGCAGCCGTCATCCGGTCGAGGGGCCGGACGGTGCGGGCGAGGTGATGGAGGCGGACCTTGTCATCAGCTTCAAGGTCTTTCGCGAGCGGTTCGGCAGCCGGGTCACGCTTTGGCCCGCAACACGCCGGATTGAAACGGAATATCT
>JBKJVF010000227.1:0-9165 GCA_046589965.1 Paracoccaceae bacterium
CCTTGTCATTCAGATAAGATCCATCGCTCATACCGGGATGATAGACTGTCCAATTTAATTTACAAGCTGTGCAGCCGCGGTACTTGACCGCAGCTTTGATTGACAGTTTTCCCTTTCCCTTCAGGATTTCCACTGTAAGATTTCTCTGACACTTTTACTTCGGAGGTCCCCATTCCCGTTGCCAGCCTCAGCTTTTTCCGCTTTGATTCGGTGTCGGCCAGGCTTTGGGTCATCGGTCAGATGGGGCTTGCGCGCCTGTCCATGCGCCACGAACGCCGCGCGCTGTTCTGGAAGCTGTGCGGATCGGGCACGGGCGAAGGCTTTACCCCGCGTCCGAACTGGGCCGTCTGGTCCATCCTCGCCGTCTGGCCGGATGAGGCAACCGCCCGCGAACGCGTCAATGCCAACCCCGTCTGGCAACGCTGGCGCAGCAAGGCAGGCGAAAGCTTTACCGTCTATCTTGACCCCGTGTCGTCGCGCGGCAGCTGGGCGGGCGTGAACCCGTTTTTGCCTGCCCCCGGCCCGGCACCCGCCCCTGACGGCCTAGCCCTCGCCGCCCTGACCCGCGCCACCATCAAGCCCAGCCGCGCGCTGCGCTTTTGGGCGCGCGTGCCGGGCATTTCTGCTGTCATCGGCGATGACCCCAATGTTGCCTTCAAGATCGGCATCGGGGAGGTGCCGCTGTTGCATCAGGTCACCTTCTCGATCTGGCCCGATGCGGCCGCCATGGCGCATTTCGCGCGCGGCGACGGCCCGCATGGACGCGCCATTCAGGCGGTGCGCGATGGCAACTGGTTTGCCGAGGAGCTTTATGCAAGGTTCCGCGTGCTCGGGAGCGAAGGCCGCTGGAACGGTGGCGCCCCCCTTGCGGACAGACGACCAGAGAAAGCCCATGCATGAGCCGACAACCCTTTCCCTTCTCCGCCATCGTGGGTCAGGAGGCGATGAAACTGGCCATGGTGCTGACGGCCGTCGATCCCGGCATCGGCGGCGTGCTGGTCTTTGGCGACCGCGGCACCGGCAAATCGACCGCCGTGCGTGCGCTGGCCGCCCTGCTGCCCGAGATCGCGGTGGTCGAAGGCTGCCCGGTCAATTCGGCCCGCCCCCAGGATTGCCCCCCATGGGCGGAGGTCACATCGACCCGTATGGTCAAGCGCCCGACCCCCGTCATCGACCTGCCCTTGGGTGTGACCGAGGACCGCGTCGTGGGCGCACTCGACATCGAACGCGCCCTGACTCGCGGACAAAAGGCGTTCGAGCCGGGACTGCTCGCACGCGCCAACCGGGGGTATCTTTATATCGACGAGGTCAACCTCTTGGAGGATCACATCGTCGATCTGCTGCTGGACGTCGCGCAATCGGGCGAGAATGTCGTCGAACGCGACGGCCTGTCGATCCGCCATGCCGCGCGATTCGTACTGGTTGGCTCCGGCAACCCCGAAGAGGGAGAATTGCGCCCGCAGCTGTTGGACCGCTTTGGCCTGTCGGTCGATGTGACCAGCCCCCGCGACATCGCCACCCGGATCGAGGTCATCCGCCGCCGCGATGCCTATGAAAACGCCCATGATGCCTTCATGCGCAAATGGCGGCCCAAGGACAGCGCCTTGCGCAAGGCGATCCTTGCGGCGCGCGAGGCCCTGCCCAACCTCAAGACCCCGAACACCGCCCTGCATGACTGCGCCGCCTTGTGTATCGCGCTGGGGTCGGACGGGCTGCGGGGGGAACTGACGCTGTTGCGGACCGCCCGCGCCTTGGCGGCCTATGAAGGCGCCGCAACCCTTGCCCGCGACCACCTGCGCCGGGTGGCGGCGATGTCGCTGAGCCACCGTCTTCGCCGCGATCCACTGGACGAGGCCGGGTCCGGCGCGCGCGTCGCGCGGATCGTGACCGAGGTTCTGCCCTGATGGCAGACGACGCGCCCGATCCCGCGCGCGACCCCTGGGCGCGGGTGGGGATGGCCCTGCGGCTGCTGGCGGTCGACCCCAAGGGCCTTGGGGGTCTTTGGCTGCGCGCCCGTGCCGGACCCTTGCGCGACCGCGTGACCACCGCGATGGACCACCTGCCCGGACCACACCGACGTCTGCACCCTGCGCTGGGGGATGATGCGCTCTACGGCGGGCTTGATTTCACCGCCACCCTGGCGGCGGGCAAGCCCGTGCGAACCACTGGTCTTTTGGCCGGGTCCGGAACGTTGATCCTGACCATGGCCGAACGCTGCCCATCAGGCATGGCCGCGCGGCTGGCGGGGGCATTGGATGCCGGGGCCGGACCACTCATCGCCCTGGACGAAGCGGCAGAGCCGGATGAAGGGCTGGCCTCCGCCCTTGCGGACCGGCTGGGCTTGTTCGTCGATCTTGACGGGATCGTCTGGTCCGACACCAGCCCCATCGACCTTGATGCAGCGAACCTGACCAAGGCGCGGACCCTTCTGGCCAACGTCACCCTGCCTGACGACGCGCTGGTGCGCCTGACCACCGCCGCCGCGCTTGGCATCAGGTCCTTGCGCGCGCCTATGCAGGCGCTGGCCGCCGCCCGCGCGCATGCCGCCCTGTCGGGTCGCACCACCGTCACCGATGACGACCTGACAGCGGCATCTGTCGCCATCTATGCGCATCGTGCGATCCCGATGGCCGAACAGCCGTCCGACCCGCCTCCGCCCCCGCCGGACACGCCCCCCGACGCGCCCCCCGATCAGGACCCGAGCGCGCAGTCCGAACCGGACCGCCTGCCCGACGAGATTCTGGTGGAGGCTGCCCGCGCCGCCTTGCCTGCCGATCTGCTTGCCCGCCTTGCCGCCGGGGCTGCCAACCGCGCCGCCAAGGGCGCATCCGGGACAGGTGCCGAACGGTCCGGCAACCGGCGCGGGCGTCCCTTGCCCTCGCGGCCCGGACGACTTGGGTCGGGCGCGCGCATCGACCTTGTCGCCACCCTGCGACAGGCCGCCCCCTGGCAACCGATGCGCCGGTCCGAGATGGCCCGCCCGGACGCGATCCTTTTGGTGCGCCCGTCCGACATCCGGCTGAAACGGTTTCGCGAGATGTCCGACCGGGTGTTGGTCTTTGCCGTCGATGCCTCCGGCTCATCCGCCTTTGCCCGCCTGTCAGAGGCCAAGGGGGCCGTCGAACTGCTGCTCGCCGCCGCCTATGCCCGCCGCGATCATGTGGCGCTTTTGGCGTTCCGGGGCACGTCCGCCGAACTGATCCTGCCCCCCACACGCTCACTGGTGCAAACCAAACGCCGCCTTGCGGGTCTGCCGGGTGGCGGCGGCACACCGCTGGCCGCCGGGTTGCAGATGGCGATGGCGACCGCAATCCAGGCCCGCGCGCGGGGTCTGACCCCGACGATAGCCCTATTGACCGACGGGCGCGGCAACATCGCGCTGGATGGCACCGCCAATCGCCCGCAGGCCGAAGAAGACACCACCCGCATCGCCCGCGTGATCCGCGCCTCGGGTCTGCCGACGCTGGTCATCGACACCGCCGCACGCCCCCAAGCAGCGCTAGAATTGCTTGCCCGCCTGATGAATGCGCCCTACCTCGCGCTGCCCCGCGCGGATGCACACCGGCTGTCGGCGGTGCTGTCCGGCGCGCTGGGGGGCTAGACCATGCCGCATCCCGCGCCTGCCGACTGGCCTTATCGCGACCGTGCCCGCCCGATCCGGGCGGCAGGCCACGACTGGTGGGTGCTCGATACCGGCGCACCGGATGACCCCCGCCCGGTGATCCTCATGCTGCATGGCGCAGGCGGCTCCAGCCACAGCTTTCGCCACCTGATCCCGGAACTTGGGTCCTACCGGCTGATCGTTCCCGATCTTCCGGGGCAAGGCCTCACCCGCACCCGTTCCGGCACACGCTTCGGGCTGGACCCGATGAGCGATGATATCAAGGCGCTCTGTGCCGCAATGAACGCCGCACCTGCCTGGATCATTGGCCATTCGGCGGGTGGCGCCCTTGCGCTCAACCTGGCCGAAAGCATGCCGCTCAAAGGGGTTGTCGGCATCAATGCCGCCTTGGGAAAGTTCGACGGCGCAGCGGGCGTCCTTTTCCCGCTGCTGGCCCGCGCGCTTGCGGCCTTGCCGCTGGTCCCGCAGGCGGTCAGCGCGCTTTGGGGCAATGCTTCAACCGTCGACCGGCTCCTCGCCTCGACCGGTTCGCAGATCGAACCCGCAGGCCGGGCGCAATACCTTGCCCTTGTGCGGCGGTCTGGGCATGTGTCCGGCACGCTCGCGATGATGGCGGCCTGGCAGCTTGACGGCCTTTTGTCCCGCCTGTCGCAGCTGACGACGCCCGTCCTGCTGGTAGCGGCCGAAAATGACCGCTCCGTTCCGGCCCGCATTTCGAAAGACGCAGCATCGACACTCCCGAACGCTGAGATCAGCATCCTGCCCGATGGTGGCCATCTGGTGCACGAGGTCGACGCCCCTGCGGTCGCCGCGCGGATCAGGGCGTTCCTGGATCGAACCGCCTAGCCACGGCCTGACACCGCATGAAGCCTAGCCCAGCGCATATCCCGCGCCGCGCACCGTCCTGACCGGGTCCTCGCCGCCGAACTGGCACAGCACCTTGCGCAATCGGCCGACATGAACATCCACGGTGCGCGTGTCGACATAGATGTCGCGCCCCCAGACCCGATCCAGCAATTGATCGCGCGACCAGACCTTGCCGGGACGTTCCATCAACGCGGCCAACAGGCGAAACTCTGTCGGGCCCAGCTTCAGCGTGTTGTCTTCGCGGTAGGCACGGTACGCCTCGGGGTCGAGGCGGATGTCCTCATATTGCATCATCGTGCCGACCAGCGACGGGCGTACCCGGCGCAATTGCGCCTTGACCCGCGCGACCAGTTCCAGGACCGAATAGGGCTTGATCACATAGTCATCCGCACCGGTTTCCAACCCCCGCACGCGGTCCACCTCTTCGGACCGTGCCGACAGCATGATGATCGGGATCGCCCGGGTCTCGGGGCGCATCTTCAGCCGCCGGCAGACCTCGATCCCCGACAGCACCGGCATCATCCAGTCCAGCACGATGATGTCGGGCATGGCCTCGTTCACCACCAGCATGGCCTCTTCGCCATTGGCGGCCGTCAGGACGGAGAACCCTTCTGCCTCAAGGTTGTAGCTCAGCACCTCACGCTGTGCGGGTTCGTCTTCGACAACAAGGACGGTCGGTTGATGACGATCTGCCATGGATCAATTTTCCTGTAAAGATGTGACATCGGCCTTGGGACGGTTGCCTTCGGGCACTTCACCCGTCACCAGATAAATCACTTGTTCCGCAATGCCGGTCGCGTGATCGCCAACCCGCTCGATGTTCTTGGCGATGAAATGCAGATGCATCGCCGGGGTGATGTTGCGCGGGTCTTCCATCATATGGGTCAGAAGCTCGCGAAAGACCGCATTGTAGAACTGGTCGATTTCCTGATCGCTTTCGCGCACGCGATGGGCACTCGCGGCATCGCGCTGGATAAAGGCGTCAAGCGCATCCTTCAGCAGCAGCTGCACCGATTTTGCCATCCGCACGATGGACCCCGACGATCCCCCGACCGGCGACATCTGCACCAGCAGGGTGGCGCGCTTGGCCAGGTTCTTGGCATAGTCGCCGCACCGTTCCAGGCTTGTCGCGATCCGCATCACGGCCAGCACCGTCCGAAGGTCGGTCGCAGTCGGAGAACGAAGCGCAATCAGCCGCGCGCATTCCGAATGGACCTGCTCTTCCAGCGCATCAATCGCCTTGTCACCAAGACGAACCTTCGTCGCCAGTTCCTCGTCGCGCTGCATCAGGGCAGTGGCCGCATCGCCCAGCGCCGCCTCGACCAGCCCGCCCATCTTCATGATCAAGGCCTGCACGGCCTCTAGGTCGCGGTCAAAGGCGCTCAGAATGTGTTGATCGGTATTCATCGCCATGACCTCATCCGATCCTTCCGGAGATATAGGATTCCGTGCGCGGATCCTTGGGGTTGGTAAAGATCTGGCCGGTCTCGCCATACTCGACCAGGTTGCCCAGGTGAAAGAACGCAGTCTTCTGACTGACGCGGGCGGCCTGCTGCATCGAATGCGTCACGATCACCACCGAAAACTGGCTGCGCAGCTCGTCAATCAGTTCTTCGACCTGCGCTGTCGCAATCGGGTCCAACGCCGAGCAAGGCTCATCCATCAAAAGGACCTCCGGGCCGGTGGCGATGGCCCGGGCGATGCACAGACGCTGCTGTTGGCCGCCCGAAAGGCCCGTGCCCGGCGCCTGCAGCCGGTCCTTGACTTCGTTCCAGAGCGCCGCCTTTTTCAGACAGCTTTCCACGATCTCGTCGAGTTCGGCCTTGTTGCGTGTCAGCCCGTGAATTTTGGGCCCATAAGCCACGTTATCGTAGATCGATTTCGGAAACGGGTTCGGCTTTTGGAACACCATGCCGACCTTGGCGCGCAACTGCACCGGGTCGACACGGGGGTCATAGATGTCCTCGCCCTCCAGCATGATCTTGCCGCTGACCTTGCAGCCAACGATGGTGTCGTTCATCCGGTTCAATGTCCGCAGGAATGTGGACTTGCCGCAACCTGACGGGCCAATGAACGCCGTCACGGTCTTGTCAAGAATATCGACATCCACGTCCTTGATGGCATGGTTCGTGCCGTAATAGACCTGCACCTTGCGAGCCTCGATCTTGACCGTTTGCGCGTCCACGCGGCTCTCCATTCGCATATCGTTCATGTTCACGTCCCTCCGCGGACTACCAGCGCCGCTCGAACTTGCGGCGCAACAGGATGGCCGCAACGTTCATGGTGACAAGGAAAATCAGCAACACGATGATTGCCCCGCTTGACCGTTCGATAAAGGCGGGGTCCGCACGCTGTGCCCAGCCGAACACCTGCACGGGCAGTGCCGTTGCGGGGTCCAGAAAGCCTTCGATCGGCGCCGAGGGGTAGTTGTCGACAAAGGCCACCATGCCAATCAGCAACAAAGGCGCCGTCTCACCCAAGGCCGAGGCAAGGCCCAGGATCGTGCCGGTCAGGATGCCCGGCATGGCAAGGGGCAAGATATGGTGAAACACCGTCTGCATCCTGGACGCACCGACGCCCAATGCTGCATCGCGGATTGACGGTGGCACGGCGCGGATCGAGGCGCGCGTCGCGATGATGATCGTGGGCAATGTCATCAGCGACATGACCAGCGCGCCGACCAGCGACGATGACTGCGGCAGCCCCATGAAGTTGATGAACAGCGCCAGCCCCAGGATGCCATAGACAATCGACGGCACCGCAGCCAGGTTCGAGATATTGACCTCGATCAGATCGGTCCAGCGGTTCTTGGGAGCGAATTCCTCCAAATAAATCGATGTCGCCACCCCGACCGGCACGGTCAGGATCAGCACCAGCAGCATCATGTAGGCCGACCCGATGATGGCCACGCCCAGGCCCGCCGCCTCTGGTCGCTGATCGGATGCGTCCGGACTGGTCAGGAACGCCCAGTTGAACTGCGACGCGAGCATCCCCGCCGCACCCAACGTGTCGGCCAGGACCAGCTGTTCCGGGGTCACATTGCTGTCGCGTTCCGCCGTCTGCATGGTGACGCGACCCTTGAGGTAGCCGTCGATCCGCCCGGTCGCCAGAACCGTCGCATTGATCGTCGTCCCGACCATGTCCGGATTGGCAAGCACGGTAGCGCGAAGACTGCCCGCCGCATCCTTGGAAATCATCCCGGCCACGTCCTTGTCGGACACACCCTCGGCGACAATGCCCTGTTTTTCCATTTCGGCCAGAAAGGCCGCCACCAGAACCTTGGAATACCCGACTGTGGTGACCTTGGCCATCTCGTCGCGGTTGCGGTTGCCCTTCGGGTCCAGCGTCTCTGCCGTCAACGTCATCGGAAAGCTGAGCTTGGCCTGAAAGAAAGACGACATTCCATCGCCGATGATCGTCCAGAGCATGATTGCCAACATCGACAAAGTCAGCGCGATGGCCCCGATGCCATAGGCCTTGAAGCGCGCCTCTGACGCATTGCGCCGGCGCATCAGTTTGGTCTGTTCCAGCAGCGAGGATTTCGGGTGCGCCGGATACGCGACCCCGGATGCCGAGGCGTCGGTCATTCGTATTGCTCCCGATACTTGCGCACCACCCAAAGGGCGACGACGTTCAGTCCCAGCGTGATGAAAAACAGGCTCATGCCCAGCGCGAAAGCCACCAATGTCTCGGGCGAGGCAAAATCGGTGTCGCCGGTCAACTGGCCCACGATCTTCACCGTGATCGTCGTCATGGCCTCGAATGGGTTGAGGCTCAGCTTGGCCGCCGCCCCTGCCCCCATCACCACGATCATCGTCTCGCCGATGGCCCGGCTGGCGGCCATCAGGATCGCGCCCACGATGCCCGGCAAGGCAGCGGGCAACACCACCTGACGGATGGTTTCCGATTTCGTCGCGCCGATGCCAAGGCTGCCGTCGCGCATCGACTGTGGCACCGCGTTGATGATGTCATCGCTCAGGGACGAAATGAACGGGATGTTCATGATCCCGATGACGATCCCCGCCGTCATCACCGATGCGCCACTGTCACCCAGACCCAGCGGTTGCGCAAAGTAGTCACGCAACAAGGGACCAACCGTCACCAGCGCGAACAGACCGAACACCACCGACGGGATGCCCGCGATGATCTCGATCATCGGCTTGATCCAGGACCGAACCCGCTTGTCGGCATATTCTGCAAGGTAGATCGCAGCAAAAAGTCCCACGGGCACCGACACCAGCATGGAGACCAGGCTGATATACATCGTGCCCCAAAGCAGCGGCGCGATGCCAAGATCGGACCCGCCGCGAAAATTGGGCGACCATGTCAGGCTGAAAAAGAAATCCCGTGCCGGATACATCTGGAAAAAGTTGATTGTCTCGTTCAGCAGCGAATAGAGGATGCCGATGGTCGTCAAAATGGCAATGGACGACGCGGCGATCAGCAGACCCTGAATGACCAGCTCAACCCGGTTGCGGGCGCGGAAATCCTTGTGCGTCACCGTGACTGCATAGGCAAAGCCACCAATCGCCAGCACCATTGCCAAAACGCTGCGCCCAAACGCGCCCCAGCCGGTCAGCGTTCTGTATTCCTGCGCGGCGGCCAGCACTTCGCTTGTGACATCAGAGCCCAGCGCAACACCGACGCCGGCCAGTGTGTCACGGACATTGGTGGCT
>JBKJVF010000175.1:0-3442 GCA_046589965.1 Paracoccaceae bacterium
GCCTTCTGGTTGGCGCCGATGGCATAAAGGAACCGCCCCACGGGCGTGTATTCCAGCACGACCCACATCACCAAACTGACCACCAGCACATAAAATCCGGTGATCGGCAGACCCAGCACCCATTGGCCGCTGAGCTTGTAAAAGGCAGGGTCCAGTTCTCCGACCACCTGGCGTCCGCCAGAATGCCAAAGTGCGATGGCATAAAGAACGGTGCCGGTCCCCAAAGTGGCAATGAAGGCGTCGATCTTGGCGACCTCGACCAGCACGCCGTTCAGAAACCCGGTCGCAGCCCCAAGGATCACGACGATCGCCACGGCAATCGGCCAGGGCAGGCCAAAGTTGACCTGAAACGAAATTGCCAGGATGTGCCACAACACGATGCCGTAACCGACCGTCAGATCGATCCGGCCCGCCACCATCGGGATCATCGCCGCCAGCGACAAAAGTGCGATGATCGACTTGTCCGACAGGATCGCCCGCAGGTTCAAAAGCGTCGGGAAAGTCCTTGGCAGCAAGACCGAAAACAGCAAGATCAGAAAGACTGTCAGGATCACCAGGCCGTAGACAGGTGCCAGGCGCAGCATTCGGTGCGAAAAGCTCAGGTTCGCGATTTCATCCCGCGTGGGTTCCAGAGCGTCTGATCGAAGGGAGGTCATGATGGCTCTTTTCTGGATCAGGCTGCATGTTCGCTGGCCGAGGCGGCTGCGATCAGGGTTTCGGTCGACAGCGCCACGCCGCTCAGTTCGCGGGTCACCTTTCCACGGCTGAACACGATGGCGCGGTGGCAGATGTTGGCAATCTCCTCAAAGTCGGTCGACACGACGATCACCCCCATGCCCGAGGCCAGCGCCTCGAACAGCAGGTGATAAATCTCGGCCTTGGCCCCCACATCGACGCCAGCGGTCGGGTCCTCGGCGATCAACAACCGTCGTCCCGTGCCAAGCCATCTGCCGACCACGATCTTTTGCTGATTGCCGCCCGACAGCGCCTCAATGGCTAGGGTGGGATCGTTCGGGGACAGGCCGACCTTGGTACCCAGAATCCGGGCAAGGTTGCCTTCGAACGATGCCGACATGAAGGACGTCAGGCTGCGCCCAGTCGCCAGCGGATTGAGAAAGGCGTTTTCGCGGATGGTCAGCGCCGGCGCGATGGATTCCACCACACGGTCGCGTGCCACAAACCCGATGCCGGACCGCATTGCTGCCCGAGGGGATGTCAGATCAGGGGCGGCGCCATCCAGCGCCACGCGGCCCTGATGCGGCTCCAACCCGTAAAGGGCGCGGCCGATCTCTTCGTGTCCGGCGCCCCGCAGACCCACCAGCCCGACCATTTCGCCGCGCGACATGCGCAAAGTAAACGGCCCGGCCTTGGCCGTTGTCAGTCCCTCGGTCACCAGCAGTTCGGGGCCGCTTTGCACGTCGGGGCGGACAATGTCGCGGGTCTTGCGTCCGACAATCAGCCCAACAAGGTCTTCGGCAACCGTGTGGCCGATGTCGCGCATGCCGGCCATCTTGCCGTCGCGCAGAACGGCGACGCGGTCGGCGATCTGGAACACCTCGTCCAACCGGTGCGAGACATAGATCATCCCCACGCCCTTGGCCTTGAGCGGGCGCAAAGCTGCAAAGAGGCGCGCGACTTCGTCAGCGGGCAGGCTGGCGGTCGGCTCGTCCAGCACCAGAAAATCGCATTCGACCGCCAGCGCCCGCGCGATGGCCACCAGCGATTTTTCCGTCCTTGTCAGGCTGGAGATGCGCGCCGTGGGGGCAAAGTCAGCCTCGACCAGCGCCAGCGCAGCACGAGCGCGTTCTTCGGTTGCGGGCCAGTCGATGCGCCCCGCCCGGCGTGGATATCCCACTGCAAGGGCGATGTTTTCGGCCACGCTCATCCATTCGATCAGACCCAGATCTTGGTGAATGAATGCGACTGCCTGCTTAGCGGTGACCTTGCCGCTGACATGGCTGTAGGGGCGCCCGTCGACCAGCACCTGTCCGCTATCGGGGCTATAGATGCCGCCCAATATCTTGATCAAGGTGGACTTGCCCGCGCCGTTTTCGCCCAGCAAGGCGACGATCTCGCCCCGGTTGATCCGCAGCGAGACACCGCGCAGCGCTTTTGTGCCGCCGAATGACTTGGCGACCTGATCAAAGAACAGGCCGGTCTGACCTTGCAGGTCCTGTTCCATCATCCCCCCTAGACCGTATCAGTTTCCCCTCCTAGGTTACCGATAACTCAGACAGGATTGTCTTGAACCCTTACGAAGTCAAGAATTAAGTTATCGATAACATCGCCCGTCAGCTCGATGGGCGGCATCACGCAAATACGGGGTCTTCGATGGAAAATCCTTTGAAGCCAAGCCTTGGCGACATTGCACGCAATCTTGGCGTATCGAAAATGACGGTCAGCCGCGTGTTGCGGGGCGGGCCCGGGTTTTCGGATGCAACCCGTGCGCGCGTGCTGTCCGAGGTAGACCGCGTGGGCTACGTGCCGAACCGAATCGCGGCGGCGTTCGGACGTGCGGGTGCATCGACGCTGGTGGGGGTCTGCGTACCGCGCCTGACCTCACCGCTTTTCGCATCGGTGCTTGAATCGATGAACGCGACTTTTGCGCGGCTTGGCTATCAGACCATGATCGGCGTGCACAACCATTCGTCAGATGAAGAAGAGACATGGTTGCGGATGTCGGCGTCCTGGAAACCAGCGGCCTTCGTGCTGGCCTCGCGCGTCCATAGCGCCGGCACGATGAAACTGTTGCGCAGCACCGGCGCGCCTGTTGCGGAAATCTGGAATCTGACGACCAAGCCCTATGATTTGGCGATCGGTTTTTCGCACTATGACAACGGCTTGGAAATGGCGCGCCTGATCATGGGCGCGGGCCGGACGCGTGTGGGGTTTGTGGGCGCACTTGGTGGGCAAAAGACCGCTGCAGGGCATTTGCGGCATCAAGGCTTCTGCGATGGTGTAGCTGATCTGGGCGGCAGGCTGGTCGCCGAGGAGATCGTCGAGGAAACGCCCGGGTTCTATGCAGGTTTCTATGGCACCGAAACCATGCTGGCGCGCGGTGCCGGGCTGGATGCGATCTACTATCAGGATGACGAGATGGCGATTGGCGGGCTGGCTTATCTGTCCAGGATCGGGGCGCGCGTGCCCGAGGATATCGGCGTGGCGGGCTGGGGCGGGATGGAGGCGGCTTCGATCCTGCCAAAGCGGCTGACGACGACGGCCATTCCGACCGCGCGGCTGGGCAAATTGGCGGCCGAGGCGATTGTCAGCCGTCTGCGCGGTGATCCGGTCGAGGATATCACCATCATCGAAACCCGCCTCGTTCCCGGATCGACAATCTGACGCGCGTTTAGTGCGCCCAGGGCCCGTGCTGGCCAGACCTGCCATCATCCAGCCGTTCAAAACCGTGCAGGCCGAAAAAGTCGCGCTGGCCCTGGATCAT
>JBKJVF010000065.1:0-6469 GCA_046589965.1 Paracoccaceae bacterium
GGACATCGCGATGGAGGGCGAAGTTTTCGAGATGGAGGATCAGCGCAACTGGTCGGATGCGTCCTTCAAGACCTATTGCCGGCCGCTGTCGCTGCCCTTTCCCTATGTTGTCGCGGCGGGCGAGGTGGTCCGCCAGCGCATCACGCTGACACTGGTTGCGGGGCAAGGGGATCGCGTTGCCGTGCGTGATGCGGTCCCGGTCTCCGCACGTCTGCCACAGGTGATGCTGGCGCATGAGGCGGGGGTGTCGTCGATCGTGGGGCTGGCGGATTTCCCCGGCCTGCCGGTCCAGTTACGACTGGATGCGCAGACACCTGACGCTGACCTGCGGGCACTCGCCAACCGGCCCGATCTGGCGCTGGAGATCGTCTTTGACGATGTGCCGGACCTGGACCGCCAGATTGCTCGGGCAACGGCCGCTGGTCTGCGCCCGGTACGGGTGGCAGCCTTGCCGCGCGCCTATCTGAAAAGCTATCAGCCAGATGGGGTATGGCCCACGGGTGCACAGCCTGCCGATGCCATCGCGCCCTTGCGCGCAGCATATCCCGGCGTGGCAGTCGGCGGCGGCAGTCTGACCAATTTCACCGAGTTGAACCGGTGTCGCCCGGATGCGGCAATGATCGACTTCGTGACCTTCGGCAACACCGCCATCGTGCATGCCGCCGATGATCTGTCGGTCCGCCAAACTCTGGAGGTCTTGCCGGACATCTTTGCCTCGGCCCATTCCCTTGCGGCGGGCAAGCCCTTGCATCTGGGGCTGATCTCGATCGGGATGCGCGCCAACCCCTACGGCGACAAGGTGGCGCCGAACCCAGACCAGATACGTCTGCCGATGGCGATGGCGGACCCGCGTCAGGCCACCGGCTTTGCAGCGGCCTATGCGGTGGCGGTGCTGGCGGCAGCGGCAAAGGCGGGGGTGCAAAGCCTGGCGCTGGCAATGCCCGACGGTCCGCTTGGCGCGACCGGGCGACTGGCGCAGGTGATCCGTGCGGCCCATGATCTGGCCAGGCAAGAGGTTACCATCACGCACGAGGGCGGTCTGGTGGTCATGCGGGCGGGCGATGCGGTTCTGATGGCCAATGGCACCACCGAAACGCAGTACCCGCCGGGACTGCCCACCATCGCCCCTGAAACGGCTATCGCTATTGGGTTTCCAAAGGACGTTGCGGATGACTGACCGGATCGAGGCCGACTACATTCTTGAAACCGCACTCCCCCCGGAAAAGGCCGCTGCCATTTTGGCGGGCGAACAATCGTCGGGCACCTTCATGGCCATCCCGGGCGAGACCGAGGAACTGAAAGCCCGCTCCGCCGCGCGGGTGGAACGGGTGATGGATCTTGGTGCGGTGGCCGGCCCCGCGCTGCCGGGGGCCGCTCGCCCTGACGCACCGCACCGGCGCGCGGCGCTGACATTGTCCTGGCCCTTGGCCAATACCGGCAGCAGTCTGCCCAACATTCTGGCCACCGTCGCGGGCAACCTGTTCGAGCTGAACTGCGTGGCGGGCCTGCGGCTGACTGACCTGCGCTTTCCGCCCCAACTTGTTGCCGCAAGCCCGCGCCCGGCTTTTGGCATCGACGGCACGCGCAGGCTTTCGGGGGTGGAAGGCCGTCCCCTGATCGGCACGATCATCAAACCCTCGATCGGTCTGACGGCGGTCGAGACGGCGGCGATGGTCGACATGCTATGTGCCGCCGACATCGACTTCATCAAGGATGATGAATTGCAATCCGACGGCGCTGTCTGCCCGTTCGAGGACCGCGCGCGCGCCGTGATGGCGGTGATCAACGCCCATGCCCAACGGACGGGAAAAAAGGTCATGTTCGCCTTCAACCTGACCGGCGAGGTGGACGAGATGCGCGCCCGCCACGATCTGGTGCTTGGCTTGGGCGGCACCTGCGTGATGGCCAGCGCCAATTCGGTCGGGCTAACGGGAATGCTGGCGCTGCGTCGCCATGCGCAACTGCCGATCCATCTGCATCGCAACGGCTGGGGGTATCTGTCTCGCCACCCGTCGCTGGGGTTCGATTACACCGCATGGTCCAAGCTGTGGCGGCTGGCGGGGGCGGACCACATGCATGTGAACGGCCTGCGCAACAAGTTCTGCGAGACGGACGACAGCTCGCTTGCCTCGGCCCGGTCGCTGTTGTCACCGTTGTCGGATGGCAATCCCGCAATCACCATGCCGGTATTCTCGTCCGGCCAGACGGCGCTGCAGGTTTTTGACACCTGGGCGGCGCTGGGCACGCCCGATCTGATCTATGCAGCAGGCGGCGGGATCATGGCGCATGCGGGCGGACCGGCAGCAGGCGTGCGGTCGCTGCAGGATGCGTGGTCCGCCGCGATGGCGGGGCTGACCCTGGAGGAGGCTTCCCGCGACAGCCCCGCACTGGCGGCGGCGGTCAGGACCTACGGCTGAACCGGCGGCGGCAGGTCAGGGCGTAAGGGTGGCTGCTGACGTCGGGATCGCCAGCCGCTGGTAAAGCGCATTCGCCCGGGTCAGGTGGTCGCGCATTGCGCGTTCGGCCCCATCGGCATCGCGCGCCCGGATCGCGGCAAGGATCGCGGCATGTTCCTGCAAGGTCAGCTGTTCGGTCCCCGGGATGCGCACAAGGTCACGGTAAAATTCGGCCAGCCAGCCCATCAGCGCTTCGCTGAGACTGGGAAAGATCGAATTGCCGGTGATCCGCGCGATCTCGCGGTGAAAACGCATGTCGCATTGCAAGAACCGCGTGTGGTCGGGCAGGCTGGCGCGGTGTTCGTCAAGCCGAATGGCCAGCGCCTCGATATCGGCATCGGTCGCCTGCGCCACGGCCAGACGCACCATCGTCACCTCAAAAACCAACCGCGCCTCTTTCAGCTCGGCTAGACCTTTGTCGGATGACCGCAGGATGCCCGACGTTGTGATCGACATGGTGTTGAGCAGATTGGCAAAGGTCGGTGCCGCAACGCGCGCGCGTTCGCCCTGCACCAGTCGCAACAGACCCATCCGTGCCATGTTCTGCAACGCCTCGCGGACGGCAGGCCGCCCGACGCCATAACGGTCCGACAGTTCACGCTCGGCCGGCAAGGGATCGCCGGGCAAAAGTCCGTCGTCTTCGATCATGCGGATGACGCGATCCATCACCTCTTGATAAAGGCGGCGGCGTTCGATCGGTTCCTGTGCCGTGTGGTTCATTGCCAGAGCCTCAATTTGCGCAGGCCTGCATCAGGGCGGCACGCTAGCCGGTCATCGAGCGGATCGTGCGCTTTTGCAAGATATGCATCCGCTTTTCGCGCACCCCGTCTGCAAGCACGGCCAGAATGATGATTGCCCCCTGCATCATCGGCTGGAGGTAAAGATTGACGCCAGTGAAGACAAGTCCGAGCTTGACCGTCTGGATCAGCGTCGCCCCCACCACCGCGCCAAAGGCCGATCCGACGCCGCCAAACAAGCTGGCCCCGCCAAGGACCGCAGCGGCGATCACGTCGAACTCGCGCCCCTCGCCAAATCCCGCATCCAGCCGCCCGATCTGCGCGATCAGCACGAACCCCGATATCGCAGCGCAGGCCGAACAGATGACATAAACCTTCATCTCCACCAGTCGCAGATTGACGCCTGCCTTGCGCGCGGCCTCGCGGTCATTGCCAAGGGCATAGATCTGGCGGCCAAAGGTGGTGTGGGCCAGTACCACATGGGCCAGGATGGCGATGGCCGCAAAGAACAGGATCGGTGTCGGAATGCCGGCGAAGGAGGACAGGCCAAAGGCGCGGAAATCCTCTTTGAAGTCAAAGGCGGTGGAACTGGTCAGCCAGGTGCCAAAGCCACGGTACAAAAACAGCGTCGCCAGCGTGACGATAAAGGGGATGACCCGCAGCCAGACGATGAAGATGGCGTTGATCAGCCCCATCGTCAGACCAGCCGCCAATGCCACGACAAAGCCCACCGGCACCGGCACGCCAAGCTCGCGCATCGCATAGCCTGCAATCAACGGGGCCAGAAACATCACCGAGCCAACCGAAAGGTCGATCCCGCCGGTCAGCAGCACAATAGTCATGCCGATCGCCGCGATGCCGATGAACGAGGATTGCTTGACAATATTGGCCAGACTTTCCGGCATCAGAAAGGTCGGCGCTTGCACTCCGTACCAGATCAGGACAGCGGCAAAGATCACATAGGTCGCATGGCGGACCGCCATGTCCATGGCGCGTTCGGGCAGGGAGGTCATGTCACGCCCTCGCGGAAGGCAAGCGACAGGATGCGCTCGCGGTCAAAGTCCGGCCGGGACATCTCGCCCATGACCTCGCCACGGTTCATCACCACGATGCGGTCGGCCATGCCCAAAAGCTCATCCAGTTCGGATGAGATCATCAGGATGCCGCTGCCATCTGCGGCAAGCCGGTCGATCAGGGTGTAAATCTCGAACTTCGCCCCCACATCGACGCCGCGCGTCGGTTCATCCAGCATGAAAAGGCGCGGCGCGGTCATCTGCCATTTGCCGATGACGACCTTTTGCTGGTTGCCCCCCGACAGCGACTTGACCGGCTGGGTGCGGATGTCGCCGGCCTTGATCGTCAGATCGCTGCGGGCGGCTTCGGTGCGCGCGGTGACGGCGTCGGTATCCACCAGCGCAAGAGGACCACGCCCGAAGCCGCGCAGCGAGACGAGGGCCAGGTTGTCGGCGATCGGGGCCTCCATCATCAACCCCTCGTCGCGGCGGTTTTCGGTGACAAAGGCCATCCCGGCGGCGATGCGCGCGGCGATCCCCTTGGGGGCCGGGACGTCGTTCAAGGTGATTGTGCCCGTGGCCACGGGATCCAGGCCAAAGAGGATGCGGGCAAGCTCGCTGCGCCCGGCGCCCATCAGGCCGAAGAGGCCCACAACCTCGCCCGCATGAACGGTCAGCGAGACGTCCTGCAAGACGCCGGGCTGGGTCAGCCCTTGCGTCTGCAAGACCGTGGCCGACCCGGGTGTGGCGCTGCGGGGCGGGAAAAGGCCGCTCAGGTCACGCCCGATCATGGACCGGATCATCCGTTGCACCGGGAAATCGGCAACCGGGCCGCTGTCGACCAGCCGTCCGTCGCGCAACACGCCGATATCATCGGCCAGTCGCTGCACATCGCCCAGGATATGGCTGATGTAGATGATTGTCCGCCCCTCGGCCCGCAAGGCAGCGATGGTGTCGAACAACCTTGCCGTTTCGCGCGGGGTCAGCGATGTCGTCGGTTCGTCAAAAATGATCAGCCGCGCGTCATTGTGGAGCGCCTTGGCGATTTCCACCAATTGCCGCTCGCCCGGTGACAGGCGCCCGACGGGGGTGTCGGGCGCGATATCGAGCGCAAGGCGGCGCAGGATCTCGGCGCTGCGGGTGCGGATGCGGGGCCAGTCGATCAGGCCAAAGCGGCGGGGAAAGCCGTCGATATAGAGGTTCTCGGCCACCGACAGGTTGGTGAAGAGGTTCAACTCCTGATGGATGAAGGCGATCCCGGTGCGCGCGGCATCCCCGGCGGTCTGGGGGCGGTACACCTCGCCCTGCCAGCGCATGGCGCCCGTGCTGGGCTGAACCACGCCGCCGATCATGTTCATCAGCGTCGACTTGCCCGCACCGTTCTGCCCGATCAGCCCCAGAAGGCGGCCCTCGGCGACATCCAGCGTCAGGTCGGTCACGGCGGGCACGCCGAACCAGGATTTGCCCAAGCCTTCAAGCGACAAAAGGGCCGTCATCTGGTTCGCTCCCGCATGATACGGGTGCGCAGGACGTCCAGCAGTGCCGCGCCCAGGATCACCGCGCCCTTGACCATGTCGACCTGAAACGCCGAAAGGTTCATCGCGCTCAGGGCGCTGGACAAAAGCACAAAGAAAAAGACGCCGAACACGGTCCAGATGATCTTGGCCTTGCCACCGAAAAGGCTGGTGCCGCCGATCACCGCAGCCCCGATGACATCCAGAAGAAACGTGCCTTCGCCCAAGGTCGGGCGTCCCGCCTCCAGCCGCGCTGCGTAAAGCAGGCCGCCGATGGCCGCGCAGACGGCAGAAACGACAAAGACCAGCACGATCACCCGCCGCACCGGCACGCCGGAGATTTCGGCCGCCTTGCGGTTCAGGCCGATGGCCAGCACCTGGCGGCCAAAGACAGTGCGGTTCAACAGGACATGCGCGCCGATGGCCATGACGACGGCGATGACCATCGGATAGGTGATGAAGGAAAACACCTCTTTCCGCGGCAACTGCGAGCTGTCCTTGACCCCGAAATAGACCGACACCAGATCGCCTTTGCCAAGGCGCACAAAGCTTTCGGGCAGTTGCGCGATGTTTTCAGATTGGGTCAGATAGATCGCCAAAGCACTCATCGTCATCATGCTGACCAGCGTCACCATGATGACGATCAGTGCGCTGGCGATCTATCTGACCCAGTCTGAAAACATCGCGCAACTGCCCGAAAGCTTTGTGCGCCTTGGCAAGGGCGATCTGGTGTCGGTCTATTTCGGGGT
>JBKJVF010000265.1:0-19027 GCA_046589965.1 Paracoccaceae bacterium
TGCGCGCGATGGCCTGCCAACTGGTGCTGTAGCTTCTGGATCAACACCGCCTGCGCCTTCACTTCGGCCAGTAAAAGCGTGGTGAACGCCCGCAGTTCAGCAGGGTCTTCCGGCAGCAATTTGGTGACATCCAGCATGGTTAATCATAGCAAAACAAGGCTTTTGCGGGAATCCCAAAACTGAAAACCCCTCAATTTATCCTGCCGTCAAAGGCCGCCATGTCCGCAGCGGCAACCGCCAGTCGATCCCTTCCAGCAGCATCGCCAGTTGCGCAGGGGTCAGCGCGATTTTGCCATCTGTGGCCGAAGGCCAGACGAACCGCCCCTTCTCCAACCGTTTAGAGAACAGGCATGCACCTTGACCATCCCACCAGATAATCTTGATCAGATCACCCTGCCGACCTCGGAACACAAACATATGGCCGTTGAACGGGTTCTTCGCTGTCGTCTGCTCGGCCTGAGCCGCAAGCGTCGCAAAGCCCTTGCGCATGTCAGTCACCCCGGCCGCCAGCCAGACCTGCGCGTTCATCGGAACCGGGATCATCCCGAAAGGCCACGGATCAGTTGGGCAAGTGCCTCGGGATCATAGGCCCCGCTGACACGCAGCCTGTGCCCACCGGCAACCTCGACCTCAAGCAGATAACTGGATAAGGCGCTGTCAGGCAAAATGGGCCGGGCAACTTCCGATCGGCCCGGGCTCACAATCTCAACTGGCAAGAAGACCGGTGCATTTGCAATGCATGACTCCGATCCCGGCGCATAGCGCGTGTCTCGCAGCCATTTGAAGATCATGTTGGCGTTCAGCGCATAGCGCCGCGCCACCTGCGCAACAGAAACATCCGGTGCCGTCGTTTGCAGACAGATCGACCGCTTCTCCTCATCCGTCCAAAGCCGCTTCGTGCGCCGAACCACCAAAAACCTCATAGTGTCCACTATCCAAAGCGGACACTATCAAAGCCACTCTATCAGCAGCAGGGTAGTCAGGCCGGACGCTTACGTTGGACCCGGCCGCAGTGTTTTCGTTGATGCGGCGTGGCTCGGCCAGTTTGCCATGACATAGGCTGCTCGCCGAAAAACAAATGCTTTGAAAAGTTCGCTTACTCATCTGAACAGTGCCAATGCACCAGAGTGGGGCATGCTGGCTCCTACTAACATATTGAACAACATAAGTTATTACTTGCAGCAAGGATTAGCTGTCGGCACCGCTAGTCTGGAGGCTGCGATGCGGGCTTCGAAATTCCCGTCATATGAAAAAAATCTCCCGATGGCTCCCCCCACCGGTCCCCGTGCCACAATGCTCCAGACATTTGGCCCCCCCCCTCTGGCGCTACCTCGCCAGCGTGAGTGAGGTAGTTCATCAGGTCGGCTGGCTTCGTACTTGCAGGCAGCTCTCGCATTGGACTAGCCGCAGTCCACGTCGCGGATCTTGTTCAGGGCAGCTTTGATGACGACTTCGCTGGGTACGCCGTCGACCAAGTGGCTGCGCTTGGCCTCGTTCAAGACAGGGTCCGGCATACCAATCAGGGCCGCCAAACCGGCCTGGC
Organism: Paracoccaceae bacterium; assembly: GCA_046589965.1. Taxonomy (GTDB): domain Bacteria; phylum Pseudomonadota; class Alphaproteobacteria; order Rhodobacterales; family Rhodobacteraceae; genus JAJNPS01. Next base: position 1,544 of record JBKJVF010000265.1, read on the forward strand.
CGCCCCCGAGGGCCTCGGCGAGTGCCTTTTCAAGCTCAGCTTCCTTCATAGCATCCTGTTTGCGACGGGTCGGCTTGAGAACCATCGCTTGGAGCCGCTCAACCTCTTTTCTGAAAGGGTTAGCTTTAGGGTTGATAAAGGGTTTGTAGGAAAAATTGGGCTGGCGTTTGCGACGCGGATTTTCCGGCTCGCTGCACTCGGTCTTTCCGGTCATGACAGGCAGATCGTAGCAATTGGTGCCATGGGAGCTCTTGCCCGAGTGGACCACGATGTAGCCGGCGCTCGCCAAAGCCCGCAGATGGGTGCTGACAGTGCGAGTCGTGTACCCGGTGTCCCGAGCGATCGTATTCAAGCTCGGAAAGCACTTGCCATTTGTAGTGTTGTAGTGGTGCACAAGCCGGTAAAACACGACAAACGCGCCCGAGTTGATTTTCTTCTGCTTGCACACAAGGTCAAGGGCGTCCAACTTGTGCATGATCACTTGGCACCTTTTGCGGTGCAGGCTTCGATCCAAGCGTGGATATCCCTGACCCGGTAGCGGACCAAGCGGCCGACGCGAACGACGCGCGGCCCCACGCCCCGCATCGTTGCAAGTTCAAGATAGCGCTTGGTCACACCGAAGCGGTCCTGCACCTCCTGGCGGGTCATCAGCCGGTCGTTGTCATGGTCTTTCATCGCGTCCCTCCGACATGCTTGTGATGTCGTTCAAGATCGCTTCGGCTCGGGTTAATTAAAATTGCAGGAGGTCCAAAAAACCGACCTCATTTATTTACCCTACTGATCTTGCTGAGATAATTTCTTTAATCTCCATGCGGCTGATGCGCTGGCTGTCTTTGACACGCCCTGAACGTCTTATCATCGAGAGATCTGCGCCTTTCCATACCTTCAACGCAGCAGCATCCGAAAGCCGAAACTGTTCAACGATCAAAGCGACAGCATCTTCTCGGGTCATAACCTTCCCCAAGGCGTATATTTCAGCATCCAGGTCCTTGATCCAGTCACGGGCGACGGTGATGGTTTTCGTCTTGGACGAGGTCTCAAAAAACCAATCTTCAGGCAGGTCGCGGGTCAGAACGTACCAGCATTTCCCTTCCTGATGGCTCGCAATACTTCGGCTGGAACCGAGCCGCACAACCGACGGCCCTCGATCTTCAAATGCAAGTATTCGACGAGCCGATAGTCCGAGGTCGATGGCTTCCAGCGCTTTCGCCTCAGACGCTTCGATCGCAAACAGGAAATCGCGCCATGACGGTGTCAGCTGGTGAAAGCCAACCGGTCCCTCGATGTCGACGAGGCCAAATTGCATCCGCACTAAGCCCTGCTCGCGTCTTACAGTCTCATTCGGGACATTATAGAGCATAACGACCTGCTGTCGTGGCAAGCTGGTTTCGTAGCACGACCGAAGTTGCTTAAGCAGACTTGGCCCTTGGTTGTCGTACTCGACCCAGCAGTTTTCGGCGAGCGCGCGGAGGCTGCTGGCACCTTCCCGCCATTTGACCTCTAGGTCATGGACGTGGTCCTGGCGCGCATTGTTGCGAAGCAGGAGGTCAATATTCTTGTCTGTGGTTTCCCCTGAGGACAAAGGTGGCCCTAACGTTTCAACGCGGCCAATCAGGTCAGTCGCTTCCCTTATCAGGTCTAAAGGGGGATGAGGGTGCTCCTTGGCAAGCCGCGCGTTTCCAGCCAAGATTTCATGAAGCGCCTGATGCTGAGGCAAAGTCTTGGTACTCATGGACAGAGCAGTATTACCAACTCTGCTGTTAATGAATTCGATGTGCACGGGGTATTCATCCGCCATGGCTTCAGCTCCTCAAGTTAGGCTCCGCATGCGGGTCCAAGCTTCGACAAGGCCCCTCGGCGCGTAAGCTCATCGACGACGGTCTGCATTGAAGGCCGCAGCGCCTCCAGCGAGGGCTTCGTATAGCGCTGCCCCGTGATGGACAGCGGCGTATGGTTCAGCAGCCGCCCGACGACCTCCTCCAGCACGCCTGCCTCCATGGCAACCGTCGCGAAGGTCCTGCGGTGCGCGTGCGGGCTCCAGCGCAGCCGCACGGGCCGTCCGATGCACCCTTTGCCCGACTTCTCGGAAGGAAATACCCATTGCTTGCTGAGCCCCCGCATGGGCGCGAGGATCTCCAGATGCCGCGGCACAATCGGCAGATCGAAGGCGCGCCCGTTCTTTGTCATCGGCAAATGGATCCGGTCGGCATGCACGTTCTTCCATTCGAGCGTAAAGGCCTCGGACTTGCGCAAGCCGGTGGCGAGGATGAACTCGTAGAACACCTGATGGATCGGGTTCGGTAGCGTGTCGATCACGCCCCGCCACGCCTTCAGGTCGTCGATGATCTCGCCGTTGGGAGTCTCCTCATACCACTCGATTGCCATCGTCGGACATTCGGGAAGGTCGGTCGTGCGGCGGGCATGGTTCCAGACCGTGCGGAAGTACTTGAGCAGGTGGTTGGCACCAGACGGGTAGGCCGCCAATTCTTTGTGACGGTCAACCACCATGGACTTGGTGATCTCGGACAGCGGCAGGCGCAGCCAATCCTTGAGGTGCATCTCGAACTGCTGCCGGACCGACAGGCGGTGCTTTTCGGACCTGAGCTTCGGTCGCGATAGATAGCTGTCCATGGCGCTCGCCAAGGTAGGCGAACCCGTCTGGATCGCCTTTCCCGCACCGCGGCCCCAAGCCAGCGACAAGCCGAGCGCGGTCTGCCGGGCCGTCTGCGCGGTGATCATGGGGTACCGACCAATGAGCACGCGTCGGGTTTGACCTCCCACGTCTTTCTGGAAATACCAGCTCTTGGAGGCTTTGCCGACGAAGAGGACAAGGCCGCGTATCTCGGTGTCCCAGTGCTTATGCGTCCCTTCTTTTGCGAAGGTCAGCTTGCCCACATAGGTCTCATTCAGTTTCGGCATTTTGTCGGTCTTTTGTAGGAAACTACATGATACTGGATGCCATAGGATGAAACGAGACGCGAGTGATAACTGCGTTAGATGAAACGCTTAGCTACTCGGCGATACTGGATGATACTCAAGGGTCTTGCTTGGGAAGCTGCTGCTCTGCCATTGAGCTACACCCGCATGGTTTTGCAGGTAAGTCAGGCGCGCCCCGCCGTCAAGATGGCAACGCGATGACCAGCCAAGCCTGGCCGGGTCGTCGGGGGTCGCTGGCTTTGACCGAACGTCAGGCAGCGCAAGATCGGGTGGCGCGGTTCGTCGCGCAAAAGAAGAAGGGTCTTCAAGGTTTCCCCTGAAGACCCTGACGTCATCCCATGGCCGCGCCCCAGGTTGGGGACTGTTCAGGCGTGGTCGGGATGCCGGTGGTTCCTTCGGCGGTCTTCATGGCTGAGTGACGCAGCCCGAAGCGCCCCGAAAGAGTGCCCCTGAACATCAGGGGATCACTTCGGCACGAGCACCGTATCGACGACATGGATGACGCCGTTCGACTGCATCACGTCGGCGATGGTGACGGTTCCGATGCTGCCGCTCTCGTCATAGACCATGGCGGTGCTGCCCTTGATCTTGATGGACAGCGCGTCGCCCGACACGGTGGTCAGATTGCAAAAGCCCTTGCTGTCCTTGGCAGCACAGGCTGCAAGATCAGCGGAGGTCATCGTGCCCGCGACCACATGCGCCGTCAGGACTTTGGTCAACATGCCCTTGTTTTCAGGCATCAACAGCGTGTCGACGGTGCCCGCAGGAAGGGCCGCAAAGGCCGCATTGACGGGTGCGAAAACGGTAAAGGGGCCGGGGCTTGCCAGCGTGTCCACCAGCCCGGCAGCCGTGACGGCCGCGACAAGCGTGGTGTGATCGGCCGAATTGACGGCATTCTCGACGATGTTCTTGGTCTCGAACATCGCGGCGCCGCCGACGTCTGGGTTGGCCGCAAAGGCCGGGGCGGCTGCAACAGCCAATGCAAGAATGGGCAGGAAACGGGTCATGAGGACCTCCATTGGTTGGTGTCGGGGTGTTTGGGGATCAGGTAAGTTGGGGCCCGCAACAACACGCGGGCCCCGTCTGCCGGCATTACATCGCAGGCAGCATCACGGTGTCGATGACGTGGATGACGCCGTTCGACTGTTTCACATCGGCGATGGTGACCGTGGCCACATTGCCCATTTCGTCCGTAAGCTTGATCATGTCGCCTTCGTAGGTTGCCTGCAGCGTGCAGCCGCCCAGCGTAGGCACCGGGTGCTTGCCGCCATCGGCCGAAATCATGCCGTTCAGGGCTTCGGCCATCACGTCTTTGCCAACGACGTGGCAGGTCAGGATCTTGGTCAACTGATCCTTGTTTTCGGGCTTGAGCAGGGTTTCGACGGTGCCCGCAGGCAGTTTGGCAAAGGCTTCGTTGGTCGGCGCAAAGACGGTGAACGGGCCAGCACCTGACAGCGTTTCGACCAGACCGGCAGCCTGCACGGCGGCGACCAGCGTGGTGTGATCGGCCGAGTTCACGGCGTTTTCGACGATGTTCTTGTCTTCGAACATGGCCGCGCCGCCCACCATCGGGTTTTCAGCCAGCGCAAAGCCGGTCGACAGGGCCAGAAGGGCAGTGGCAAGACGGAAGGAATTCAGCATTGTGGCAACTCCCATTGCAAATTTGGTGGCGGGTTCATTCCCGCCTCACACCAACAGCTACGGAAGGGTCGGGCGCAGAGTTTCAGAACGTGCGAAGTTTATGACTTCACAGGTCCGTGACCGCGCCGGTAGCCAGAACGGGTCCGGTGGGCGCGCCGGTGGTGGACCCGCCCGTCGGTTCCAGCGATACGGCCAGAATCCAGCCCGCGGGCGGCATGGGATAAGGGATGGACAGGGGCGCATCGCCCAGCAGGCCCAAGGACACCGGCGCCGCCTCGGGGGCGATGATCCACAGTTCGTGCACCCGGTTCGGTTCAGCCGCAGGGCCCGAGACGCGCGCCACGATCAGCGATGCGCCATCATAGCGCGCCTCGAACGCCAGCGGGCCGTCTTCGGCGCCCAAGGTCGCAATGACGGGGGCGGTCGTCGCAGGCGGGGGCGCAAAGAATACCATCGCGGCGACGGCGAGCAAGGCTGCGGCCAACGCGCCTGACAGCCAGCCAAGCCAGGAGGCACGCGCGCGGGCGGCCTGCGGGAAGAGCCGCGCCTCGATCCGTGGCATCACGTCCGGCGCGGGCACCTCGACATAGTCGTCGTTCAAATCCGCAAAGTGGTTTTCCCACGCCGTGACCATGGCGGCAAATCCGGCATCGGATTTGATCCGCGCCTCGGCGGCTGCGCGTTCCTGCATCGGCAGCGTGCCCATGACGAATTCGGCCGCCAGCAGGTCGGCGTCTTCGTTCGGGGTCAAGGCGCGGTCGGCGGTCATGACTCGAGACACTCTTTCAGTTTCAGCAAGCCGCGGCGCAGCCAGGTGCGCATGGTGTTGACGGGCACATTATGGCGGACAGCAAGGTCGGCATAGCTTAGCCCGCCCAGATAGGCGCCCTGCACGGCGGCGGCCTTGTCGGTTTCCAGCGTCTGAAAGCAGTCGGCAACCCGTCTCGCCTGGCCTGCGGCGATCATCCGTGTCTCAACCCCCGCGCTCAGATCGGGCAGGGCGTCGATGACGGCTTCATCTCCGATGCCGGCATCGGGGCGGGCACGCAGACGGTCGATCGCAAGGTTGCGCGAAATGGCGATAAGCCAGGTCATCCCACGGGCGCGCACGGCATCATAGCGCCCTGCGCGCAACCAGACCCGTGTGTATACCTCTTGCAACGCATCCTCCGCTTCCCCCCTGTCCCCAAGCATACGCAAAAGGACTCCGAAAAGTTTCGAAGAGGTTGTCGCATAAAGTTCACGAAACGCAGCGCGGTCCTGCGCTGCGACGTGGGAAAGAAGGCTGGCCACGGGATCGTCTGACATCGGGGGCAGGCTAGCGCGCTGCGCGTCGGCTGTCACCCCCGCCTGCGACGCCGGTTGTCGCCGCCGCTGCCATTCATGTTGAAGCTGACATGGGGCAGGGTGACGATCTTGCCAAGTTCGGTGAAAGGGTCGGTCGCATGCGGGATCGCGTTGGCGTTGACAAAGTGTTCCTGAAACCGTGGCGCGATGGCGGTTTCCACCTTGTGGATGTTGTGAACCGTCGCCTCGATCGCCGCGCGCGAGGCCTTGCTGCAAAGTGCTATACGCGCCCCGGTGCCCGCGGCATTGCCCGCAGATACGACTTGGTCCAGCGGCACATCCGGGATCATGCCCAGCACCATCGCGTGCTTGGGACTGATATGCGCACCAAAGGCCCCCGCAAGGGTGACACGCTCCACATGGTCGATGCCCATTTCGTCCATCAACAGACGCGCACCTGCGTAAAGTGCCGACTTTGCCAGCTGGATCGCGCGGATGTCGCCTTGGGTGACCAGAATGCGCGGGCCGCCATCCATGGTGCCGTCGTGCAAAAGGTAGGAATGTGTCCGGCCCTCAGGCACGCAGCGCGCCGTGCCGGTCTGGTCAGGACTGCCGATCAGGCCACCGGGATCGACAAGGCCTGCCATGCGCATCTCGGCCACGGCCTCGATGATGCCCGAGCCGCAGATGCCGGTGATGCCAGTTGTGGCAATTGCGGCGGAAAAACCGGGATCGGTTGACCAGAGGTCCGATCCGATCACCTTGAAGCGGGGTTCCTTGGTCACAAGATCGATCTCGACCCGTTCGATGGCACCGGGGGCGGCGCGTTGGCCGGAACTGATCTGCGCGCCTTCGAACGCGGGGCCGGTCGGGCTGGAACAGGCCAGCACGCGGGTCTTGTTGCCCAAAAGCAGTTCGGCATTGGTGCCGACATCGACGATCAACACCATGTCGTCCGATTTGCCCGGCTCTTCGGACAGGGCGACGGCGGCACAGTCGGCCCCCACATGTCCTGCGATGCACGGCAGCATATAGATGCGCGCGGCGGGGTTGATTGCATCTAAGTCAAGCTCGCGGGCGTCCAGTGACAGGCTGTCCGAGGTGGCCAGCGCAAAGGGCGCCTGGCCAAGTTCGACCGGATCAATGCCCAGCAGCAAATGGTGCATGACCGGGTTGCAGACGATCACCGCCTCGTAGATCGCCGTAGGTGCGATCCCGGCCTCGGCGGCAATGGTCAGCGCCAGCCCGTCAATCGCCTGCCGCACGGCGCGGGTCATCTCCACGTCGCCGCCGGGGTTCATCATGACATAGCTGACCCGGCTCATCAGATCTTCGCCAAAGCGGATCTGGGGGTTCATCAGCCCTGCTGATGCCAGCACGCGACCATCGCCAAGGTCACAGAGATGCGCTGCGATGGTGGTGGATCCAAGGTCGATGGCAAGGCCATAAAGCCCGCCTTCGTGATAGCCGGGATAGACGTCAAGGATGCGCGGCGCAGCATCGTCATGGCCCTGATAGACCACGACGGTTACCTTCCATTCGCCCTTGCGCAACGCGGGTTGCAGCTTGCGCAGCACGCCCAGACCGGCGGTTGGCGTGGCGATCTGCCACTGGCTGGCCAGCGCCCGTATCAGGCGTTCAAGATCGCCAGAAGGTTCGTGCATATCGGGTTCTTCGACCTCGACGTAATAGCTGCGCGTGGCGGGGTCCATCAGCATGACCCGCTCGGTCGCGGATTTGCGGATGACCTGTTTGTGGACCTGGGATTCCGGCGGCACGTCGATCACGACATCGCCCATCACCTGCGCCTGACAGCCTAGACGTCGACCGGGGGCCATGCCACGCTTGGACTTGTAGCGATCCTCGACCGCGTTCCAGGCCGACAGTGCATCATCGTCCACCGTTACGCCGTGCTTGGGAAACTCGCCATAGCCGGGGCTGATCTGGCATTTGGAACAGATGCCACGCCCGCCGCATACGCTGTCCAGATCGACGCCCAACTGGCGTGCGGCAGACAGAACCGGCGTGCCGACAGGAAATCGGCCCCTTTTGCCCGAGGGGGTAAAGATCACAAGGGCGTCTGCGGTCATTTTTGCCTCGATTGCGGCACGGCCAAGCGGTTTTGGGTGAACTCATAAGTGATCTGGTCAAAGCTGTCGCGGGCAAAGACGTAGAACCATTTCAGTGCCGTTGCGACGTTTGGCACGCCATGTTCGGCATGCCCGGGGATGTAGATCGCAACGCCGGGCGATAAGTGATGCGCTGCGCCATCGATCATCACCTCGCCATGCCCCTCCAGTCCAAAGTAGACTTCTGGTTCGGCATGACGGTGCAGGGCGAAATGCTGGCCAGGTTGCATTTCGGCAATGCCGCAGACCAATCCCTCGGTCGGGGTCAGCCCGGCCGAGATCAGGGTCCGCCAACCAATCGTGCCATGTGCCGGGTCGGCCCAATGATCCAAAGGGCGTGACGATGCATCAATGCGCGTGGGCGCCGCAAAAGAAGGTGTCCTTGTCATCTTGCGACGGTTTTAAGCCAAGCGTGCCGCGCAACAAGGACAGAATGCGGCACCTGGCACCGCCACGGCGTCATCTGCGCGTGGCATTTCAGTCATAACTGAGATGCGTCGCCTTGCCGCGAAAGATCACGTAGCTGAGGATCGAATATGCCAGGATGATGGGCAGCACGACCATCACGCCCACAAGGATGATCCACAGGCTTTCCGGCGCGGAGGCCGCCTCGTAGATCGTGATCGCTTCGGGGACGATATAGGGAAAGAACGAATAGGCCATGCCCAGAAACCCCAGCGCAAAAAGGGCGGTGGCGGCGACGAACGGAACCCAGGCGCGGCGGTCACCGGGCAGGGGAAGTCGCTGTAGCATCCACCACATCCCCACAATCAGCAGGGCCGAGATGATCGGCAGCGGCGAAAGATACAGCATCGAGGGCCAGGAAAACCATTTGTCATAAATCCGCGTGCTGACAAAGGGGGTGGCCAGCGACACCGCGCCCATGCCCAGAACGACGCCCCAGATGCCGCCCTGGGCCCAGCCGATGGCCTTGCTTTGCAACAACCCGTCGGTCTTGAAGATGACCCAGGTTGCCCCGATAAAGCTGTAGGCGACGGTCAGAAACACCCCCGTCACCATCGCAAATCCGATATGCCACCATGTCCAGGCCAGCCCCATAACGTAAAGGCCCAGCATGAAACCCTGGGATAGCGACGTCATCAGGCTGCCGGTAAAGAACATGTTGTCCCAAGTGCGTTTGTGGGCGTCAGGTGCCTTGGCGCGAAACTCGAATGCCACACCGCGCAGAATCAGGCCGATCAGCATCACGGCAACAGGCAGATATAGCTGCGTCAGGATCGCGCCGTGGGCGACCGGAAAGGCCACCAGCAGGATGCCGATGGCCAGAACCAGCCAGGTTTCGTTGGCATCCCAGAACGGCCCGATGGAGGCGACCATACGGTCCTTTTCCGCCGCGTCGGCAAAGGGGAACAACAGACCGACACCAAGGTCGAACCCATCGAGCACGACGTAGATCAGGATCGACAGGCCCATCAGGCCGGCAAAGATCAGAGGAAGGTCGCCATCGGTGATCATGGTCATTCTGCCGGTGCTAGGGAGGCTTCGGGCGCGTTCTTTGGGTCCGGCGGCGGGGCATCGCCCTTGGCCGCCTTGTGCGCCAGATGGGTGATGACCCACATATAGGCCAGCATCAGCGCGGCATAGATCGCAAGGTAGGCAATGAGCGTGGTCAGGACCATCGGGGCCGCAACCTGGCTGACCGCCTCTTTGGTGGTCAGCACGCCCGACACCAGCCAGGGCTGGCGGCCGATTTCGGTCGTGTACCAGCCCGCAAGGGTCGCCACCCAGCCCATGAAGGCCATGCCCGACATGCCGACCAGATAAAGTTTCGGCATGTTGGCCGCCCCGCGCCGCCAAAGGAGAAAGGCGCCCAGCCACGAGGTTGCCAGCATCAGCAGCCCCACCCCGATCATGACCCGGAAGGACCAGAACACCTGCAATACCGGCGGATGCAGCACCGTGCCATCCTCCGCCACGAAATCGTTCAGACCGGGGACCACGCCATCAGCATCATGCTTGAGGATGATCGAGGCCAGCGCCGGGATGCCGATTTCATAGTCGTTGGAGCGGGTTTCCTTGTTCGGGATCGCGAACAGCAACAAGGGCGCGCGGCTTTGCGTTTCCCAGTTGCCCTCCATCGCGGCGACCTTGGCGGGCTGGTGTTCCAGCGTGTTCAGCCCATGCATGTCGCCCGCGACGATTTGCACCGGGATCAGCAGGGCTGCCATCACGATACCGGTCCGCAGCGTGGATTTCGTGCCTTCGGTGCGGTCTTTCCACAGCATGCGCAGCGCAGAAATGCCCGCAATCAGAAAAGCGACGGTCAAACCGGAGGCGAGCAACATGTGGACAAGGCGGTAGGGCATCGACGGGTTGAACACGATCGCCCACCAGTCGGTGGCATGAACAATGCCGTCACGAAGCTCATAGCCTTGCGGCGTGTGCATCCACGAATTCAGCACGATGATCCAGAACGCCGACATCGTGGTGCCAAAGGCCACAAGGAAGGTGGCCGTCGTATGGACCCAAGGCTTCACCCGCGATGCGCCGAACAACATGATGCCAAGGAACGCGGCCTCCAGGAAAAACGCCGTCAGCACCTCATAGGCGAGCAGTGGCCCCGCGACGTTGCCCACGGTTTCCATGAACCCGGGCCAGTTGGTCCCGAACTGGAACGACATGGTGATGCCGGAAACAACCCCCATGGCAAAGGACAAGGCGAAGACCTTGACCCAGAACATGTAGGCATCCATCCACTTTCGGTCCCCCGTCGCGTTGAACCGCAGCTTGAAGAACAACAGCACCCATCCCAGCGCGATGGTGATCGTCGGAAAGAGGATGTGGAACGAGATGTTCGCGCCGAACTGAATGCGGGAAAGGATGAGGGCGTCCATGGGTCACCTTGGGTAATTCTATGCAGCCTAGGTAATACGTCCTGCGACGTGAACCAGATGATGCGGTGACACGTCGCGGGGCTAGCTGACCATCTCTTTCGTCGCGGTCAGCTTCAACGTCGGATAGTCCCGCTCGATGCGGTCGATGTCCCAGCGCAGGCGGGTCAGGTAGACAAGGTCATTGTCATTGTCATAGGCGATGTGGCCCTTGTTGACGTTGATGAATTTCTCCACCTCGGCCTTTGGCCCCGCGATCCAGCGGGCAGAGGTGAAATGCGACGGCTCGAATCGGACGGGCAGGGAATATTCCTGTTCAATCCGGCTCGCCAGCACCTCGAACTGCAACTGGCCGACGACGCCGACGATGTAGCCCGATCCGATCATCGGCTTGAACACCTTGGCGGCCCCTTCCTCGGCAAATTGCATCAGGGCCTTTTCCAGATGCTTGGCCTTCAAGGGGTCGAGCGCGCGCACGCCGGAGAGGAGTTCGGGCGCGAATGACGGGATGCCGGTGAAACGCAGCGCCTCGCCTTCAGTCAGGGCGTCGCCGATGCGCAACTGGCCGTGGTTGGGGATGCCGATAATGTCACCGGCCCAGGCTTCCTCGGCCAGCTCGCGGTCGGCGGCGAGGAACATCACCGGGTTGGCGACGGCCATCACCTTTTTCGAACGCACATGGGTCAGCTTCATCCCGCGTTCGAAATGGCCGCTGGCGAGCCGCACAAAGGCCACGCGGTCGCGGTGCTTGGGGTCCATGTTGGCCTGCACCTTGAACACGAAACCGGTCACCGCAGGTTCGCCTGCGTCGATCTGGCGTTCGGCGGCGTTCTGGGGCTGCGGCTCGGGGCCATATTCGCCCATCCCGTCCATCAGATCCCGCACCCCGAACGAATTGATCGCCGAGCCGAACCAGATCGGTGTCATTGACCCATTCAGGAACGACGCGCGGTCAAAGGCGGGCAAAAGGGCGCGCGCCATCTCCAATTCTTCGCGCAGTTTGGCCAGCAGGTCGGCGGGGACATGGGCGGCCAGTGCCGGGTCGTCCAGCCCATTGATCTTGATCGATGCGGCCACCTTGTTGCGGTCGGCGCGGTCCATGATTTCCAACCGGTCATGCAGCAGGTCATAGGCACCGATGAAATCGCGCCCCACCCCGATGGGCCAACTGGCCGGGGTCACGTCGATGGCGAGGTTTTCTTGGATTTCGTCAATGATTTCGAACGTATCACGACTTTCGCGGTCCATTTTGTTGCAAAAGGTCAAGATAGGCAGGTCGCGCAACCGGCAAACCTCGAACAGTTTGCGGGTTTGGGACTCAACCCCCTTGGCCCCGTCGATCACCATGATGGCCGCGTCAACGGCGGTCAGGGTGCGGTAGGTATCCTCGGAAAAATCACTGTGGCCGGGCGTGTCCACGAGGTTGAACCGATACTGGCGGAAATCGAAGGACATCGCACTGGCCGACACCGAAATGCCCCGGTCGGCCTCGATCTTCATGAAATCGGACCGCGTGCGGCGGGCATCACCCTTGGCCCGCACCTGACCCGCCATCTGGATCGCGCCCCCGAACAGCAGGAACTTTTCGGTCAGCGTGGTTTTGCCCGCGTCGGGGTGCGAAATGATCGCAAACGTCCGGCGGCGGGCGATCTCAGTTGGCAGGGGGGCGTGGTTTGACATGGGCTGCGGTATAGGGCCAGCGGAGCCTTGCCGCAACCGTCCCGCTGTCTTGATCGCGTTGCGAATCGGGCGTAGGATGAGAACATTAAATGAACATGATGGGAGGCCGCTATGACTTTGAACGAGATCGGGCAAGAACTGGTCAAGGGCTGCCGTGAAGGCCGCGCCAAGCAAAACCTGTCAAAACTCTATGCCGCCGATGCGGTATCGGTCGAAGCCGCCGATATGGGCAACGGCACGACCGTCACCGGCATTCCCGCCATCGAGGGCAAGCATGACTGGTGGGAGAATGCCATGACCGTGCATAGCCAGACCGTTGGCGGGCCATTTGTGCATGGCCACGACCGCTTTGCCGTGACGTTTGACGTGGATTTCACCGACAAGTCGACCGGCAAGCGCGGACAGATGCAGGAGGTGGCCGTCTATCACGTCGCGAATGGCAAGATCACGCGGGAAGAGTTCTTCTACGCGGGGTAGGTGCGGGCAATCAGCCGGAGTGATCCCTGCACCTGAGCGCGAGGATCATTTTTTGTCCGGACCTGCTGGTATGTCCGACATCGCCCCCTTACGCTTGGCGCAAAGCATGGGGGAATATGACATGGATCTTGGAATTGCCGGTAAACGCGCGCTGGTCTGCGCCTCGTCCAAGGGGTTGGGGCGGGGCTGTGCTGCGGCCTTGGCAGAGGCGGGCGTAGACCTGGTGCTGAACGCGCGCGGCGCGGAGGCGCTGGAGGCGACGGCGGAGGCCCTGCGCAAGGCGCACAGCGTCAAGGTGACCGCCATCACCGCCGACATCACGACCGAGGACGGACGGGCAAAAGTGCTGGTCGCCGCCGGTTCGCTCGACATCCTTGTCACCAACGCGGGCGGCCCGCCGCCGGGCCTGTGGTCTGACTGGGACCGCGCGGATTTCCTGCGCGCCATTGACGGCAACATGCTGACCCCCATCGCGCTGATGCAAGCGATCCTGCCGGGGATGATCGCCAAGGGTTGGGGGCGGGTCGTCAACATCACCTCGGCCTCCGTCAAATCGCCCATCGCACAGCTGGGCCTGTCGAACACCGCCCGCGCCGGGCTGACCGGGTTTGTTGCGGGGACCTCGCGACAGGTCGCGGGCAAGGGCGTGGTGATCAACAACCTGCTGCCCGGCATCCATGCGACCGACCGCGCCATCGCGCTGGATGGAGGCGTGGTCAAGGCGCGGGGCATTACACTGGAACAAGCGGTGGCCGAACGGTCGGCCAGCATCCCCGCAGGACGCTACGGCACAGCGGCAGAGTTCGGCGCGATGTGCGCTTTCCTCTGTTCGCAACATGCGGGGTTTATCATCGGGCAGAACATCCTGCTTGACGGGGGCGCCGTGAACGCGACGCTGTGATACTTTACTATCTCAGCCATCCCGAAGTCGACATTGACCCCGATGTGCCGGTGCCCGACTGGGGCCTGTCGGCCAAGGGGCGTGACCGCGTTTCTGCGCTGGCCGCCAGCGGGTGGTCCAAAACTGTCGCGCGCGTTCTGACCAGCCCTGAACGCAAGGCGCGCGAGACAGCGGCCTTGCTTGCTGCGCCGCGCAGGTTGGTGGTCGAAGTTGTCGCGGGATCAGGTGAGGTTGACCGGTCTGCCGCGGGATATGTCCCGCATGACCGGCACGAGGCGCTGGCCAACGCGCTGTTCGCCCATCCGGACAAAAGCGCCGCGGGATGGGAGACGGCGCGCGCGGCACAAGCACGGGTCGCATCGGCGCTGGCACCCTGGCTTGGGATTGACGGCGACAGTGTCGTCGTTGGCCATGGTGGTTTCGGCACGCTGTTGTGGTGCCATCTGACGGGTCGGCCGATTGCACGGGCCGAGGATCAGCCCGGCGGTGGGCATGTCTGGGCCGCGCGACACAGAGGCGGTGATTGGCACCCTGTTCATCCCTGGATGGGGATCGAGGCGCTGATCGCGGCCGGGCTTGATGCGCCCCCAACGGCCTGATACGGACTTTCCCGAGCAAATCCCTAAGGTACCATGCCCGATCCGTTTCCACCCCGCCTGGAGGTCAAGGGACTGGCGCGCGCTTTTGGCGGGCGCAACGTGGTCATGGATGTCGACCTGCGGGTCGCGGCGGGGCAGGTGACGTGCCTTCTTGGGCCGTCAGGTTGCGGCAAGACCACCACATTGCGCATGATCGCGGGCGTCGAGGCGGCGGATCTGGGCGAGATCTGGATCGATGGCGAGAAGGTCGCCGGCCCCGGCCTGCATATGCAGCCCGAGGCGCGCCATGTCGGCCTGATGTTTCAGGACTTTGCCTTGTTTCCGCATCTGACGGTGGCCGCCAATATCGCCTTTGGTCTGACCGGGGACAAGGCATCCAAGGCCGCACGGGTGCATGAATTGCTGGCGCGTGTGAACCTTGAGGGCTTTGCCGCCAAGCATCCACACCAGTTGTCGGGCGGTGAACAACAGCGTGTTGCGCTGGCCCGCGCGCTGGCGCCACGACCGCGAGTCATGCTTATGGACGAGCCATTTTCCGGCCTCGACAACCGGTTGCGCGATGGCATCCGCGACACCACGCTTGAGATCCTGAAAGAAGAGGGGACGGCCGTTGTCCTGGTGACGCATGAGCCCGACGAGGCGATGCGGATGGCCGATGAAATCGCGCTGATGCGAGGTGGGCGCATCATCCAGCGCGGCGCGCCCTACAACATCTACAATTCGCCGATGGACCTGGCGGCGGCGGCGTTTTTCAGCGATATCAATGTGATCCGCGGTACGTCGCGCGGGGCGCTGACGGAAACGCCGTTCGGTGCATTCCTCACGCCGGGGCATGACGACGGGGCCGAGGTCGATATCGTGATCCGTCCCCAGCATCTGAAGATCGATTTTGACAGGGCAGGGCGTGGGCCGAACCCGACCCCGCAGGACGGGACCGCCGCGCGCGGCGTGGTGACGCGTGCGCGCTATCTGGGCCGCGAGTCGCTGGTGGATTTCGTCATGGAGTTCGATGGATCACGCCTGACCGCTTCGGTGCCTGGCGTGTTCCTGCCAGAGCCTGGCACGGCGCTGTGGCTGATGATCCGGCGGGATCGGTGTTTCGTCTTCGGCGTCAAGGGCTAGCGCGCGGTCAGTCCACGTCGATTGCCGCCTGCGGCAACAGCGTTGCCACCTTGGCCAGCAGGCTACGCGCGGCACGGGCCCGAGGGTTGCCATCGGTGTCGACATGACGCAGGCCTTCGATCAGGGCCTCCAGTTCTTCGGGGGTCAGCATGGTCGGGGGCAGGACGATGGCGGAACGCAGGATGTAACCGAGGCCCCGCTCCCCCTCGATCGGCAGACCGGAACCTGCCATCATCGCGACATCGCGCCAGATTGTGCGCGTCGATACGCCCAAGGCCCCGGCGAGTTCGCTTGCCGTGTGCAGGCGCCCGTCGCGCATGATCTGCACAAGATCGAAAAGGCGGTCATCGCGTTTCATGCCACCAGATGTGACCGCGCGAGGGGCATGGGTCAACGGGGTCTGTGGACATGCAACTGACAAAATACTGTCGGCAGACCGCATCCCCTCGGCGGTTGGGCCTTTGATCCGCGCGTTCTAGCGCCTAGAACGCGGATCAGTAGGCGATGGGCGACCGTCGCCAGATCATAGGAGAATGCATCATGCAAATGGGTCCCTGGCAACTGCTGATCATTGCCGTCGTCGTTCTGGTCCTTTTTGGTCGCGGCAAGATTACCAACCTGATGGGCGAAGTCGGCAAGGGCATCACCGCGTTCAAGAAGGGTGTGAATGACGGGACGACCGAGCTTGAGAAAGCCGCTGCCGAACCGGTCAAGGACGTCACGCCAGAAGCTGAAAAAGACAAGGTGTGAACGCCTGACAGACGGGAACTTGCGCCATGTTTGATATCGGCTGGGCCGAGTTGGTGATCATCGGGGTCGTCGCGCTGATCGTGATTGGCCCGCGTGATCTGCCGGAAATGTTCCGCACGCTTGGGCGGTTTACCGGCAAGTTGCGCGCGATGAGCCGCGACTTTCAACGCGCCATGGACACGGCGGCCAAGGAATCCGGCGTCAAGGATGTGGCGTCGGACCTGAAAACGATGACGTCGCCAAAGAATCTGGGCCTTGATGCGGTCAAGAATGCCGCGACCAAGTTTGAAAAATGGGATCCGTTGAAACCGAAACCGGCCGCGCCGAAACCGCCCGTTGTGGCGGCGGCGGCAGTGGTCGCACCGGTTGCAGCGGCACTCGCCGATGCGGCACCTGTGACAGCGATGGGTCCGGCAACTCAGGCGCTGGCCGACAAGGTGGCCGCCAAGAAGGCCATCGTGCAGGAGGCTGCGCAAAAGCTGCGTGCCGTGTCTGCGCCACCAGCGCCAGACGTCACGCCCACTATCGCTGTGAAAAAGCCGGGCCGGGTGCGCAGCGTGCAGCCCAAACCGGACCCAGTTGCACAGCCCAAGGCACCGACAAAGCCGAAAATCACCAAGACCAAGGGCGAATAGACGATGGCCGTGGATCAGATCGAAGAGAGTTCCGCCCCGCTGATCGAGCATCTGGCGGAACTGCGCACGCGCATCCTTTATTCGATGGCGGCCTTTATCGTCTGCTTTATCATCGGCTACGTCATCTGGCAGCCGGTCTTCAACTTTCTGTCGCACCCGATCTGCGATGTGCTCATCTCGCGCGGGCAGACCTGCCAGCTGGTGTTGATCAAGGCGCAGGAAGGGTTCTTTACCGCGATCCGCATCTCGATGTGGGCGGGGTTCTTCATGGCGTTCCCAATCATCGCGTATCAGTTGTGGCGGTTCGTGGCGCCCGGTCTCTACAAATCCGAAAAGAACGCCTTTCTGCCGTTCCTGATCGCCAGCCCGGTGATGTTCATCGCGGGTGCGGCCTTTGCCTATTACGTGATCTTGCCCTTTGCCTTTGATTTCTTTCTGGGATTTCAATCGTCGTTCAGCGGCACAAGCGAGGCA
>JBKJVF010000166.1:0-2714 GCA_046589965.1 Paracoccaceae bacterium
GCGATACAGCTTTTTCAGTTCCACGGTTGACTGCTTGCCGACTTGGGGGGCGCAATCGGACATGAAACGCTCTGCTGCGGCGCGCCCGGCCTGCTTTAGCCGGTCCAGCATCTGCGGTGTCGGCGCCAGTTTGCTGTTCGCAGTCAGTTCCGTCATCAGCCCATCGTCCGAAATCATGTGGACGCGGACCTCTTTCATCGTGCCCCGCTCCATCCGGCCTTCGGCGATGAGGCGGCGGACAAAATCGATGGCACGCAATTCCCCCAGCAGGCTGGAGTTAAAGCTGATCTCGTTGATCCGGTTCTGGATTTCCAGTGGCGTGTCCGGCACGGCGTCGCGGTAAAGCGGATTGATCGACACGATCACCACATCGTCCGGCAAGGATGGCTCGTATAGCGGGAACAGGGCGGGATTGCCGGTATAGCCACCATCCCAATAGGTTTCGGTCCCGATCGTCACGGCCTGAAACACCGTCGGCAGGCAAGCCGAGGCCATCAAGGCCTCGGGGGTGATGTCGATGCCTTCAAAGATCTTGATCTTGCCCGACCTGACATTGGTGGCCCCCACAAACAACCTTGGAGCATCCATGGCACACACGCTGGCAAAATCGAGATCGCGGACCAGCGGTTCAAGCGGGTTGGACCAAGCATCCCCAAACGCATAGGGCGAATAAAGTTGCGCCGCGATTCCCTGTGCCGATACGGGGAAGACGGTCGCGGCCATGCTTTGCCAGTTTTGCCAGATCGGCAGCATCGCAGCCATCCAAGGGATCAGCCGTAGATCGCCCACCTCACCCACCCGATCCCACAGCTGGTCCAGCCTTTTGCGCGCGGCGATGCGACCGCCTGCGACCAGCCCTGCCTTCAGCGCCGCCGCGTTGAGCGCACCTGCCGAGGTTCCTGAAATGGCCGCAATGTCGGGGCCGTCCTGCTCCAACAGGCGGTCAAGCACGCCCCAGGTGAACGCGCCATGCGCCCCGCCGCCCTGCAACGCCAGACTGATCGACGCCCTACGCGGTGCGTCTGGCGCGCCATCGTGGCTGATGCCGGGCACCTTGGTCACATTGCTGTCCAGCCGCCGTCTATGGAGAGGGTCGTGCCCGTGACCTGATCCGCCGCAGCACTGCACAGGTAAAGAACCGTGCCGCCGATCTGTTCGACCGTGGCAAACTGCTTGCTTGGCTGGCGGTCGAGCAGAACTTCCCTAATCACCGTCTCACGGTCCATGCTGTGGACTTTCATCTGGTCAGGGATCTGCGCCTCGACCAAGGGGGTCAGCACGTAGCCAGGACAGATCGCGTTGCAGGTGATCCCCTGCCCTGCGGTTTCCAGTGCTACCGTCTTTGATAGGCCGACGACACCATGCTTGGCTACGACATAAGCCGATTTGAAGGGGGATGCCGTCAAGCCATGCGCAGAGGCGATGTTGATCACGCGGCCCCAGCCATTGACCCGCATCGCGGGCAGCGCCGCCGCGGTCGTGTGGAAAGCCGAGGTCAGGTTGATGGCGATGATCTGGTCCCACTTGTCGGCCGGGAAATCCTCGATGGGCGAGACGAACTGGATACCTGCGTTGTTGATCAGAATATCGCAGCCGCCCGCCTTGTCGATCAGCGCCCGGCAGTCGGCACCTTTCGACATGTCGGCGGCGATGTAGCGCACCGCGACCTTGTACTTTTTGGACAGCGATGCGGCCAGATCATGGTCTTCGGCACGGTCGGTGAAACTGTTCAAAATGACCTCGAACCCGGCCATTGCCAGCGCCTCGGCGACCCCGAGGCCAATGCCGGAGTTTGATCCCGTGACGACCGCGCGCTTGCCCTGGAGTTCCATCTTTGCCATTCCTCGATGTTGCGGTTGCAGCCTACATGCTGCACCTGCAAAAGTCATTGGAACATGGCCGTGATGATAAAAAAAACGCCGGCACAAGGCCGGCGTATAGTTATTGAGGCAGGTTTCATACAGGCAAGAAACCTATCGAGCAGTAGGCTTGTTATAGCCCTACCCTGCTGCCGGGCCAAGTTAAAAGTTTGAAAAGGCCAAGTCCTCGGCATAGTCTGCGACAACCCGTCAGAGACGATGAAAGGTTCAC
Source organism: Paracoccaceae bacterium (assembly GCA_046589965.1). GTDB lineage: Bacteria > Pseudomonadota > Alphaproteobacteria > Rhodobacterales > Rhodobacteraceae > JAJNPS01. The sequence goes on from JBKJVF010000166.1 coordinate 2,092, forward strand.
GAAATGATGCTCCGTCTGACCCTGCGGCTGCGCCGCGCCGCCACCGCACTTGTGCTGATCGGCGCAGGAACCGCGTCCGTCGCGGACCCTACCCATGGCATAGCTATGTATGGGCAGCCCGCCCTCCCCCCGGATTTTGTGTCCCTGCCCTATGCCAATCCTGATGCGCCAAAGGGCGGCGAGATCCGGTTTGGTGAATCGGGGACGTTCGACAGTCTCAATCCCTTCATCGTCAAGGGGCAGGCGGCAACCGGGGTCTCGTTGCTGACCGTCGAGACATTGATGGGCCGATCCTATGATGAGCCCTTTGCGCTCTACGGTGTTCTGGCCGAATCGATTGATACAGACGAATCACGCAGTTACGTGGAATTTACCCTGCGTGAGGGTGCGGCCTTTTCCGATGGCAGTCCGGTGACCCCCGAAGATGTGCTTTGGTCCTTCGAAAAACTGGGTACCGAAGGCAACCCGCGCTACGCTGCCGCATGGAAGAAAATCGCGACCGCCGAAAAAACCGGTGATCGTTCGGTCAAGTTCACCTTCAATGTCGAAGACCGCGAATTGCCGCTGATCCTTGGCCTCCGCCCGATCCTGAAAAAGGCGCAGTGGGAGGGAAAGGATTTCAC
>JBKJVF010000051.1:0-7007 GCA_046589965.1 Paracoccaceae bacterium
CGAATTTTTCACCGGCAAAGGCATCGCTGTTCTGGCAGATGAAGATTACGTCAACTACGGCATCATCGCTGCCGGGCTTTGGCCGCAAATCGCCTATGTGATGATCCTGTATCTGACCGGGCTGAACAACGTGGCCCCCGATCAGATCGAAGCCGCGCGGCTGGACGGGGCCAAGGGCTGGAAGATGCTGTGGTATGTCGTCTTGCCGCAACTGCGGCCCGCGACCTTCATTGCCGTGATCGTGACCGTGATCGGCGCCTTGCGCAGCTTTGATCTGGTGTCGATCATGACCAGCGGTGGTCCTTTCGGGTCATCGCGCATCCTGTCCTATTACATGTATGAAAAGGCGCTCAGCGAGTATGGCTTCCGCATGGGTTATGGTGCTGCCATCGCGGTCGTCCTTTTCGCCATCATGATGATTTTCATCTCGGGCTTCATCTGGAAGATGTGGCGCGACGAGAAGGAGCGCTGAGATGTTCCCCCGTCCCATTCAACAATCCAGCACAGGCATCCAGTGGCTTTACACCATCGCCCTGCCAATTGCCCTGATCATCTGGCTGTTCCCGCTTCTGGGCGTGGCGCTGACCTCATTGCGTCCGGCGTCTGATCTTGCACAGGGCAACTATTTTGGCATGCCCTCAGGTATCGCATGGGAGAATTACGTCTTCATCTTCACTGAAACGCCCATCGGCCAGTACATGGTGAACTCGCTTTGGGTGACGATCCCCACGGTGATCGGCGCGGTCAGCCTGAGCCTGATGACTGGCTTTGCGCTGGCGGTTTACGGGTTCCGGGCGAACATTCTGGTGTTCTTCATGTTCGTGGCGGGTAACTTCGTGCCCTTCCAGATCCTGATGGTTCCGGTGCGTGACATGACGTTGCAACTGGGGATGTACGACACCTGGTATGGGTTGGCGCTGTTCCACATCGCCTTCCAGACCGGGTTCTGCACGCTTTTCATGCGCAATTTCATGAAGGCTCTGCCTTTCGAGCTGGTCGAGGCTGCGCGCGTCGAGGGTGTCGTGGAATGGCGGATCTTCTGGTACATCGTCCTGCCTCTGATGCGGCCAGCCATCGCCGCCCTCAGCGTTCTGGTCTTTACCTTTATCTGGAACGACTTCTTCTGGGCCACTGTGCTGACCCAAGGCGTGGACAGTCAGCCGATCACCGCCGGTCTGTCCAGCCTCAACGGCCAGTGGATTGCGCAATGGCATCTGGTGTCGGCAGGGTCGATCCTGGCAGCACTGCCACCTGTCGCGATGTTCTTTATGATGCAAAAGCACTTCATCGCCGGTCTGACGCTTGGAGCCGTGAAGTAACATGCAGTGGCGCATTGATGCCGGGGGCCAGACCTTGGCCCTCGCAACCTCGGGCGGCATCCCCGAGGTGCTCTATTGGGGCGTATCGCTGCCCGCGTCAGAAGACTTGGCGCAGCTTGCCAACAGCACCCGACAGGATCTGACGGGCGGCATGATCGACGCCCTTCCCAGCCTGTCGCTGTCCCCTGAACCTGGACGGGCCTTTTCCGGGCAGCCGGGACATCTTTTGGCCGAGGCGGACGGCACCCCGCTGTCGCCCGCATTCGTGTTTCACAAGGCCGAGGCTTTTGCGGGCCAAATGCGTCTTCATAGCAGGGCGGGCGGACTGACCCTGACCCATCGCATCACTGCCGAAAAAACCGGCGTCTTCACGTTGCAGACCACCCTGACTGCCGACCGGCCAATTCGTGTGCATTGGCTGGCAGCCCCCGTCCTGCCCGCACCGCAGACCGGCCACATGATCGACGTCGCGGGCAAATGGACCCGCGAGTTTCAACTGAACCAGGTCCAATGGACCCCGGGCATCCACCTGCGGGAGGCGCGCACGGGCCGCTCTGGCCACGAACATCCGCCCTACCTGATCCTTGCCGATGACGGCTGCACCAACACGCATGGCACCGCTTTGGCCCTGCATTATGCCTGGTCAGGCGGGCACCGCATGGTGGCCGAAGAGCTGCCCGACGGACGCCGCCACATCCAGTTCGGCGCGCCGATGGGGGCAGAGACCACCGCGGGCAAGCATTTTCAATCCGCTGAACTTGTGGCCCTGTGTTCTACCGCCGGGCTGAACGGCATCGGCGCTGCCTTTCAGCACGATATCCGCGACCGCGTCATTCATTGGCCAGATGCCAACCGCCCCCGCCCCGTGCACTACAACTGCTGGGAAGCGGTCTACTTTCGCCAGTCCCTGACCGAACTTTCGGACATTGCAACCCGCGCCGCCGCGTTGGGGGCCGAACGTTTCGTCCTCGACGATGGCTGGTTCGGCAAGCGAAATGATGACACCACAAGCCTCGGCGACTGGACCATCGACCGCAGCAAATGGCCCGACGGCCTGCATCCCCTTATCGCCCGTGTGCATAGCCTCGGCATGACCTTCGGCCTCTGGGTCGAGCCGGAAATGGTCAACCCCGACTCGGACCTTTACCGCGCCCATCCGGACTGGATGCTGGGTCCGAAGGATCAGGCCACAGGGCGACACCAGATGGTCCTCGACCTTGCCAATCCGGCGGTTCGCGTCAACCTGTTTGGGCAAGTCTCGGCCATCCTGACTGAATATCCCATCGACTATCTCAAATGGGACCACAACCGCCTGTTGCCCGTGGTCGACACGGCCCAAACCCACGGCATCTACGACCTTCTCTCGCGCCTGCGCACCGCCCATCCGCAGGTTGAAATCGAAAGCTGCGCTTCGGGTGGGGGCCGCATCGACGCAGGGATTCTTGCCCATACCCACCGCGTCTGGCTCAGCGACAGCAATGACGCCCTCGAACGTCTGGCCATTCAACACGCCGCCGCCCTGTTCCTGCCCGCTGCCATCACCGGAAGCCATGTCGGCCCGCGCCATTGCCACACCTCGGGTCGCACTTTGTCCATGTCGTTCCGCGCCTGGGTCGCCGCCCAACGCCACATGGGGTTCGAGATGGACCTGCGCGAGCTGACCAAGGCAGAGGCCGCGACCCTGCAAAAGATCACCGCCTGGTGGAAGGCCAACCGCGGCTGGACGATGGCAGGCACCATCCACCGCCTTGACGCCGCCGATCCCGCCGTCACGGCCGAAATGCAGATCGCCCGCGACGGCCACCGCTTTGTCCTTTTCGCGGGGCAAAACCAGACGTCCACGCAGATCCTGCCACGCCCCTTGCGCCTGACCGGGCTGGACCCCGCCGCGCGCTATATCGTCACACTGATCAACCCCGAAGACGCCCCCCGCCAGTCACGGGGGCCAAATGCGTTGAAAACCGGGCCACTTACGCTCAGTGGACAGGCACTGATGACGCGGGGCCTCTTGCTCCCGGTCGCCTGGCCCGCCACGATGTGGGTGGTTGAGGGGGTACGCCAGTGACTGATATCAAACCAACATGGGTCGCAGTCGACTGGGGAACATCCAACCTGCGCGCCTGGGCAATGGGACCTGACGGGCCGCTGGCCCAGGTCACATCGGATGACGGCATGAGCCGCCTGACGCCCGACGCGTTCGAGCCTGCGCTGATGCGGCTGATCGCACCATGGCTTGGCAACGAAACGATGCCTGTAATCGCATGTGGCATGGTCGGGTCGCGCCAGGGTTGGCACGAGGCGCCGTACATGACGGGCCCCTGTCCACCGCTTGATGTGGCCCAGGTGGTCCGCGTGCCCACGTCTGATCCGCGCCTTGCGGTGTTCGTCGCCCCCGGGATCAAGCAGCTGTCGCCCGCTGACGTCATGCGCGGCGAGGAAACCCAGATCGCTGGCGCGCTGGCGCTTCGGCCCGGGTTCGACGGAGTGCTGTGCCTGCCCGGCACCCATACCAAATGGGCGCATGTCTCTGCCGGCGAGGTCGTGAGTTTCCAGACCTTCATGACGGGCGAAATGTTCGCGCTCTTGTCGCAGCAATCGGTCCTGCGCCACGGGATGGCGGGGGACGGTTGGGATGACGCGGCCTTTGATCAGGGCGTTGCCGATGGTCTGGCACGCCCCGAACGGATCGCGGCGCGGCTTTTTTCGCTCAGGGCCGAGGGGCTGATTTCCGGTCTCGGGGCCGATGCGGCGCGGGCGCGGTTGTCGGGTCTGCTGATCGGCACCGAACTCGCTGCCGCCCGGCCCTACTGGCTGGGTCAACCGGTGGCGCTGGTCGGATCGCCCCGCCTGTCCGCCGCCTATGCGCGGGCGTTGGCGGCACAGGGTCTTGACGCCGACCTGCTGCCTGCCGACGACTGCACGCTTGCCGGCCTCGCCACATTGGCGCGCCAGATCAGGGTTTCCGCATGACCACCGAACGCAATCTGATCGCCATCCTGCGCGGCCTGACCCCGGCCGAGGCGCTGCCAGTGCTGGCCGTCCTTGTAAAGGCCGGGATCACCCGGATCGAGGTTCCGATGAACTCGCCCGATCCGCTGGTGTCGATCGGCGCCATGGTGCGCGAAGGCGGGGCTGGGGTTTCAATCGGCGCGGGCACCGTCTTGACCGTGTCCGATGTGCAGGCCGTGTCCGATGTCGGTGGCACGCTGATCGTGTCGCCCAATTGCAATACCGAAGTGATTGCCAAAAGCCGCGCCCTTGGGATGCAGTCCTGGCCGGGCGTGATGACGCCGACGGAATGCTTTGCGGCGCTGCAGGCGGGGGCCAGCGGGCTAAAGCTTTTCCCGGCATCGCTGATCGGGCCGGAGGGGCTGAATGCGATCCGCGCGGTACTGCCCAAGGGCACCCAAGTCTATGCCGTGGGCGGCGCCGGGCCCGCCAATTTTGTCGACTGGCGAAAAGCGGGCTGTGACGGTTTTGGCATCGGAACTGCGCTTTACACCCCGGGTCTCGCAATCGCCGAAATCGCGGATCGCGCGGCCAAAATCGTCGCCGCCTATGACGGAAGCGCAGCATGATCTTTGATGACCGCGCCTGCACGCTTGGCGAAGGCCCGCTTTGGCATCCCCTGCGCCAGCAGCTTTACTGGTTCGACATCCTTGGCAACCGTCTGCTGACAAGGCGGGGCGATCAGGCGCATGAATGGTCCTTTGCAGAACATGTCTCTGCCGCCGGATGGGTCGGTCGGGATGAATTGCTGATCGCGTCAGAAAGCGCATTGTTCCGGTTCAACCTTGAAACTGGCACCCGTAGCGATCTGGTGGCGCTGGAGGCGGATCGCCCGCAGACACGATCCAACGATGGCCGGGCCGACCCGCAAGGCGGGTTCTGGATCGGCACGATGGGCAAAAAGGCAGAACAAGGAGCCGGTGCGATCTGGCGTTACTACCGTGGTGAACTGCGCCGCCTTTACGACGGGATCAGCATTCCCAACAGCATCGCCTTTGTCCCCGGCGGCAAGATCGCGCAATTCTCGGATTCGGCGGCGCGCAAGGTGATGCGGGTGGCCCTTGACGCAGAGGGATGGCCCATCGGCGCGCCTTCGGTTTTCCTCGACCTTAACGGCGGACGGCCCGAGCCGGATGGCGCCGTCATTGATGCCGAGGGTGTACTTTGGCTTGCCGAATGGGGCGCGGGGCGGGTTGCGGCCTACGCGCCTGATGGCACGTTCATCCGTGCCGTCACCTTCGACGCGCCGCACACATCCTGCCCCGCGTTTGGCGGACCCGACATGACCACGCTTTACTGCACCACGGCGCGTGAACATCTGGATGCCGCGGCCCTTGCGGCGCATCCAAAATCTGGCATGACCTTTGCCGCGGCCAACATGGCAAAGGGCCAGGACGAACATCAGGTGATCCTTTGAAACGCACGCTCGGCGTCTGCTATTACCCCGAACATTGGCCCGAGGGCCAATGGGCCGAGGATGCCACCCGCATGGCCGATCTAGGCCTGACTTGGGTGCGAATCGGCGAATTTGCCTGGAGCCGGATGGAACCCCAGCCGGGCCAGATGGACTGGGACTGGCTTGACCGCGCGATTGCCACCCTGGGTGCTGCGGGGCTGAAGGTCGTCCTCGGCACGCCCACCGCAACGCCGCCACGCTGGATGATGGACCGCCATCCCGACATGGTCGCCCTTGACCGCGACGGCAAACCGCGCGGGTTTGGGTCGCGGCGGCATTACTGCTTTTCCCACAAGGGGTATCTGGCGGAATGCGCCCGCATCGCCGGACTGATGGCCGAACGTTATGGACGCAATCCCCATGTGGGCGCCTGGCAGACCGATAACGAATATGGCTGCCACGCCACCACGATCAGCTATTCCAAAGCCGCCGAGGCCGGGTTTCGCGACTGGCTGGCGCAGAAATACCAGTCCCCTCAGGCGTTGAACCGCGCCTGGGGCAACGTGTTCTGGTCGATGGAATATGCAAGCTTTGACGACATCGCGCTGCCAAACCTGATGGTGACCGAGGGCAACCCCAGCCATCTGATGGATTTCCGCCGCTTTGCCAGCGATGAGGTTGTGGCCTTCAACAAGGTGCAGACCGACATCATCCGGCGGCATTCGCCCTATCCGATCGCGCATAATTACATGGGCCAGGTGACCGAGTTCGACCATTTCAAGGTTGGCGCGGATCTGGAGATTGCGTCCTGGGATTCCTATCCCTTGGGCTTTTTGTCCGACCGCGTCCCCGCAAGCCCGGAACACAAACGCCGCTTTGCCCATCAGGGCGATCCGGACTTTCAGGCCTTTCACCACGATCTTTACCGTGCCGTCGGGCGGGGCCGCTGGTGGATCATGGAACAGCAGCCGGGCCCCGTGAACTGGGCACCCTACAACCCCGACCCCTTGCCCGGCATGGCGCACCTCTGGGCGTGGGAGGCGTTTGCCCATGGGGCCGAGGCGGTCTGCTATTTCCGCTGGCGACAGGCACCGTTCGCACAGGAACAGATGCATGCGGGTCTTTTGCGTCCTGACAGTGTCGCAGCCCCCGCCCATGACGAGGCCGCACAGGTCGCGCGTGAACTGACCGATATGCCCGATGTCGATCTGGCCCCGGCAGATGTGGCGCTGGTGTTTGATTATGCCTCTGACTGGGCATGGCAGGTTCAGCCACAGGGACGC
>JBKJVF010000072.1:0-5377 GCA_046589965.1 Paracoccaceae bacterium
GCGCGTCAAGATCATAACCACCCTCAAGCGCGGATACCACCCGGCCTGCACAACTTGCATCGGCAAGATCGCAGATAGCGTGCATCAGATGTGCATAATCTTCGGATGCCCAGCACAGGTTCGCCAAGGGATCATCGCGATGCGCATCGAACCCGGCCGAGATCAGCACCAGTTCCGGCTGCCACAGCGCCAGGTCCGCCAGCGCGGGCTCCCACACGGCCCGCATCGCAGCCCCGTCTGTGCCAGCGCGCAGGGGCAGATTGGTGATCTGGCCATGTGCACCGCGTTCTGACGCCGCGCCGCTGCCGGGATAAAACGGCAACTGGTGAGACGACACAAACCGGACGCGTGGCTCGTCCCACAGCAGGTCTTGCGTGCCGTTGCCGTGGTGGACGTCGAAATCGAGGACAGCCACACGTGTCAGGCCGTGGTGGTCCAGCGCCCGCATCGCGCCAATAGCGACATTACCAAAAAAGCAGAACCCCATCGCGGTGTCCCGTTCCGCATGGTGGCCGGGGGGGCGGCAGGCGACAAAGGCATTGGTCGCGGTGCCCGTCAGGACGGCATCTACCGCGGCGCAAACTCCGCCCACCGCACGCGAGGCGGCCTCCAGTGTGCCGGGGGACATCCAGGTGTCCGGATCAAGCGCGATGGTGCGCCCGGCGGGAGATGCCGCGCGCAGCCTGGCCAGATAATGCGCCGGATGGCAGCGCAGGAGATCGGCGTCATCGGCAAGGGGTGCCGAACGGCGCTCGGCCACCACGCCTGCCAGGCCGCGAACTACCGCCGCCATCCGCGCGACCTGTTCAGGATGACCCTCGGGCGTTTCGTGCCGCGCAAAAGCGGCGTGATGATAGATCAGCGTGCTCACCCGCGCCTCGTTCTTCTCTTTGTGAAGTATCCTCTGGGGGTCCGGGGGGCGACGCGCCCCCGGCGACCTCCGCGGTCAATCCGGGGCCAGCATGTAGCCTTCGCCCCGCACAGTCTGCAGATAGCGCGGCTGGCGGGGGTCGTCCTCGATCTTGCGTCGCAGGCGCGTGATCTGCACGTCGACCGCGCGTTCGGCCCCGGCAGCATTGGCGTCCTTGTCCATGTCGCCGGTCAGCTTGTCGCGGCTGACCGCCAGCCCGGCCGCTTGCGCAAAAACACGCATCAGCTGCGCCTCAGTTGCGGTCAGGCGCACGGGCTGATCGCCGCGCCACATCTCGCCCCGGTCTATGTCATAGCGGACCGATCCCAGATGCAGGACCTTGGGCGCGGCTTCGGTCTTAACCATCGGGACGCGCCGCAGGATGGCGTTGATACGCAGCAGCAACTCGCGCGGCTCGAACGGCTTGACCAGATAGTCATCTGCACCGGCCTCCAGCCCTTCGATCCGGTTCGCGGCCTCGCCTTTGGCGGTCAGAAGCAGCACCGGGACAGCGGACTTGCGCCGCAGTTCGCGGGTAAAGCTGATGCCATCCGTGCCCGGCATCATCACGTCCAGCACCACCAGATCAAAGTCTAGTCCCAGCAGAATGCGGCGCGCCTGATCGGTGTCGCGCGCGATGGTGACCAGAAAACCGTTGCGCATCAGAAACTTCTGCAACAGTACGCGGATGCGTTCATCGTCATCGACGACCAGCAGATGTGCCATGGGTTCGATCAAGGTCCGCCCTCCCGCAACCTTTGATACTGTCTTCGTTGCTCGGGGTCCATCATCCCCTCCAGCACGGCGCGAAAGCCTTGCACCGCCTGGGGACCCGCTGCACGGTAAGCTGCCCGCATGCGGGCACGCTGGGCATCCGACAAGGCACGTTCCAGCACAAGCCCCTGTTCGGTCAAGTAAAGATGACGCTCACGCTGATCGACGCGGCCCTTTTCGATGCGCACGAGCCCCTGGTCGATCAGGGCGCGCAGCACCCGGTTCAAGCTTTGCTTGGTCACCCCCAGGATCGCCAGAAGGTTCGATACGGTGGTGCCGGGGCTCCGATGGATGAAATGGATGGCGCGGTGATGGGCGCGGCCATAATCCATGCCTTCCAGAATGCGGTCGGGATCGGCGGTAAAGCCGCGATAGGCAAAAAACATCGCCTCGATGCCCTTGCGCAGCTGTTCGTCGGTCAGAAACAAAAGGCTTTCGTCGCCCGATGTGTTTTCCACCATGGGACCCTCGCTCTCGGCTCGAATTTACGTCAGCCTTGTTGACATTCCAAGTCACAATGTTTAGCGATTCGGCAGTTTGGCGCAAGATTATGTCCGAAACGGACCAATCGTGCGCAATATTCGCAAAAGCGGGAGGCTGCGATGGCAGGTTATGATGATCGCGACGGGTTCATCTGGATGGACGGCAAGCTGGTGGAATGGCGGACTGCGAATGTCCATATCCTGACCCATGCGCTACACTATGCCAGCGCGGTCTTTGAGGGCGAACGCTGCTACAACGGCAAGATCTTCAAATCGACCGAGCATTCCGCGCGCCTGCTTCGGTCGGGTGAGCTTTTGGACATGCCGATCCCCTACTCGGTCGCCGAGATCAACGCAGCCAAAGAAGCCACGCTGAAAGCCAACAATTTGACCGACGCCTATGTGCGCGCCATCGCCTTTCGCGGTGCGGGTGAGGACATGGGTGTCGCCAGTCTGAACAACCCGATCCGCATGGCCGTCGCGGTCTGGACCTGGGGCAGCTATTACGGCGATGCCAAGTTCAAGGGCGCGAAACTTGACATCGCGAAATGGAAACGCCCGTCACCCGACACGATCCCCTGCGAGGCCAAGGCATCGGGGCTCTACATGATCTGCACCATGTCCAAGCACGCCGCCCAAGCCAAGGGTTGCTCTGATGCGATGATGTTTGACTATCGCGGCTATGTGGCCGAGGCGACGGGCGCGAACATCTTTTTTGTCAAAGACGGCGAGGTTCACACCCCCAAGGCCGATGCATTCCTGAACGGCATTACCCGCCAGTCGGTCATCGGCATGCTGCGCGACATGCAGATCAAGGTGCACGAACGGCATATCTTGCCCGAAGAACTTGAGGGGTTCGAACAGTGCTGGCTGACCGGAACCGCAGCCGAAGTGACGCCAGTGGGCCAGATCGGGGATTACAATTTCGAGGTCGGCGATCTGACCAAACGCGTGTCGATGGAATATGAAAAAATGGTGCGTGCTTAGCTCCATCCCGGCAACAAGACAAAAAAGGCCGGGCAGACTGCCCGGCCTTGGTTTTTGTGATCTGTCCGTTTGCTCAGACCTCGCGCCCCCGCGCGATGCGCAAAAAGTGCATCAGTCGCGTGACCCCCGATTGCGTATGGGGCCGGTGCCAGGTTTCGCGCGGCGCGCGGGCGAGGCGCAGGAAGTGCTTGACCCGGCCACCGGTCGACGGTGTGCGTTTGTCGGCAATGTGACGTCCCATGACGATCCTCCCTCAGGTATGAGTCTATCGCGCATCTTAGCACGAATTGATCTGCCCCGCCCCCCCGATAGTCGGTGCTGGCCTTATCCGTGAGCCAATAGGCGCGTGACCGCCCAACTTGCCGCGTCCGCCACTGCCGCATCGGGGTCCTGACACAGCGTTTGGGCGACGGGTGTCAGCGAGGGGGTGGCGGAGTTCCCAATGGCGTATAGGACGTTGCGGACAAACCTGTCGCGTCCGATCCGTTTGATGGGACTTCCCGCAAAGCGCGCGCGAAACCCCGCATCATCCAGCAAGGCTAGCTCCGCCAGTTCCGGCAGACCAACCCTTGGCTGATAGCCGAACTCGGATGCCGATATGGCGAACTTGTTCCATGGGCAGACCGCAAGGCAGTCGTCGCAGCCATAAATGCGGTTGCCCATCAGGGGGCGCAATGTGTCGTCCACCGGGCCTTTGTGCTCGATGGTAAGATAGGAAATGCACCGCCTTGCATCCAGCTGATAGGGCGCCGGGAATGCCTTGGTCGGGCAGATGTCGAGACAGGCGCGGCATGATCCGCAATGGTCGCCCTCTGGCGGATCGACCGGTAGTTCCAGCGTGGTAAAGATCGCCCCCAGAAACACCCAGTTGCCCAGATCGCGGCCCAAAAGGTTGGTATGCTTGCCCTGCCAGCCAAGACCCGCCGCTTGGGCCAGCGGTTTTTCCATCACCGGCGCGGTGTCGACAAACACCTTGATCTCGGCGCCGGTTTGATCGACCAGCCAGCGCCCCAGCCGCTTCAGCCGCCGTTTCACCAGATCGTGGTAATCGCGCCCTTGCGCATAGCAGCTGACGACACCCCGGTCGCGCTGCGACAGCCCGGTCATCGGGTCAACCTGCGGCGTATATGCCTCGGCGAGCATGATCACCGACCGCGCCTCGGGCCAAAGGGCCGACGGGTTGCCGCGCCATTCCGCGCGGTCGGCCATCCAGCCCATTTGCCCCTGATGCCCTGCCGCCAGCCATGCGTCCAGTCGTGCCGCCATGCCGGGCACGGCGTCCGGTCGGCAAATGCCAACCTTTGCAAAGCCTTCGCGCAAGGCCTGCGCCGAAAGACGTTCTTTCTGACTGCGGGAAATATCCTCGGGGTCCGGGGGCGAGCCCCCGGCACCAGCCTCAGAAATCAAGGTCGGCATAATGGGCGGGCGGCGGAAAGCCCGACACCTGATCGGCCAGCAGCGTGCGGAAACAGGGGCGCGACTTGATCTTGACGTACCAATCCTTCAGCACCACATGACGGTTCCAATCCACGTCACTGATGTAATCCAGACAGCTGAGATGAGCCGCGGCGGTGAAATCCGCCAGCGTCATCACATCCCCCGCCAGCCAGCGCCGCTGATCCAAAAGCCAGGCCATGTAATCAAGGTGATACTTGATCCGGGCAGAGCCCGATTTCACGTTGCGGCTGTCGGGATAGCCTTGCCCGGTGATCTTTTTGTTGACCCGCTCATAAAGCAGCTTGGACGTCACTTCTTCATGAAACTTGTCATCGAACCAAGCACAGAGGCGGCGCACTTCATAGCGTGCATCCGCGTCGCGGGGCATCAGGGGCGGCTGGGGCACGCTTTCTTCCAAGTACTCGCAGATGGCCTGGCTTTCGCTCAAGGTCCGGCTGTCAAGCTTCAGGACCGGGACCTTGCCCGCCGGGTTGCGGCGCAGAAAATCTGGCGACGGGTCCCAGTACTTTTCCTCGACCAGTTCAACCTCGATCTTCTTTTCGGCAAGGGTCAGGCGGACCTTGCGACAGAAGGGCGACAGGGGAACGTGGTAGAGACGGTTCATGGGGCGGTCACCTCAACGCATCACCCTCATTGCCGCGCCCGCCCCGGGATTTCAATCCCTTTGCGGGGTCATTGGTCAAAACAGGCGGCGCGACCGTCCGCTGCGACCGTTTCCGCCCCCGCCATGATCGAGCGGGTGCGCTGGCGCACGAAACTGGATGGG